>NZ_CP090959.1:2965833-3267500 GCF_024138675.1 Simiduia sp. 21SJ11W-1 | reverse complement strand
AAAAGCTTCTAAGCTTCAGGTAACAAAGAACCGTACTGTAAACCGACACAGGTGATCAGGTAGAGAATACCAAGGCGCTTGAGAGAACTCGGGTGAAGGAACTAGGCAAAATAGCACCGTAACTTCGGGAGAAGGTGCACCACTGACGGTGAAGGGCTTGCCCCGTAAGCTGTTGGTGGTCGAAGTAACCAGGCCGCTGCAACTGTTTATTAAAAACACAGCACTCTGCAAACACGTAAGTGGACGTATAGGGTGTGACGCCTGCCCGGTGCCGGAAGGTTAATTGATGGGGTTAGCTTATGCGAAGCTCTTGATCGAAGCCCCGGTAAACGGCGGCCGTAACTATAACGGTCCTAAGGTAGCGAAATTCCTTGTCGGGTAAGTTCCGACCTGCACGAATGGCGTAATGATGGCGGCGCTGTCTCCACCCGAGACTCAGTGAAATTGAAATCGCTGTTAAGATGCAGTGTACCCGCGGCTAGACGGAAAGACCCCGTGAACCTTTACTGTAGCTTTGCACTGAACTTTGAACCTATTTGTGTAGGATAGGTGGGAGGCTTTGAAACCATGACGCTAGTTGTGGTGGAGCCGTCCTTGAAATACCACCCTGGTATGTTTGAGGTTCTAACGTCGGCCCGTTATCCGGGTTGCGGACAGTGCATGGTGGGCAGTTTGACTGGGGCGGTCTCCTCCCAAAGAGTAACGGAGGAGCACGAAGGTTGGCTAATCCTGGTCGGAAATCAGGAGGTTAGTGTAATGGCACAAGCCAGCTTGACTGCGAGACTGACACGTCGAGCAGGTACGAAAGTAGGTCATAGTGATCCGGTGGTTCTGTATGGAAGGGCCATCGCTCAACGGATAAAAGGTACTCCGGGGATAACAGGCTGATACCGCCCAAGAGTTCACATCGACGGCGGTGTTTGGCACCTCGATGTCGGCTCATCACATCCTGGGGCTGAAGCCGGTCCCAAGGGTATGGCTGTTCGCCATTTAAAGTGGTACGCGAGCTGGGTTTAGAACGTCGTGAGACAGTTCGGTCCCTATCTGCCGTGGGCGTTGGAGAATTGAGAAGAGCTGCTCCTAGTACGAGAGGACCGGAGTGGACGAACCTCTGGTGTTCCGGTTGTCATGCCAATGGCATTGCCGGGTAGCTACGTTCGGACGGGATAACCGCTGAAAGCATCTAAGCGGGAAGCCTCCTTCAAGATAAGTTCTCCCTGAGACTTTAAGTCTCCTAAAGAGCCGTTGAAGACTACGACGTTGATAGGCGGGATGTGGAAGTGCTGCGAGGCATTGAGCTAACCCGTACTAATTGCTCGTGAGGCTTGACCATATAACAGAAACGATTGTGTTGACTGACACGAAAGTCTGTTTGATTGGCCAACGATCTGAAGAAATACGTAACAGCCGAAAGGCAAAGCAAATGAAGTTGAACACGTGTGTTGACCACCGTTCATCCAGCAAAGATTACAACTTGATCACGGTAATAGCTCCTGCATTACCCTGATTCCCTCCGGTCGCTCACGGCATCCATGCCTAGCGCGACACTTGTACGTCCTGAACGGCGTCCTTGGAGGTCATTTACCACCCTATTTGGTTCAGTGAAGAGGCCCTGATAACTCAGGTAAGACCAGCCACAGACCAAACCAGTTTGCTTGACGACCATAGCGAGTTGGAACCACCTGATCCCATTCCGAACTCAGTAGTGAAACGACTTAGCGCCGATGGTAGTGTGGGGTTTCCCCATGCGAGAGTAGGACATCGTCAAGCTTCTAAATTAAAACGCCCTGTAGGTTATCCTGCAGGGCGTTTTTCTTTGTCTGGGATGTAGGTGGGCAATGTCCTACTCCCACCTGGGGAAAGTCGGAGTGCCGCACCACCCTCTCTTTACCTGGCCGAATAATGCTCCTGCATGTTCGGCATTCCCGCCATCCTTGGCGGTCATGGGGCCGCTCCGCGGTCCGGCGACCAGCATAGCTGGCCGCGCGAGCCAGCGCAGGTTGCTGGTCGCAACCTAAACGCGCCCGGGTGGCCGTCCCGTCTCGCCCCCATGCGAGCGTAGGGTGAGCCATGGTCGGAATGCCGCATCACGCGCAGCGACGCAAACCGAAGTGTCGGACCATATGCATTGGGTCGGGCCGGCGACAGCCTGTCGTCAAGCTTCTAAATTAAACGCCCTGTAGGTGATCACTCGCCCTTCCCCGAGCTCGGCCTTCGGCCAGCTAACGCTGCGCTAATCGGCTCCTGGCCGATTAGTCCTGCAGGGCGTTATTCTTTGCCTGAGATTAAGCTGAGCGATGCTCTCAGTCCGACTGATGCGGCAATCCGGCATCGGCTCAAGTCTCATGTCGCAGGTCTGGATAAAGTTGATGAGCGCAATCTGCATGTACGTCGATTGGAATTCCTATCGCGGCAACACACTTTTTGTGTGGCGTGCCAGCTCGAAAACTCCCAACCGGGAATTTGTTCATTCGCCATATTGCAATATCGGTACGTCTCTATAGGTACAGCTAATAAAGTGCATAGAGAAATATTGCTGGCTATAAAATTGTGCGCAATATAAATTAAGGCCTCATTTATGGAGGCTATAAACAATGTCGGATCTATACAGTTTTAAAGCGAATTCCCTTGCAGGTGAAGAGCAGTCCCTTGAGGGCTTGAAAGGCAAGGTGGTATTGATTGTGAATACTGCCAGCAAGTGCGGTTTTACACCCCAATATCAGGGCCTTGAAGCCCTTTATAAGGAATACAAGGATCAGGGCTTTGAGGTTTTGGGTTTCCCATGTAACCAGTTTGGCAAGCAGGAGCCTGGTGATAGTGGGGAAATCAGCGAGTTCTGTGAACTTAACTATGGCGTAACTTTCCCGCTGTACGAAAAAGTTGATGTAAACGGTGATGACGCGCACCCGCTGTTTTCATGGTTGAAAAGCGCAGCCCCCGGGGTGTTTGGGACCGAGGCGATTAAGTGGAACTTCACTAAGTTTCTGGTGGGCAAAGATGGCCGTGTGTTAAAGCGTTACGCACCCAAGGATAAACCCGAGGCGTTGGCGAAAGATATCGAAGCGGCTTTACAAAATGCCTGATTCTTCTGATGCCCTGCTGATTCAGCTGGATCAGCAGCTGTGCTTCAAGCTCTATGCGGCAAGCCGGCTCATGATAAAGGCCTATCGCCCGCTACTCGAGAATATGGGCGTAACCTACCCGCAATACCTGGTATTGATAGTACTTTGGGAGGCAGCCAGGCCCATGAGTGTAGGGGAATTAGGCGAAAGGCTGCTGCTTGATTCCGGTACGCTCACCCCGTTACTGAAACGGCTCGCCACACAGGGCTTGGTAAGTAGGGAGCGGGGCCAAGCAGACGAACGTCAGGTTTGGGTGTCTACAACCGAGCAAGGCCGTGCGCTTCAACATGTTGCAATTGGCTGGTTAAAACATGCCGTGGGACGCCTGGATGCTCCTGACCTGGACGTAGGCTTGTTAAAAGACCAGTTGGCGAAGTTGCTGGCACAGCTTGGTTAGGATGTTTGTCTCGTTATGCGGCAATTAGTAGGTTTTGCTTACGAATAAAGGGGGTTATTGTTTAAAGGTTAGGTTGAATATCCTAAATTGCCTTGCGGTAATTCAAGTGAGCGCTTAGAATCCGGTGAAACCTCATTGGAGTAGACCTCGTGTCTCGGTTGCCATTACACCTCCGACTTACCACCTCACTAGCCGCCATCTGAGCCGCTAGTGCTTTTGGGCGTTCCTCGCCTAACCCCTGACTTCGTCCACATTTAAAAGCAAAACATTAGGAAATATCATGAGCAGCGATCGCTTGATCATTTTTGATACAACGTTACGCGACGGCGAGCAAAGCCCCGGCGCCTCTATGACCAAAGCCGAAAAAATCCGTATCGCGAAAATGCTAGAGATGCTCAAGGTGGATGTGATTGAGGCGGGTTTTGCTATCGCAAGCCCCGGTGATTTCGAATCCGTAAAGGCGGTGGCAGATACCATTAAAGATTCCACCATCTGCAGCCTGGCGCGTGCAGTAGATGCCGATATTGATCGCGCCGGTGAAGCGCTCAAAGGCGCAGCTAGCGGGCGTATTCATACGTTTATCGCCACCTCGCCTATTCACATGAAGTACAAGCTTCAAATGACACCTGATCAGGTGGTTGAGCGGGCGGTTCACGCCGTAAAGCGGGCCAGAAATCTGGTGGCCGATGTTGAGTTTTCGTTGGAAGATGCAAGCCGCTCTGAGTTCGACTTTATGTGTCGGATCATTGAAGCCGTTATTGACGCAGGTGCGTCCACCATTAACCTGCCAGACACCGTAGGCTATGGCGAGCCGCAGGAATTTGGTGAAATGTTTAGCCGTTTAATCGCAGCGGTACCCAATGCTGAAAAGGCCATTTTTTCTGCTCATTGTCATAACGACCTGGGCCTGGCCGTCGCCAATTCCTTAAGTGCCGTGCGCCATGGTGCGCGCCAGGTGGAGTGCACCATTAATGGCTTGGGTGAGCGAGCGGGTAATGCATCACTCGAAGAAATTGTGATGGCCATTCGCACCCGTAAAGACATCATGGGGGTAGATACCCGCATTGATGCCACTCATATAGTGCCCACCTCGCGCTTGGTGGCCAGTGTTACCGGCTTCCCCGTGCAACCGAACAAGGCCATCGTGGGCGCCAATGCGTTTGCCCATGAATCGGGTATTCACCAAGACGGTGTGTTAAAGCACCGTGAAACCTACGAGATCATGCGGGCAGAAGATGTGGGCTGGAATACCAATAAGCTGGTATTGGGTAAGCACTCGGGGCGGGCGGCAGTGAAATCCCGTTTGGATGCGCTCGGCATTACCTTTGAATCTCAGGCAGCCTTCGATGAAGCCTTCGGCCGTTTTAAGGTGTTGGCCGATAAAAAGCACGAAATCTTCGATGAAGATCTGCAGGCATTGGTACTGGATGCGCGTGATGATGCGCCCAAGTATTACCGCTTTAGCGCCCTTGATGTGTGTTGCCGCACGGGTGTGGTTCCCAATGCAAATATTACTTTGGAAGTAAATGGTGAAGCTGTGCAGTCTGCCGCTGAGGGCAGTGGTGCGGTAGATGCCACCTTTAAAGCCATTGAATCCATTGCGCAAAGTGGTACAGAGCTCAAACTCTACTCGGTAAACGCCATAACTCAGGGCACCGAGGCCCAGGGCGAGGTGACGGTGCGCCTGTCGCGTAATGGCCAAATCGTGAACGGTACCGGTGCAGATATCGATATAGTGATTGCCTCTGCTAAAGCCTATGTGGATGCGTTAAACTTGCTGGCTGACGACAAACACAAAGAGCACCCTCAACGCGAGGGCGTTTAACCGAGGCCTGAATGCACGAGCTTGCCAGACAGCACTACCTTGATGCCATGGGTATTCATACCTACATGCCAAGGTTGGTGCTGCCGGTTGCTCCCATACCGGTGCAGTGTGATCTGAGCGGGCTGGTATCAGATGCCCCGGCTGAGATACCCGCCCCACCGGCAGAGCAGAGCTTGGCACAAACCCGCCCACAGGGCGTACAAGGTGAGCCGACGGCAGCAACAGAGCCAGGTGCTAAGTCGGCTGATGAAATTCTGGCCAGCATGGGGGCCTTGTCTGCGCCCACCACTAAAACCTCCAGCAAGCCTGCACCAAAGTTAAAGGCTGCCCGCGCCGAGGCCGCGGCGCACTTTGCGGTGTCTTTATGGCAGTTTGCCGGCCTCATAGTGATGGCCGACAGGCATGCCGAGCAGGCGTTACCGGTAAACCTATTGCTGAAAAATATTTTGGTGGCACTCGGGCGTACCCGCGACAAAACTGATGCCCCGGAAGTGCTGAAATGGCCCATAGAGGGCTTGCCTATTGCGCAGGCCGGGCCTGCGTTAACTTACTTCGGCTCCATCATTTCTGCGCGCAGGCTGCCTGAGCAGGCAACCACACTCTTGTGCTTTGGGGAAACCATAGCCAAGCAGTTGCTGCCGGATGTGACCGTTGATAGTGCGAATGTCGGCGAGGGCAGCTTTTCGCTGGGTGATGACGACACAGTGCCCGCCATTGTGCTGCCTTCACTGGAAAGTATTTTGCAAAACCCCGCACTTAAACCCGCCGTGTGGGCGGCCATTAGGCCTCTGCGCCAAGTGACGCACTCCTAGCCACTCTTACCCATTCCCATTGCCCCTTCGGCTTCAGCCTATGAACAGCACGCCTGCAACACTCAAGTTGTTAATTCCTGCAGACCTGGACGCCGTAATGGATATTGAAACCATTGCGCATTCGCACCCTTGGAAGCGGCAAAACATGGACGATAGCCTGGCGGGCCATCACCGGTGTGTGGGGGCGTTTGTGGGTGAAGAGCTACGTGGTTTCTACGTGGCGTCTGCAGCTGGTGGCGATGCCGAGCTGTTGGACATTGCCGTGCACCCTATGCATCGCGGCCAAGGCCTGGCGGTACAGCTGATGGACGATTTGATGGGCTGGGCTGAAAAAAAGGCAGAAACTTTATTTTTAGAAGTGCGCGTAAGTAACTCACGTGCGATAGCGCTATACCAGGCGTATGAATTTATCGAGGTGGGTGAAAGGCCAAATTATTACCCCACAGTAAATGGAAAAGAGCACGCGTTGATTATGGCAAGGTATTTACGCTAGCGCTCATGCTATTGCTGTACCGGCCGCTTGGCCAACTTACGTTGCAGCGTACGCCTGTGCATGTTGAGTGCGCGCGCGGTTGCCGAAATATTTCCACCGTTTTCTTGCAGTACGCGCTGAATGTGCTCCCACTCAAGGCGGTTTACCGAGGGCGGTTGCTGTGGAATGTCGGGTGTGTGATTGCTATCGAAGGCCTTTAAAATTTCATCGGCACTGGCGGGTTTCGGTAAATAATTGAGCGCGCCTGCTTTTATGGCGTCGATTGCCGTGGCGATACTGGCAAAGCCCGTAAGCATTAGAATTTCACACTCGGGTTGTAAACCAATGAGCGTGCGGATGGCCTGCAACCCGTTGTCTTCACCAATTTTTAAATCAATCACTGCCCTGTTTACCCGGTGGCGGGTGAGCTGCTCGGTCATGGCTGCAATAGTGTGGCATTGCAGGCACGTGAAATGTCGCCGTTGCAGCGCGCGCGCCAGCGTTTGGCAAAATACGGGATCGTCATCAAGTATTAGGAAATCGATTTCGTTCATGCAGTCTTCGGACTTAACTGTTTGGGGTTGTCGCCAGGTGTATTGACCAGCAACAAAATAATGCGTGTTATCTTGCCTTGCTCTGTGTCTATAAGCTGCAATTTTCCGCCGTGGCGCTCAATTGTACTGTTCGACAGAAACACCCCAAGCCCCAGCCCTCCGTTGCGTGCGCTATTGAAGGGTTGGCCCCAGCGTGCCCGCACTGTGTCATCAAGTGCGGGGCCATCATCCTGGATATCTATCTGCAAGCACTGGCGCTCACTATCGGACTTAGCGTATAGCCCCACATGGCTTTGGCTGTGCTGTGCCGCGTTACTTAGCAGGTTAATCAGAGATTGGGCGAGGGTAGGGTCTTGGTATAGCTGTACTTGGGAGTCTACCGCAGTAATGTCTGATTGCAGTTGCGCCCTCGGGTTAATCAGGGCCCATTGAGCCAGTGTTTCATGCAGCCAGCGCTGCGCATTATAAGGTTTGGGTGCAAGCCGCTCGGTTGATCCGGCTGTTTCGCGCAGCCGTGCGAGCGTGGCTTGGCATAAATTAATTTGCTGGGCGATTGTGGCTACTTCGGGTTGTAAATCTTCGGGCAGTTCTGCCTGTTGTAGCTCGTCAATGGCTATTTTTATGGAGCCCAGGGGGGTGCTCAACTCGTGTGCGGTGCCTGCAGTGAGGGTGGCGATAGTGGTGAGCTGCTCGGCGTGCAGTACTTGTTCGCGTTGGGCTTGAAGCAGTTGCTGTTGTAGTCGCAGTTGGTAGGCAATGCGGCTCACAAACGCCGAAATAATCACTGCGCTTAATATGAAATTTAACCACATGCCGTAAATATGCAAGGAGTTACCCTGGCCGTGATGGTGATGCGGAGCAAGGCTATCTACAGGAATATATTGGCCAAGTAGCCACCAATAGCTGAGGATTGCCAAGGCTGCCGTGGCTGCGGTAAGCAGGCGCGGCAACGTCATGGCGCCAATACAGATGGGAATTAACAAATAGGAAACAAACGGATTAGTTGCGCCACCAGTAAAATAAAGCAGCAGGCTAATGCCAACAATATCAACGCACAGTTGGGCCATTAATTCAGCAAGGGTAACTGGGTGGCTTTTACGCAGCCGCCAATGGGTAAGCCCGTTTAGCAGGGCAAAGCCCACAATAATTTGCGCAAGCACCGTGTAGTTCAGGCTCAGGTGCAATAGTTGGTATGCCAGCAGTGTGCTGAGGCTCAATACGCCAAGTAGCCACCAGCGCAGCACAACCAATGTATTAAGGTTGTGCCGAATGCTGTTGGTAGGCTGAAGATCATTATTGTGATGGTTCATGGGTGCATTATACGGCCTTGCCACCAACGGTGCGTCACCTGCGACAATTGGCCGCATAGGCGGGGCCAAGAGCAGAGGTGGCTGGTGTATACTCCTGTGCAAATTCCAAGTTGCAGGCCCTCTATTTTTTATGAACGCGACCAAGGCACCCCAGCTCACTGTCGGCCCGGTTGGCGCCCACCTGCGCGACATGGCGATGCCCATGGTCTGGGGCCTGTTGGCTACCATGTCGTTCAATGCAGTAGACACCTTGTTTGTAGCCCAGCTTGGGCACGAGCCGCTGGCAGCCATGAGTTTCACCTTCCCGGTGGTAATGGTGCTTACCAGTATTGCTATCGGGCTGGGCGCTGGCACTTCATCGGCGGTGGCCCGCGCCATTGGTGCAAACAATCACCACCTGGCACAGCGCATGTCTACCGATGCCATGACCCTCACCTTTATTATCAGTGTGCTTATGTGCGGTGTGGGTTTGTTTACTATTAATCCGCTGTTTACGCTACTCGGTGCAGAGCCGCAGTTGTTGCCGTTAATTCACGACTACATGTGGGTGTGGTATTTCAGCGCGCCCTGCTTGATGGTGCCAATGGTGGGGTTGGCCTCATTGCGTGCCATGGGCCTTGCCCGCATTCAAGGTACGCTGATGATGGCCGCGGCGCTGTTGAACCTGGTGTTGGATCCGCTGCTTATTTTTGGTTTATTTGGTTTTCCTCGCCTGGAGTTGCAAGGTGCGGCCTTGGCGACGCTGATTACCCGCGCACTGAGTTTGCTGGCGGTAATTTATATTTTGCACAACCGCTTGCACATGCTGGTTAACCCTTTTGCGCGTTTAAAAGAGGTTTGGGTTAGCTGGCGGGCAATTTTGCACGTGGGCGTACCGGCCATGATCAACAACATCATTATTCCGCTGGCCAGTGGTGTGGTGGTTTATCTGGTTGCATCCTATGGCACTGTGGCTGTTGCAGGGCTTGGCATTGCTATGCGTATTGAGCCCATAGCACTCATTGTTTTTTATGCGCTTTCCGGCGTGGTTGGCCCTTTTTGCGGGCAAAACCTGGGTGCTGAAAAATACCAGCGCTTGGATGAAACCCTGGCGGTGGTTACGCGCTTCTGCTTGGGCTTTGGCTTGGTATTGGCGCTGCTGCTGTGGGGCATAAGTGAGCCTGTGATTCGCCTGTTTACAGATACCGATGAAGTGGTTGCTGTGGCTAAAAGCTACCTTTTGATTGTGCCGTTGAGTTACGGCGCATATGGATTGGTGATGTCTGTTAATGCCGCTTTTAACGGCGTGGGCCAGCCGATGCCAGGTGTTGCGATTTCATTTTTGCGGGTGCTGGGCTTTTACTTGCCGCTCGCTTGGTTAATGCAGTGGCAGTGGGGGCTTACGGGGCTGTTTGTGGCAACCGGGCTCTGTAATATTTTGGTGGGGCTAGTGGCCTGGGGGTGGCTTAAAAGGCGCTTTGCGCGCATTGCCGCATAACGCCTGCAGTATTCTACTGCTTGCCAACTTAGGGCCGGTAAGGGTGAATACTCGAAACAAAGCCAGTGTATTTACACTGGCTTTTTAATGCCTGCCTACATAGACGATAGGCCGCCATCAACGGCAATGGCTTGGCCTGTCATGAAGGTATTGCCGGGCGAAAGTAGCAGTAACATGGCGTTTACCACTTCAATGGGTTCGGCGATGCGTCGCATGGGCGCGCCGCGTGCCAATGTTGCTTTGGCCTTTTCAAGCCCCCCGGCCATGGAAACCATGTCGGACTCTGTCACCATGGGCGTTGCGGTAAAAAACGGGCAAATCGCGTTGATGCGAATATTGTCTGCGGCCACTTCATAGGCGGCTGTTTTAGTTAGGCCAACCACCGCGTGTTTGGCGGCACTGTATGCACCGCCCAAAGGTGCAGCACCCAAGCCCGCCATAGACGCAACGTTTAAAATTACCCCACTTTTTTGTTTGCGCATGGCGGCAATTTGATGGCGTAACCCGAATTGAACGCCCATCACGTTCACTTGCCACTGTTTATCAAAGGCCTCGTTGCTAAGCGTTTCAATGGGCCCCAATGGGTGGGCGATGCCGGCATTATTAACGGCAATGTCCAGTTGGCCGAAGGTGTCTAGGGCGGCAGTTACCATGGCTTTACAGTGTGTTTCATTGCCAACATCACAGGCCTGTGCAATAACTTTGGTACCGAGTGCTTTAAGTTCGCCGGCCAAGGCCTGCAGGGGTTCGGTTTTAATATCGCCCAGCACCAGGTTTGCTCCGCGTGCTGCCAGCTCCTTTGCGAGCAAGGCGCCAAAGCCTTGGGCGGCGCCCGTGATGATGATGGTTTTGTCAGTAAAATCCAGTAGCTTGTCCATTGTTGCTCCTTAGGCGTTCATGCCGCCGTCTACCACTATGCATTGGCCGGTGGTGTAGCTGCTGGCATCTGATACCAAATAAAGCACGGCGCCGGTCATTTCATCAGGCTCGGCGTGGCGTTTCATGGGAATGCGGGCAATGGCCTGCTGGTAAATACCGTCGTTGGTAAAGAGTGCACCGGCAAATTTGGTTTTGGTAAAGCCCGGCAGCAATGCATTGCAGCGGATGTTGTGCTCGGCACACTCTGCAGCGAAGGCTTGGGTCATATTCACTACCGCGGCTTTGGTGATTGAATAAATGCCCTGCATGGGGCCAGGGTGCAGGGCATTAACCGATGCTGTATTTACAATGGTGCCACCGCCGTTGGCTCTCATGAGTTTGCCTGCTTCAACAGACATAAAAAAGTAACCGCGAATATTTACGTCAACGGTTTTTTGAAAAGCGCCTAAATCGGTATCGAGAATGTGGCCGAAGTAGGGGTTAGCGGCCCCGTTGTTTACCAAAATATCCAGCTTGCCTTGATGTTTTTCACGCAAGAAATCAAAGGTTGCCTGAATGCTTTCCATATTGCCTACATGGCAGGCCCAGGCTTCAGCGCGGCCGCCTTCGGCAACAATTGCGTCTGCGACTTTTTGACAATCTTCTACCTTGCGGCTGGAAACAATTACATGGGCGCCGTAGGCTGCCAGGGTTTTGGCTATGGCCTCACCAATGCCCCGGCTGGCACCACTCACCAGCGCGGTTTTGCCCGTTAAATCAAATAGGTTCTTATTCATAGTTTTCTCGCTAGTTTTTAATTTGTTTTTATATTTCAGGGTGTGAGGATAACTTTGCCAATGACTTTGCGCTCCATAACCTTTTTGAGCGCTTCTTGCACCTGTGCGAGCGGAAAGGTTTGATCCACTTGTACTTTAACCTTGCCCGCCAAATACCAAGCTAATAGCTCTTGCATATTGGCGGCGAAATCTTTGGGCTGCTTTTGGGTGAAGGTGCCCCAAAAAACCCCAACCAGGCTGAAGCCTTTAACAAGGGCCAGATTTGCAGCAAGCGAGGGTATCTGCCCGCTTGCAAAACCCACCACCAAAAGCCGCCCGTTCCAGGCCATGTTACGCGCACAGGCATCAAAAGTTTCACCGCCTACGCATTCGTACACTACGTCTACGCCGCGGCCTTCGGTTAGTGCTTTTAGCGTGTCTTTAAGGTTGTGGGTGGTGTAGTTGATACATTCATCTGCGCCGTGGGCACGGGCGGTGGCCAGTTTTTCCTCACTGGAGCAGGCGGCAATAACCCGTGCGCCCATGGCTTTGCCAATTTGCACGGCGGCCAAGCCCGTGCCGCCGGCGGCGCCGGTTACCAAAAGCGTTTCACCCGGTTGCAGTGCGGCCCGCTGCTTTAATGCGTGGTGGGCGGTGGCGTGAGCGGTAATCAGGCCTGCGGCTTCTGTAAACGGAATTTCCTCAGGCAACGGAATCAGCTGTTGGGCGTTGATCACAAGTTTTTCAGCGTAGCAATTAAGCATTGAGCAGCAAAATACGCGCTGGCCCACCTTTAGATGGCTTACGCCTTCACCCAGGCTTTCAATAATACCGGCGGCCTCAGTGCCCGGGGTAAAGGGCGTGGGGGGGCGCATTTGGTAGAGCCCTTGTACCAGTAGGCCGTCTGGAAAGTTTACCCCAGCGGCCTTTACAGAAATTACCGCTTCACCGGCGCCTGCCTGCGGTTCGGGCATGTCTTCCAGCGCCAGGTTTTCTAGCGGCCCAAAGCTGTTGCATCGAATAGCTTTCATGTAAATCCTTGTGTTGTTGCAGTAAAAAGTGCGGCGCTACTCTTGTAGGCACTGCATGGCAAATTGCGCCAGTGGTTCAACCATTGCGCCTACGGCGGCGGCCTTTTTATTGCTGGCATTGCCCTGGCTTGCACGCTTGGCGACACCTTGGGCGATGGCCGCCAGGCGGAAAAAGCTGAACGATACATAAAACGGCCAGTGGTCTATGCCGTCGAGCCCCGTGCGTTCACAGTATCGGGCCACATAATCGGCCTCGCTGGGGATGCCGAGCGCTTTGGCATCAACACCCAGCAGGCCGCTCATGCTGGTGCGATCGGCGCTGTAGGGCAGGCGCAATTGCATGCACTGGTAGGCCAAATCTGCCAGCGGGTGACCGAGGGTGGAAAGCTCCCAGTCGAGCACGGCAATAATGCGCGAGTTGTCTTTGCTGAACATCAGGTTGTCTAGCCGGTAATCGCCGTGCACCAGCGCCACGCGGCCATCATCGGCGGGCATGGCTTTGGGTAAAGCATCAATTAACTGGTGCATGAGCGGGATGGGCGTTAGTTCGCTGGCGGCATACTGGGTGCTCCAGCGCTCGAGTTGCCGGGCAAAATAGTTACCGGGGCGCCCGTAGTCGCCAAGCCCCGCGCGCTCGATATTTACACTGTGCAGCGTGGCAAGTACGCGGTTCATTTCATCGTACATGGCCGCGCGCTGGTTGTTGTCTGCAGCCTCCGGCAGTGCAGCACCCCAGTAAACCTTGCCGTCGCAGTAAGCCATGACATAAAACATCGAGCCAATCACGCTTGGGTCTTCACACAGGTGAAATACCTTCGCCACCGGCACCGCAGATTCAGCAAGCGCGGCCAGCACCCGGTACTCCCTGTCTACTGCGTGGGCTGACTTTAGCAGCTTGCCCGGTGGTTGACGGCGCAACACATACACGCCCGAAGGTGTGGTGAGTTTAAAGGTGGGGTTAGATTGCCCGCCGCTGAATTTCTCGGCCTGTATCGGGCCTTTAAAACCGGCAATATTCGCTGCCAGGTATTTGCCTAGTTCAGGTAAATTCAACTGGGCAATAGGATCTGATGTTGTTTGGCTCATAGGGCGTCCCTTTGCCGTTATTGTGCGTGGCGTTTGGCGAGGTTGCGGCCCAATTGCATCATGTGCACCTGATCTGGCCCATCGGCCAGGCGCAGGGTGCGCTGGGCGGCGAACATGTGCGCTAAAAATGTATCTTGGCTTACACCCAGTGCGCCGTGAATTTGAATTGCGCGATCGATGACAGCCAGCGCCATGTTGGGCGCTACAATTTTTATCATGGCAATAAGATCTTGTGCGTCTTTGTTACCTGCCTGATCCATTTTCGCGGCAGCTTTTAAGGTGAGCAGGCGGGCCTGCTCTATTTCGCAAGCAGAGCGGGCGATATCTTCGCGCACCGATTGCTGCTTGATCATGGGCTGGCCAAATACGATGCGTTCATTAGCGCGCGCGCACATTAGCTCTAACGCCCGTTGGGCCGCACCCACAGAGCGCATGCAGTGGTGAATGCGCCCTGGCCCCAAACGCCCTTGTGCAACTTCAAAGCCGCGGCCTTCACCCAGAATTAGATTCTCTTTAGGCACGCGCACATTTTCAAACAGCACCTCGGCGTGGCCTTCTGGTGAATCGTTGTAACCGAACACCTTCATGGGGCGCACCACTTTCACGCCAGGGGTATCCATGGGCACGAGTACTTGCGATTGCTGCAGGTAGCGGTTGGTGTTTTCCGGATCTGTTTTGCCCATCACAATCATGATTTTGCATTGCTTGCGGCAGGCACCGGAGATATAAAATTTGCGTCCGTTGATGATGTAGTGGTTGCCGTCGCGGGTAATGCGCGTGGCAATGTTTGTGGCATCGCTAGAGGCCACTTCGGGCTCTGTCATGGCGAAGGCCGAGCGAATCTCACCTTTCATCAGCGGTGTGAGCCACTGGCTTTTTTGGGCATCGCTACCGTACTTGGCCAGCACTTCCATATTGCCGGTATCGGGTGCGCCACAGTTAAACACTTCAGGAGCCCAAATAACCCGGCCCATTTCTTCGGCCAGTGGTGCGTATTCCAGGTTGGTGAGCCCGGGGCTGTATTGGCCGTAACTTTTGGGTAGAAATAAATTCCAAAGGCCTGCCGCGCGGGCTTTTTCTTTGAGGGTTTCCATCAGCGCGGGCGTTTCCCACGGGTGCTCTGCTGCCTCGGCTTCCATTGCGGCTTCGTTAGGGTAGATGTGCTCGGCCATAAAGCTGCGTAGTTGATCCAACAGGGCTTGGGCTTTGGGTGAGTATTCGAAATCCATACTGGGCTCGCTATGAAAAGGTGATTTTGTCTGCGTGCGCTGGGGTATCCAAGTGCGGCAGCGTATTGAAATTATGTAATTGCACCGTGTGTGCGTTGTAAAAGCAGCGGCTGAGGCCGGTGTTAGCCATTTGCAGGTTGAGTGCCACCATGGTGTGGGCCGGAGCGCTTAACAGTTGTGCTGCGGCCATGGCGATGGCACCGCCTGAACTCACAACCAATACCCGCTCACTGTCGGCTGTGGCTTGCAGCGCGCCAAGCCCCTCACTCACCCGCTGCTGAAACGCCTGCCAGGTTTCGGGCAATGGGGTTTCGTCCAGCTGGCCGCTACTCCACGCCAGCAGGCTTTGTTTCAACACAGTGTAGAAGGCCTTGCGCGGGGCATTGGGTGCGGGCCTATGCTCCGGGTGCTGTTGGAGGTATTGGGCCACCAATTGCTCGAAGTCGAATTCGTTCCAGTGTGCCTGTTGGGTGATCGGCAGCGCGCAACCGCTGCCGGCCTGTATGGCGGCGCAGGTTTGCAGGTGGCGCGCCATGTTGCCGGAAACAATGCGATCAAACTGTATGCCCCGGGCTTTGAAGTATTCTCCCAGCAGTTGGCCCTGCTGGGTGCCAAGGGGCGAGAGTTGATCGTAATTGGCCTGCCCGAAAGAGGCCTGGCCGTGGCGTACGAGGTATAGCTCAGACATGGTTTACCTCAGAGATTACAACTGCCCGGCCGGTTGTGGCGGGGAGTAGGTATCCTAGCGCGCCTTAAGGTATCAGAAAAATCAATTATCCTTATCCTCACTGATTAATTTTGGTGATAGTGCCTGGGCGTTATTTCGGTACGCAAAGGCTTAGCCATTCGGCCACCAGGGCAGGCTTTGGTTCACCCTCAATATCAAAGCGCAGGGTTTGGGTAATCAGCCAGCCGGGCGCCTTGGCTGTAGCTGTTGTGGCCTCAGCCACCAGGCGTACCCGTTTGCCAGCACGCACCGGGGCAATGAATCGCAATTTATTGCAGCCGTAGTTGATCAGGGTGTGAGCGCTGGCCAGCTCACCGAGCAGGCTGTAGTTGAGTGCGGGCATTACAGAAAGCACCAGAAACCCGTGCGCAATGGTGCCGCCAAAGGGCGTCTGGCGGGCTGCGGCCTCATCTATGTGAATAAATTGTTTGTCGCCCGTGACGTCTGCAAAGGCGTTGATAGTTGCTTGATCCAGGGTCACCCACGCACTGGTGTGGCTGCCTTGCAGCATGGGTTGCAATGCGGTGGGTACCGCTTGTGTGTCAGCTTGTTTAGGTGCTATTGGCTGCTCGGTTGTCATGGTCATTCCCTTGTGTGTAGTTGTTAAAACCAGGCATCTTGCATTTGGTAGCAGGTGGCATCGTGGCGATCGAGTAAGGCAAGTTGTGCCTCAATGGCGGGCAGCTCCCAGTGCAGGTAATAGCGCGCCGCTTGCAGCTTACCCTGGTAAAAGTCCGCTTCATGTGTGCCGTTGTCAAGCGCCCGGGCCGCCACTAGCGCCTGCTTCAACCACATCCAGCTGACGGTGATGTGGCCAAATACATCCAGGTAAACAGTGGCATTGGCCAGCGCCAGATCCGGTTCTTTTGCAAGCAGGCCCATAAGGTTGTGGGTGGTGCGTTGAAAGGGCGCAAGGTGCTTGGCCAGCACCTCAGCCAGTGGCGCGGTGAGTGAGTGTGCCCGGGCTTGTGAGAGGGTTTGCTCAATGGCTTGGGTAAATAATTGAAAGCCCGCCATGCGTGCCTGGGGCACTTTGCGGCCCAGTAAATCCAGCCCCTGAATGCCTTCGGTGCCTTCATGAATGGGGTTTAAGCGGTTATCTCGCAGGTATTGCTCAACGGGGTATTCGCGCATGTAGCCTGCGCCCCCCAGCACTTGAATGGCGTTATCGTTGGCTTTTAGCCCGTATTTGGAGGGCCAGCTTTTAACCACCGGCGTCAGCAAATCAAGCAGGCTGAGTGCTTCATCGCGCGCAGTTTTACTGGTGCCGGTGCGTGTTTCTTCCACCAGTGAGGATGCATACAGGCACAATGCCAGGCCGCCTTCGGCATAGGCTTTTTGTGCCAGCAGCAGGCGGCGCACATCGGCGTGCTCAATGATGTTCACTTGGGCAGAGCTGGCATCGCGGTTTGAAGGCAGGCGGCCCTGCGGGCGCTGGCGTGCATAGCGCAAGGAGTAGTTGAAACCCTGATAGCCCAAAATTGCGGCGCCGGCCCCCACGCCAATGCGCGCCTCGTTCATCATTTGAAACATGTACTTCAAGCCCTGATGGGGTTCGCCCACCAGGTAGCCGACGGCACCTTGTTTCTCACCAAAATTGAGCACCGTTGAGGTGGTGTTGCGAAAGCCCATTTTGTGCAGCAAGCCGGCCAGCACGACATCGTTGCGCGCCCCCAGGCGCCCATCCTCTTGCACCAGAAATTTCGGCACAATAAATAAGCTGATGCCACCTGCACCGGCGGGCGCGCCTTTGATTTTTGCAAGCACTAGGTGAATGATGTTCTCGGTCAGCGGGTGATCGCCGCCAGAGATATACATTTTATTGCCCACAATGCGGTAGCTACCATCGCTTGTGGGGGTGGCGGTGGTTTTAATGTCGGCCAGCGCCGAGCCTTGGCCCGGCTCTGTAAGTGCCATGGTGCCGCTGGCGCGGCCATCGAGCATGGCGGGTAGGAAGCGTTGCTTTTGCGCATCTGAGCCGAAGGTGTGAATCAAATTGGCGGCGCCAATGGTGAGAAACCCGTAGCCTGCAGTGGCGGTGTTGGCGGCGGTAAAGTAGGCCATGGCCGCACGTAAAATCACTTCGGGCATTTGCAGCCCGCCTTCTTCAAAACTGTGATGGGCGGCCAGAAAACCGGCATCGGCAAAGGCATCCCAGGCGGCTTTGGTCTCGGGGATCAGCGTGACATTTTTACCGTCAAACTGGGGTTCCTGGGCATCACCGCGGGCGTTGTGATTGGCAAAATATTTCTCGGCAACGGTTTTGGCGGTGTTAAGTGTGGCATCAAACACCTCGCGCGAATGTTCGCTATAGCGCTCGCGGCCAAGCAGTGTTTGGGTGTCTAGCAATTCGTAGAGCATAAATGCCAGATCGCGATCGTTCAGCAATGGCGTGTCCATGGGGGCTCCTTATTTGGCCGTGAGTGTGAGAGGGTTATACCGCAGATCTGCGGCAAATGGCTCACTTGGCCGCCTACTTTGGTGGCTGTACATTTTTATCGCAAGGCTTGAGCGCGAATATCATTGCGTGACCTGTGAGTCTGAGCAACACTCGGGCCAAGGCGATACATTGTGCAGGCGCAGGTTTTGCCTACATTAAAATAAATGACGCGTGGAGTTTAGTTATGGGTCCGCTGGCTGGTATTCGCATTATTGAGATGAAAGGCATAGGCCCAGGCCCCTATGCCGGCATGCTGCTGGCCGATTTAGGTGCGGAGGTGATTGTGGTCGAGCGCAGCACCAAGGCCTCTGGCATTGCCCTGCCATCGGCGTTGGATGTGAATTCCCGCGGTAAAAAATCCATTGCGCTTAATTTAAAAACCGAATCGGGCCTGCGCGTGCTAATGCAATTGGTTGGCAATGCCGATGCGCTTATAGAGGGGTTTCGCCCCGGCGTGGCTGAGCGCTTAGGCTTCGGCCCGAGCGCTTGCCTGAAAGTTAACCCCAAACTTGTGTACGGGCGCATGACCGGCTGGGGGCAAACCGGGCCGCTTGCCCACTCCGCCGGCCACGACATCAATTACATTGCGTTGTCCGGCGCGCTGGCAGGTATTGGCGGCAAGGAAAAGCCCGCCATTCCGCTCAATTTAGTGGGCGATTATGCCGGCGGCAGTTTGTTTTTGGTGATGGGTGTGCTGGCTGCATTGCTTGAGGCAGGTAAATCTGGCCAGGGGCAGGTGGTAGACGCCGCCATTACCGAGGGCAGCGCAAGCCTTATGAGCCTGTTTTATTCGCTGGCCAATCTCGGTGCTTGGGCACCGCAGCGCCACAGTAATTTTCTAGATGGTGCCGCCCACTTTTACGACACCTACATCACCGCCGATGACAAATGCATGGCAGTGGGCGCCATTGAGCCTGCATTTTATTCAGCCTTGCTCGCAGGCCTTGCCATTGATGAGGCGTCGCTGCCGGCCCAAAACGATGTGCGTTTTTGGCCGGAGCTTAAAGCAAAGTTTGCCGCTGCCTTTAAAACCAAAACCCGCGCCGCTTGGTGTGAAATATTTGATGGGCGTGATGCCTGTGTGGCACCGGTGTTGGATTACACCGAAGCGCCCGCCCACCCGCACAACATTGCGCGCGAGGCATTTATCGAAATTGCAGGCATTCAACAGCCGGCGCCTGCGCCCAAGTTCAGCAGAAGTGTGTGTACAACGCCTGCGCCGCCCCAGGCTGAGGGGGCTGATACCGAGACGGTGTTGGCCGCGCTTGGGCTCGCGCCCGACGAAATCGCCCGTTTAAAGGCCGAGGGGGGCATTGGCTAGTAGATTATTGTTAAGGAAAAAGTGCGATGAAATATTTTAAATACTGGGTGCAATCCAAGGTGCCTGTTCGCATTGGCAATCGCGATACCCAGATTACGCTGCTGGCAGGCTCCAACATTTCTGCCGAAGATGCCGAGCGCCAAGCCCTGCAACACGCGCAAGATGTTGAGCACAGGGTGCGCACAGGCAAGCGGCGCGAGGATTATCAGGTTCCCATCAAAGAAAAGCTCGTAGAAGTGCTCAATGACGATAACGTGATTACAGTGTGCCGCTACGGCGCCCTGATTCTCAATAGCCGCGAGTACACCATTCTCGACCTAGACGACTACCCGATTGATTTTCTAGATATATTTCGCGGGTTGGGCAAGCTCTCTAAAAAAGAGCGTATTGTTTACAAGTTTGAAGCAAAGATTAAAAAACAGTTGGCTTTTGGGCAGGATTTTCGCATTTATGAAACCGCCAAGGGTATTCGGGTAATCGGCAAAACCTTTGTGGCCCCAGAGCAGCCAAGGTTTACCCGCTGGATGCGCGCGCTGTTTGTGGATTGGCTGTACATTGAAATGTCGAAACGCCAGGGTTGTTATCGGGCGCGGTTAACGCCCAAGCCATTTCGCATGAAAATCAAAACCCTGAAAATACGCTCGCCGCTGGATTGTGATACCCAGGCCTACAAAGAGTGGGCCGCCATGTATGCAGAACGCGCAAAAGATTTTAGCGTAGTGCGCCTGATTAAAACCCTGGGGAGGGATTTTTCCCATGAACCCGTTGTGCGCGCCCACGATCAACTGTGCAATCTGCGTGCAGAAAAGCGGCTGGCCTAAAAGCGCCAGCTGAGTATGCGTGTTTTTTTGTTGCCTTGGTGCATGTTGTGTACTGAAATTTCTTTGGCGCCCAGTTTGCGCAACACTTTTTCCGTGGGTTTGAGGTTGGCTTGATCAGATACCAGGCTTGTGAACAGTTTGCATTGGTCGCTAAAAGTGTGGCTTTCTTTTGCCATTTTCTTTAGAAATAATTTTTCCCCGCCATTGCACCAAAGCTCGTCGGCGGTGCCCCCGAAGTTTAAAGGCGCATTGCCCCGCTGGCCAAGGTTGTGGCGTTTGCGCTGGTTGGCTTTTTTGGCCACCTCGGCCGAGGGGTGAAAGGGCGGGTTGCACATACTCACATCGTAGCTTTCCCCGGGCTTAATAATGCCCTCGAAAATCTGGTGTTTATCTTGCTGGTGCCGTAGTGAAATACGGCCAGCCCACGGGGCGTTTGCCTGCAGAATCTCGCCTACGTTGGCTATTGCCGCCTCGTTAATATCGCAGGCAACAACCTCCCAGCCATACACTTTGGCTGCGAGCAGCGCATAGATGCCATTGAACCCTGTGCCGATATCAAGCAGGCGAATGGCCGGTTGGCTGTTTGTGTGAGCGCGTGCGGCCAGAACGTCGCCGGGTGGTCGGCAGCCCAACAATTCTGCCAGCGTATGCACATAATCGGCCCGCCCGGGAATGGGTGGGCAGAGCGCGCCCGGCGGAATGCGCCAGTGTTGAATGCCGTAGTCGCACGCGAGCAGCGCCTGATTCAGCGCCACGACCGCCGCCGGGTTGCTGTAGTCGATACCCGGATTGCCCTGAGCGTTAGTGTGAATAAAATCCGCAAGCTCCGGCGCGCCTTGGGCGAGTGCTGCAAAGTCATAGCCGTGGGTGTGTATGTTGCGGGGGTGTAGTTGCTTGGGCGCGGTAGGGGGTGTATTGCGATCTTTGGTGTTGGCGGTTTTCACGGTGATCCCGGTAAGTGGTGGGCAGGCCCGAAGGTGAGCCTGCCGCGGTATATTAACTTACTGCTGTCGCGTTAATGTTGTGCAATCCATTCGTCTACCATGGTTTCCAGCACATCCAAAGGCACGGCGCCCGAGCCCAACACCAGATCGTGAAAGGCGCGAATGTCGAACTTGTCACCCAGCTTGCGAGTGGCTTTGGCGCGCAGTTCAGAGATTTTTAGTTGGCCAATTTTGTAGGCCAGTGCCTGGCCCGGCATGATGATGTAGCGATCCACTTCGTTGACGATATCCTGCTCGCTTTTGGCGGCATTGGCTTTGAAGTAATCGATGGCCTGTTGGCGCGTCCACTGTTTGTAGTGAATGCCGGTGTCTACCACCAGACGCACGGCGCGCCACATTTCATAGGTGAGCTGGCCAAAGCGCGAGTATGGATCTTGGTAGAGACCCAGCTCATAGCCCAGGCTTTCACTGTACAAGCCCCAGCCTTCGGTGAAGGCGGTGAAGCCATCGTACTTTCTGAAGTTGGGCAGGTCGCCCAGCTCTTGTTGAATGGCAATTTGCAGGTGGTGGCCCGGCACGGCTTCGTGCACAGAGAGTACTTCAATTTCGTATTTGGGGCGGGTTTCCGGTTGGTAGAGGTTCACGTAGTAGTAGCCTGCGCGGCTGCCATCGGCGGCAGGGCTTGAGTAGTAGGCGGTGGTGGTGTCGGGCGCTTGGGCCTCGGGTATGGGGCGCAACCCGTAGGGCATGCGTGGCAAGTGGCCGAATAATTTCACAAGCTCTGGATCTATGCGCTTGCTGGTTGCCAGGTAGGCGTTGAATAAGTCTTCGGGGTTGTCGTAATAAAATTGCGGGTCTGTGCGCAAAAAGGTGAGGAATTCCTCAAAGCTTCCTTTGAATTTAACCTCTTTGATGATTTTCATCATCTCGCTTTTTATTCGCGCCACTTCTTGTTTGCCCAGCGCGTGAATGGCATCGGGTGTCATGTTGGTGGTGGTAAAGCTCTGCGCTAAATAGGTGTAATAAGCGCGGCCATTGGGGGTATCCCAAATGCCCACGGTATCGCGCGCAGCCGGCAGGTATTGTTCAACAAAAAAGGTGTTAAACGCCTGGTAGGCCGGCAATACCACATCGCGAATCACCTTTTTGGCATCTTTTTGTAATTGCGCCTGGGTGCGTTTTGGAAGCTCCCCGTTTATCTTGGCAAAGGGCGCATAAAAGGGGCTGTCTTCGGGTTTGACTACCAGGTGCAGTGCCAGTTGTTTGGGAATGCGCGACATCACAATTTTCGGCGGCATGATGCCCTTTTTCATGCCTTCACGCATGAGTGCCATCTGGGTGGCGAACTGGGTATCCAGTTTTGCGAGCCGTGCCAGCCAGTCGCGGTAATCCTGCTCTGTACTCAGGCGCAGGTATTGGGTCAGGTTCTGAATAGACTGAATGCCACCCCGTTGCGACATGGGCGCCAGATAGCGCTCGAAGGCCTGAGCGGCAATTTCTTCTTTAAGCTTTCTTTGGTAGAGGTCGTAGTTGATTTTGTCTTTGGCGGGTAATTTGGCCCGGTCGATTTTTTGCAATGTAGCCAAAGATTTTTCAAGGCGCCGGGTTTTGGCCTGCTCTGCCGCTACCGAGGCATCGCCCCACTGGCTGTTGTAGCGTTTATCGCCAAGGTAGGAAGCCATAAAGGGGTTGTGTGCAAGGTAGTCTTCCCAGTCTGCGTCAAATAAGGCATGCAGCGCTTGCGCTTCATTGTTTTGGCTGGCGTGGGAGGGGAGTGACGGGGCTGCGCAAATAATTAAAGCAACCAAAAGCGACCAAACGCGCATGGGCGAATCCTCTGTTATTAAAATGGCTCGGTGTCCAGAGCCTAGAGGATGGACACCCACGGGGCAAGCACTCCGGGGCTCAGCAGTGCTGCCGGCGGGCGCTTGCCTGGCTTTAGGCCGCCGCCTCATTAGCGCCAATAGCCTGTGTGGGCTGTGGGGCAAGCTGCCGCCTGTGGCGCAGAATCCGCGCAGGCGCTGCAGTGGCAAGGGCTGCGTAAATGCGGCCAAGAGAGCCACGGCGCAAGGCCGTATTGTTGCCGGTTGAGGTTGTTACCCCAAAGGCTGCCATCCCCGCTATAATGGCGGGCTTTCTACCCCGAATTCTGACCCCAAATTGAGTTACCACCATGAGCCAGTTTCAGGCGGCCGTTGATAAGCGCCGTACCTTTGCCATTATTTCGCACCCCGATGCCGGTAAAACCACCGTGACGGAAAAGCTGCTGTTGCTGGGCCAGTTAATTCAAATGGCAGGTTCGGTAAAGGGTAAGCGTGGGCCCCATGCGCGCTCAGACTGGATGAGCATGGAGCAGGAACGCGGCATTTCGGTAACCTCCTCGGTGATGCAGTTCCCCTATCACGATCGCGTGGTCAATTTATTGGATACGCCCGGTCACGAAGACTTTTCCGAAGATACCTACCGCGTGCTCACCGCCGTAGATTCGGCACTGATGGTGATTGACGGCGCCAAGGGCGTGGAAGATCGTACAGTGAAACTCATGAACGTGTGCCGCCTGCGCGATACCCCGATTCTGAGCTTCATCAACAAGCTCGACCGCGATATTCGCGACCCCATTGAAGTGATGGACGAAATTGAAGAGGTGCTGAACATCGCTGCGGCCCCCATCAATTGGCCACTGGGTTCGGGTTCGCTGTTTAAAGGGGTTTATAACCTCTATACCGATACCATTACCGTGTATGAATCGGGCCACGGGCACACGCTGCACGATTTTCGTGAAATCAAGGGCCTCGACAGCGAAGAAGCCACGGCTTTGTTGGGTGATGAGGCCGATGATATTCGCGATGAAATTGAGCTGGTACGCGGTGCCACCCACGAGTTTGATCAAGCAGCCTATGCAGATGGCAAGCAAACGCCGGTATTTTTTGGTACTGCGCTATCTAACTTCGGCGTAAAAGAAATGCTCGACGGCTTTGTGGAGTGGGCCCCCAGCCCACGCGCGCGCGCAACTGAAAGCCGCGAAGTTGCCGCCAACGAGCAAACCTTTTCAGGCTTTGTATTTAAAATTCAAGCCAACATGGACCCAAAGCACCGAGATCGCATCGCCTTTATGCGCGTGTGTTCAGGCAGCTACAGCAAGGGCATGAAAATGCGCCATGTGCGCCTTGGCAAAGATGTAAAAATCGCCGATGCGGTAACCTTTTTAGCGGGCGATCGCGAGCAGGTGGTAGAGGCCATGGCCGGCGATATTATCGGGCTGCACAACCACGGCACCATTCAGATTGGCGACACCTTTACCGAGGGTGAAGATCTGAAATTCACCGGTATCCCCAATTTTGCGCCTGAACTTTTCCGCCGGATTCGCCTGAAAGATCCGCTCAAAACCAAGCAATTGCAAAAGGGCTTGCAGCAGCTTTCCGAAGAGGGTTCAACGCAGGTGTTTTTCCCCATGGCCAATAACGACATTATTGTGGGGGCCGTGGGTGTGTTGCAGTTTGAAGTGGTGGCCTACCGCCTGAAAGACGAATACAAGGTAGACGCCATTTACGAGCCCATTAGCCTTGCCAGTGCCCGCTGGGTAGACAGTACCGATGCCAAGAAGTTTGAAGATTTTAAACGCAAGTGCCACGACAACCTGGCACTCGATGGCAGCGGCCATTTGACTTACCTGGCGCCAACGCGGGTGAATTTGTCGCTGGCCGAAGAGCGCTACCCCGAAGTGCGTTTCCGCGCAACCCGCGAGCACTAAGGGTATGAGCGCCACTCATCAGTGCGTCAGTGCGCGCAGTGGGGCACCCTGTGGTTTGCGCTTTTATTTTTAAAACTAAATGCTAATAAAAGCGGTAAAGTAAAAATTCCAAAAGCGGCGTTTGCGTGATGATGAATTACGAAAAGATAATGCGGCGCTTCTCCACCGAAAGCGTGGCCTGCTGCGAATTGTTACTGGCCGCTTTACACAGGCCGCGAAACAGTTCGCGCTGCGGTTTTTTGTAGGGCAGGTATTCGGGGTGCCACTGCACGCCCATCACAAACCCCTCGGGTGCTTCCACCGCCTGCACCAGGTCGTCTTTATCGCGGGCCACAATTTGCAAGCCTTCGCCGGGTGTGGCAATGGCCTGTTTGTGCAGGCTGTTAACCTTGAGTTGTTGGCGCTGGGTCAGTTTTGCCAGGCGCGAACCCAACGACAGGCGCACCGATTTCGAGGGCGTAATAAAGTTGCGATTGCTCGTGTGTTTACGCAGCGGGCGCACATCGCCCAACAGGTTGCCACCTTTTACCACGTTCAACAGTTGGGCGCCCCGGCAAATGCCAAGCAATGGCAAGCGCTTGGCTAAAGCCTGTTCTACCACGGCAATTTCAAAGGCATCGCGCGCCGGGTCGTAGGGGTAGCCTAAAATCGGGTCGCCTTTGTAGTGATCGGGTTGAATGTCGCTACCACCGCCAATAATTACGGCATCTACCGGCCGCTCAAGCTGCGGATTGGCTGGGCTGATGTAGTGCGGGCGTGCGCCCAGGCCACGCAAAATAAACCGGCTGGCCCACCAGCCGGCTTTAAAGCCTTTATCTGGGCCGGTAACGGCAATGTGTGGGCGTGAGTCTGTCATTGTTGCAGTGCCTCTTTAGCGCGGGTTTCCCACTGGTCATCCAAGTGGTGGCCAAAGCGGTCCAGCTCTTGGCTGTAGGCGCTGCACATTTGTTCCAGCCGCTCCTGGTCGGCGGCCAGCCATTCAACGGCCAGCCATTCATGCCAGGCAATGTGGATGCCCCAGTTGGGGTTATCTATATCGGAGTTGGGCAGGCGAAAGTGAAAGGTGGGCCGCGCTTTGATGCGTGGGTCGTTCATTTCACGGTCGATTTTTTCTGCACGTAAAAATTTAAACAGCGGCAGCAAATCCAGGCTCCGGTTGCGTGTTGGGTTGTGCGCCAGGTAGTCGTCTATCAGTGTGTCGATATCGGGCGCATAATCCTCTGCAATCACTTTTTTAATGTAGGCCTCATCGTAATGGCGAATGTGTGGCGTGAGCTTGCGGGTAAAGTTCGGACGCTCGCGGGCCACAATGCCATCGTATAAACAGAGGTAAGCCTGTAAATGACGCACAATGGTTGTGGCGTCAAGGTCGGGCAAATCCGGATTTAAGTGCATGCCAAAGGCGTACTGTGGCGCCTTGGTGGTGCCGAGCGCGCCCTGGTTGCGTAAATCGCCCACCAGTTCATTAATGGCGTCGAGTTGATTCACCGGTACCGGCGGCGTTACCAGCTCCCAAGGTACCCAGTTTTCTGCCAAATCCTTGATGATGCTGCCTGCGTCATCCAAGGGCGAGGGCAGGCGCATCTCTGAGGCCTGTTGGTAGGCTTTTTTCACAGGCGTTGAATCCAGTTCAACGGTGAAATCACCCAGTGTGGTATCCAGTACGCCGTACTCCAGCGAGCCCTGCATGGCTTCGTCGCCACCAAAGTGGCGTTTCACGGCGGCGACAATTTGCAGGGGCGTGAGCCCGGCCATCTCGATTTCAATGCCCACCTTGCGCATTTTACCTTCGTGGTTCATGCGCTCGGGGGGCAGCTTGCAGTTGTTGTGTAACTTGTTCATGGGAATCCTTTTTACGGCCGGTGCAATGTGATTTATGAGCTTAAAATCGCGCGTAGCATCCAGGCGTTTTCTTCGTGCTGGCCAATGCGCTCGGTGAGCAAGTCGGCTGTTTTTACGTCTTCAATTTCCTCTGCGGCGCTGACTGCGTGACGCAGGTTGCGGGCACAGCGTTCGTTGTCGTCGGCCAGTTGCTTGATCATTTCTTCAGCGCTGGGCGAGCCGGTTTCTTCCTTGATGTCGGTGAGCTCTGCGTATTGCGTAATACTGCCCGGGGCCACAAAACCCAATGCGCGAATACGCTCGGCAATCACATCAATGGATGCGGTTAAGTCTTCGTACTGCTCTTCGGTGAGTTTGTGCAGGCTGTAAAACAACGGGCCTACCACATTCCAGTGGAAGTTAAGGGTTTTGAGGTTCAGCAAGAACGTATCGGCCAGTGCCTTTGATAAAAATTTGGCCAGCTCGCTGCGGTCTGCGCGAGTAATGCCGTTCTCGGTTTTTTGCTCTTTGGGTTTGGTGGATAAGATAGTTGCGCTAGGCATGGCGTCCTCCTTTTGGGTGATCGGTGCAAGCACCGTGTACAGGGGGAATTGCAAGGCCTGTGCCAGCGCCTAAATATGCGGGCTCTGGCCCGTTTTTGCAGAAATTCTTTGTAAATCAGGGTGTTGGGTGTGGGATTTTTGTAAAAATTACCAAGGCCCCTACGCTGGCTGGCCGGTCAGATATGCAGGGGTGCCAAAACCCAACAAAAGTACTAAAATCGCGCCTTCGCAACCAATCTGGCTACAATTACACCATGGCTGTTGTACCCCTATTACCTGAAGATGCGCCCCGTTTCGGGGGTAGCCTTACCCGCGCCCTGGGCCGGGGTTTATTGCACTTGTTGGGCTGGCGCCTGGAGGGTGAGTTACCCAACGAGAAGAAGGTGATGGTGGCCCTGGCCCCGCACACTTCAAACTGGGACTTTATTGTGGCTATGCCGGTGATTATGGCGCTTGGGATTCGGGTGTCTTACCTGATGAAAAAAGAGGCGTTCATTTGGCCGTTCAGCATTTTGTTCAGGTGGTGGGGCGGCATTCCCATTGATCGCAGCGCCTCGCAGGATGTGGTGGGCCAGGTGGCCAGCTGGTATGCCGAGCACGATGCGGTTTGGGTGGCTATCACACCCGAGGGTACACGCAAAAAAGTGGGCCAATACAAAACCGGCTTTGTGCGTATTGCCCATGCGGCGGGTGTGCCGGTATTAACCATCGCCTGGGATTTCCCGTCTAAGGCGTTGGTGGTAGATAAGCTCTGGACAACCACCGGCAATCACGAGGCCGATGCCGAGCGCATTCGTGCCCATATCAATAGCCACTACCGGGGCGCCCAGCCGCAATACCAGTAGTGGATTCTTGCGTGGCCAGGGGTATGGCCACGTTTCACCCAATACATTTGAGAAGTTTGATGAGTCAGCCCCCCAACCATAAGGCCCCTTTACCGCCGAGCTCTGACCAGGTAATTACCCACTTACCGGATGAGTGGCCGCGCATGGGCAACCGTTTTACCCGTTGGCTGGGACGCCTGGGCCTACGCACCATGGGATGGCGCATGACCGGCGAGCTGCCAAAGGTACGCCAGTTGGTGATTGCCGGCGGCCCGCACACCTCTAATTGGGATTTTGTGGTGGCCATGTTTGCCATTCTGGCGCTGGGGGTGAAAGTTTCCTGGCTGGGTAAACACACGATTTTTCGCTGGCCGCTCACGGGCCTGTGGTACAAATTGGGTGGTATTCCGGTAAATCGCGGTGCAGCCACGGGCATGGTAGAGCAAGCGGTAGATAGCTTTCGCCACAACGCCAACCAGATTGTTGCGCTGATGCCCGAGGGCACCCGCTCTAAAGTAGACCAGTGGAAAACAGGCTTTCTGCGCATCGCCAAGGGCGCCCAGGTGCCGGTGCTGCTGGTGGGGATGGACTACCCCAGCAAGTCGATTCACTTTGCCGATATGTTTACCCCCGGTGAAGACATGATGGCAGACCTTGAGCGCGTGAAAACCTTTATCCAGAGCTTTCGCGGCAAGCGCCCGGCGCTGCAGTAAGCGCTCACCCACCGGGAGGCATTCATGGAATGGGCTTGGTGGGTTTATGCAGGGCTTGTGTTGGTGGCTTTTGTGGCGGGGTTTATCTCCTCCATTGCAGGGGCCGGCGGGTTGATAGTGTTGCCGGTGTTGTTGTGGGCGGGTGTGCCGCCGCTCAATGCACTGGCCATCAATAAATTCCAGAGTGTGTTCGGCACACTTACCTCTACTTTGAACTTCTTTCGCAAGGGGCACCTGGATGTCAGGCCGCTCTGGCCCGGGCTTTTGTGTGCGCTGGTGGGCGCTGTGGCCGGCACCTGGCTTATCCAGCGCATGCCATCAGACTGGTTAAAGCTGCTACTGCCGCTCTTACTGCTCTTGCTGGCGCTCTATTTTGCCTTCTCCCCCGATATTTCAGATGAGCCCCGCCCTGCGCGAATGGGGCAGGGCCCTTTTAACGTGATTGCAGGCACGGGCCTCGGCCTGTACGGTGGTTTCTTCGGCCCGGGCATGGGGTCTTTTTATGCTGCCGCCTTTGCCCGCTGGCGAGGCCAGCCAATGCGCGCCGCCACCGCCAGCACCAAGCCCTTCGTGCTGGTGGTAAATGTCACCTCCATGCTGGTGTTTGTGGCTTCGGGCTACCAGTGGTGGGGCTTGGCCATTGCCATGGCCGCGGCACAAATTGTGGGGGCCCGCATCGGGTCTAATTTAGTCATCAGCCGGGGTGCCCGCTTGGTAAAGCCCTTACTTGTGTGGGTAACCTTGGCCATTGCGGGGAACTTGTTATGGCGTTCGTGGGGGCAATAACGCTGCTGGCAACGCTGATGCTGTTTGGCGCGGTCTTGTGGCTATTGATGCGGCTAAAGCGGCCCAGCTATCGCATAGATGCCGGCAATATTTTGCGCTTGTTGGCCGAAATCGAAGCCGGGCGCGCGCGCCATAAAGATTGGGTGGTGTTCACTGCCATGCCGCTGCGCTACGACCCAAAGCTTGAAGCTATTCGCCTGCGCTGTATTGATATTGAAGAGGCGCACCTGTTGGGTGATAGCAGCGCACATCTGTTTGACACCGAAGGCCGGCGCAAACTCGCCGACATTGCCGCCGAGCTGCGGGCTTGTGAGGCTGCCCGCTAAGTGGTTCAATTCGGCCTGTTTTTTTGCGCTAATAACTATTCGGCCGGTGTGGCCACAATCAAGGAGTAGCCCATGGGCGATGGAGTGAACCGGCCAGTATTGAGCTTTATGGTTGGCCTGGCGGCCTTTGTGATAGTGGTGGCCGGCATGCGCGCGGCAGAATCACTGCTGGTGCCGTTTTTCCTCTCGTTGTTTATTGCGGTTATTTGCTCGCCTCCATTGCTGTGGATGAAGCGCCGCGGCCTGCCCGGTGGCCTGGCGGTGCTGGTGATCATTTCCCTCATCGTGCTGGTGGGCGCGGTAATTGGTGCGGTGGTGGGCTCATCTATAGCCTCGTTCCGCGCGGATTTGCCGGATTATCAGGCGCGCCTGCAAGACATGAGTGCGGGCCTCAGGGCCTGGCTTGCGGGCCGGGGGCTGGAGATAGATCGCGGCTTCTGGGCCGAGCACATCAAGCCCTCTGCGGCACTGGCGTTGGCGGGTAATACGCTGTCTTCGCTTGGCAATTTAATGACCAACGCCTTTCTGATTTTGCTGACAGTGGTGTTTATTCTTGCCGAGGAAATGCGTTTTGCCGACCGCCTGGCCCGCGCCCATGAAGATTTGCAAAGCACCATAGTGGGTATCAACCGCTTCACCAAATCGGTGAATCACTACATGGCGCTCAAAAGCGGGCTGAGCCTGCTCACCGGTGCCCTGGTGAGCCTGTGGTTGTGGTTCTTGGGGGTGGATTACGCCTTGCTGTGGGGCACCATGGCGTTTTTGCTGAACTTTGTACCCAACCTGGGTTCGCTATTGGCAGCGGTGCCCGCGGTGTTGCTGGCACTGGTGCAGCTCGGGCTGCCCGATGCCCTGTGGACGGCCGCCGGCTACGTGGCCATAAACGTGGTTATCGGCAATGTGCTTGAGCCCAAAGTCATGGGGCGTGGCCTGAACCTCTCAACCCTGGTGGTGTTTTTATCCTTGGTATTTTGGGGCTGGGTGCTGGGGCCTGTGGGCATGTTGCTCTCTGTGCCGCTCACCATGACAGTAAAAATCGCCTTGGAAAGCTACCCGGGTACAGCCTGGCTTGGCATGGTGCTGGGCGATGCCCCGCCCGATGCCGAGCAACTAGAAGACAGCCCCATTGCCGCTTTGGTTGTGGCCGCTGACGAAGCCTCAAAGGGTGAAACCGCAAAAGATTAAGCGCGCTGAAAGCGAGTCCGCCTGCCACCGCTGGCGCCTAGCTTGAGGCTCAATACGCAATGAATTTAGCTGCCCAAAGCGTTTTGCAAACCCCGGCGCCAAAGGTCAGGCATCGCTGAACATGGCTGCAGATAGCAGATAGCAGATATATGGCTGCACAGGTTCAAGCCCGTTGGGGCTGGTGGCAAAAGCGCGGCGCGTGAAGGGCCATTAACTGGTGGCAAGCCTTAAGGGCCGTTGCGACAAGTGTGTGAGCGCTTGCTTACCAAGGTGCGCTTTAAATTTTTAACTATTGCGCTAGAAGCGATAGGCCGCGTTTAGGGCAAAGCCCTTGTCGTCTGATTGGGTGTGAATACGGAAACCTTCTTCATGCACCGGGCGCTCGAGTTTGCCGGGCGTGAGCGCCTTGGCCAAAAAGCCAATCAGACCAGTTGCAGAGGCTGCCTTGTCTTCTTGCTCAGTGCGCGCGTGCAGATGGAAGTGAATGGCGTCGGTGCGGGCCTGTGACAGTGCGCTGTCGTCGGCGGAGAAAAAGGTGGGGGAGATAGACTCACCAGCGTGCGCCTTTATACACAAAGCCAGCAGGGTGCCACAGAGCAACAGGCTGGTACGACAGGTGTAAAATACAGTGTTCATTGGGGCACGCTCTCTACGGGGTAATTTGGTCGCATCCCTTCCCGCTACTCCATGAAACTAATATACAGGTATTGGCTGGTTGTTTTCTGTGCGCTGGTACCTTGTTTAATACTTTATTCTTATGAATATGCCTAAAGTGCTGCCCTTTAGCGCTATTGGCAATAAATGCCCGAGACTCGCCCGGTGACTGAACAATTAACCCGAAATTTGCGTGCAAGCCTGCCCGATGGGGCGCTGTGTATCACGGATTTACCACGCATACCCTTGCGCTTGTGGTTGCTGGATGCCGCGTTGTTGGCAGATCGGCCGCTCAGCCATGAAGTGGCGGCCCGGGTAATGGCCGCGCCCGCCTATTGGGCCTTTTGCTGGGCCAGTGGCCAGGCGCTGGCGGCCAAGATACTGGCCGAGCCTGAGCGGGTGCGCGGGCGCAAGGTATTGGACTTAGGGGCCGGTAGCGGTGTGGTGGCCATTGCATGTGCCATGGCGGGCGCCGCCCGTGTGTGGGCCTGCGATACCGACCCCTATGCCCAGGCGGCCATTGCGGCCAATGCCGAGCTAAACGGGGTAAACGTGGAGCGGGTGGCTTCGCTCGATGAGGCGCCAGCGGTGGATGTATTGCTGGCCGCCGACATTCTCTACGACCCGGATAATCGCCCGCAGGTAGCGGGCCTGACTGAGCGCGCAGCCGGTGTGCTGATAGCCGATTCGCGGGTGCGTGAAGTGCCGGCGCCGGGGTTTGTGTTATTGGGAGAAGCTCAAGCCCGCACCTGGCCGGATTTAGGCGAGCTTGCCCAATACAACCTGGTGAATTTCTATGGCTTTCAAGTGAGTTAGCTTAATCGTGCTCTTAGGGCTTGGCCCTCTTGCGCTGGCCAATCACAGCCAGTGCGGCCACGCGGTAAGCTTCGGCAAGGGTGGGAAAGTTAAAAATACTCTCTACAAAAATATCCACCGGTGCATCGTTAAGCAGGGCCATTTGGCCAATGTGAATGAGCTCGGTGGCACCTTCGCCCACAATCATGACGCCCAGCAGCTGCTCACCCTGCGGATCGCAGACAAGTTTAAGCATGCCATCCTGGATGCCGGAAATTTGCCCGCGGGCAATTTCTTCAAAGTTGGCGCGCCCTACAATGGCTGCGCCGTTGGCTTCAATGGCTTGCTGCTCGGTAAGCCCCACGGCGCTGAGCTCGGGGATGCCGTAGATACCCGAGGGAATGACGCTGGCAATGCGCCCCAGGTTCAGGCCAATGGCATTGCAGGTGGCGCGCCGGCCCTGCTCCATTGAGGTGGACGCAAGGCTCGGTGGCCCAATCACATCGCCTGCGGCAAAAATGTTGGGCGTGCTGGTTCTGAGGTTCTGGTCTACGGAAATGAGCCCTCGTTCATTAAGCGCAAGGCCTGCGTTCTCAATACACAAATCCTTCACATTGGCGATGCGCCCGGCGGCACACAGCAGTTTTTCACTGCGTATTGTGGCGCCGTTGCTGCACTCGGTAATCACACCGGCTAAACCATCAAAGCGTGCGCTTACTACTGTGTGTTCGCCAAGCCAGGTGCCGCCCATGTCGGTAAAGGCGTGCACAAATTTATCGGTTAAATCCTGATCCAAAAAACCCAGCGGGCGCGGGTATTTGTCGATCATGGTGACCTTGACCCCGAGCGCCTGAAAAATAGAGGCATATTCACTGGCAATCACCCCGCCGCCGAGTACCGTCAGGCTTTTGGGTAAGTACAGCATGGATAAAATGGAATCGCTATCGAACAGGTATTCGTGATCAACGGGGATGTTGTCGGGCTTGCGGGGAAAGGAGCCGGTGGCAATGATGATATTTTCAGCGCTCAAGGTTTGCGCTTCACCACGCACTTTGGCGATGTGAAGTTGGTGGGCATCCACAAACTTTGCGCGCCCGTGAATGGTTTCTATTTTGTTGCGTTCAATTTGCTTGCGCATGTAGTGGTCGTGGGCAAGCAGCACTTGGTCTAGCCGGTCGATAAGGGTTGCCATCTCGGTGTCTTCGGCCAGCTGAAAATTGGCAAGGCTTGCGTTGGCGCGCATGTTTTTCACCCGCAACGCATTTTCGCGCAGGGTTTTCGAAGGGATGGTGCCGCGGTGCACACAGGCGCCGCCAAGCACCTTGTCGCGCTCTACCAATGCCACTTTTTGCCCCGCTTTTGCGCCCTGTACGGCGGCCTTTTGACCGGCAGGTCCGCTGCCGATCACAATCAAATCGTAGTCGTAGCTCATCGTCCGAGCATGGCCTCCATGGTGCTTTTTATATCGTCTTTTTTATCGAGCAGGCTTTGCACTTCGTCATCGTACAAATTGAGGTCGGCCAACACCGGCAGTGCGGTGAGTTGTTCGGCACTGAGCTGATCAGGTGTGAGCATGTGAGTGGCAAAGGCGGCCCCGCCATTGATCATGGTGGTTTGCTCGCGCGCTTGCGTGGCCTTTTCGTATGCGTGGAAAAACTCAATGGATTCACACACAATCTGGGGCATTTCCCAGCGCTGGGCAACGGCAACCCCTACGGGCGTGTGCAGATTCTCTTCAAGTAGCAGTACATCTGCCTCGCTCAATTTGGTGTGGGTTTTGTTTGCACAATCCAGGGCCGCCTGGATAACCACAGGCCGGCCAATGGAGTGTAGTAGGCCGCATAAAAATGTGGCCTCAACGTTGCGCCGGCCCTGGCGCGCAATTTCTTTACCCCAAAGGGCAGTGGCCAGAGCGTGGCGCCATATGGATTGAATGTGGTTTTCAAAGCCGGGTGCTTTAAACATTTTCGCCGAAATAGAGGCCGCCAGCGCTATGTCTGATATCAGGTTCATGCCCAGGCGAGTAATGGCCTGCTGCAGCGATACCAGTGTGGCATTGGGTGAGTAGGCCGCCGAATTGGCGATGTGCATCACGTGGCCGGCCAATGCCTGATCGCTTTGTATCAGGCTTGCCAGTTGGGCGGCATCGGATTCCGGGTCTTGTGAGAGGGTAATCACTTTGTTGGCAACTTCCGGCAGCAGTGGCACTTCCAGTTCCCGGCTGGCCGTGCGCGATTGCAGGGCGTGGGCAATGGTTTGTGCGTCCGGGTTCTCGAAGGCTAAGTTGTTCATGGAGTGTCTCTGCTACTGGCGGCTAAAATCTGAGGACACACCTAGTGTAGATCAACTTGAGCAACTCACCGGCAGATGCTTCTGGTGTGCTGCGGGCGGCTTGGCAAGGGCGCTGTGGCCTGGGTGCTCATCGTAGGGGGCGCTGAGTACTGTGAACAAATCTTCCAGCATGGAGAAGTCGCCAGCTTCGGCACTTTCTATCGCTTGTTGCGCTAAATAGTTGCGCAAAATGAACTTAGGATTGCGTGCGCGCATGTAAGTTTCGCGCTCGGGCACGGCGGCCTGGTTGCAACAGGCACTATAGCGTTCAAGCCATTGCAGGGCGCCGGGGCGATCGGTAATGAGATCGCGGGCCTGCTCTGCGCTTTCGCTTAAAGCGCGGAAAAACCCCGTGTAGTCGGTGCGGTTGGCGGCCAGTAGCGTGAGCAAATCCTGCAGCAAGGCTTGTTGGGTTTCATTGGCCTGGGCTTTAAGCCCGAGTTTGCCCATCATCAAGGTGTAATAGGTTTCGCTGAGCGTGTGCTGGTAGTGGGCAAGCTCTGTTTTTATGTCGTCTATGGCGATCAGGCCGGAAAGGCTGTGTGCCAGGGCATTGAGGTTCCAAAGGCCGATGGCCGCCTGCCGGTCGAAGGCGTAGCGACCTTGGTCGTCTGAGTGGTTACAAATAAAGCCCGGTTCGAAATCATCTAAAAATCCGTAGGGGCCAAAATCGAAAGTTTCGCCAATGAGCGACATGTTGTCGGTGTTCATCACACCGTGGGCAAAGCCTGTAGCCTGCCAGTGGGCAATGAGTTTGGCTGTGCTGCGGGTGGCCAATGCAAGCAAGGCACGAGCGTTGGCGCGGGTGTCATCGGGCGAGTATTGGCCCTGCGCTAAATACCGGCTGGCGCAGTAGTTCACCAGCTTCTCAAGTAATGGCTGCTGGTTTTGGTAGAAAAAGTATTCAAAGTGGCCAAAACGGATGTGACAGCGGGTGACGCGCAGCAAAGTGGCGCCGGGCTCTGCGCGTTCACGCATCACCGTTTGCCGGCTGCCGGCCAGTGCCAGGGCCTGGGTGGTGGGAATACCCAGGCCCTGCATGGCTGCAGAGCCCAGGTATTCGCGCAGGCTTGAGCGCAGCACGGCCCGGCCATCGCCAAAGCGCGAATAGGGCGTGCGCCCGGCGCCTTTGAGGTGTAAATCCCAGCGGTTGCCCGCGGTGCACCACTCGCCCAGTAGCAGGCCCCGGCCATCACCTAGCTGCGGGCTGAAGCCGCCAAACTGGTGACCCGCATAAACCATCGCCAATGGCTCGCAGCCGGGCGGCAGTGGCTCACCTAACACCATCTGTTGCACAGCCTCCTGAGGCAACGCCAGTGCCTCGGCCAGCGCTTGGTTCAGGTGAATAAGGGTGGCATTTGCGAGCGGCAGAGGCATCTGACGCGTGCCAAATTCTGGCCCCAGGCGTGCAAAGGAATTGTCGAACTTGGCAGGCATTGAACATATACTCAGGTAAAGCTTACCCGCATGATGCCACACTTAATGGGTTAATAGCGGCTAGACTTAGGTAGCGCTGCGGCCAGCAAAGGCTGCAGCTATGGCCAACGACACAGGTGAGGGCAGGTGCTAGATGGAGCAAAACAAAGACCTGATTTGGGATTTAGATGCCTTCTCCGAGCGGGCCAATGCCCACGACTTTGTGATGGGGTTTGAAAACAAGCTGTGTGTGTTTTCCCAGTCTGTTAACCAGCTCTACACCAATTACAATATTTTTGTGCCCCGCGAAGAAGATCGCAAGTTGGTGATACTGCCAAACCCCTACGCCCATTTTGATACCTTTAACAACGTCACCCCCGAGGCGCTTTTATCCACGGGGCTGCATATTATTCCCGGGCGCGAGCACCCGCTGATGCTGTGCATTCCGTTTAAGAGCGGCAAAACCAAATACCGCACAGTGCCGCTCAAAGTGGGCATTGAGCTGGTTAATCACCACCGTCCGCCAGAGCGCCCCTTTTTGCCGGTATTAATGAAGGGTGACTTGCGTGAAATGAACGCCACCACACCTTGCCTGCACTTGCACGCCCTAAGCCTTGAGCGGCTTGCAGATATGTCTGAATTAGATCGCGCCGCCATTGCCCGGGTGATTACAGAGCGGCTCTCGGCATTGGCGAGCGTTCATTAGTCGATTTCGCCGGGTATAAAAAAAGCGGCCATTGGCCGCTTTTTGTTTGCATGAGTGTTTAGTCTTTCGGAATGCTGAAGGTAATTGGCAGCGTGAATTCGAAGCGGTCACCCTGCAAATCCTGTGGCATTGGCGGGAAAGGGTCGGAGCGCTCTACGGCTTTCAGTGCTTCGGAATTCAGCAGGCTGTGGCGGGATTCCTCCAGCGCCTGCATGTTCATCACCTTGCCGTTGCGGTCAATCAACACTGCCACACGCACAGAGCCTTCCTGGCCACGCTGCAGTGCGCGCTTGGGGTAGCGAATGTTTTTGTAAGTCCAACGCAGGAGTTTGGAGTGGTACAGCTGGCGGCTCACAAGCGAAGCTGCGGTGAGGAGCGGTTCTTCCTCTTCTTCAAGCTCGTCGTCGTCAAGGAAGGCATTGTTCACAGGCTTGGCTGCAGCTACCTGTGTTGGTTTGGGCTCTGGCTTTTTCTGGGCCACTTTAGGCTGTTCAACCTTGGGTTGTTCTACTTGCGGCTTGGCAGCGGCGCTGGGTGCACTCACCTCAGGTTTGGCGGCCGCCGCTGCGGCCAAGGTAGGTGCAGCGACAGACGGCGCCGAAACCGAAGGTGCGGCAACGGGTGCAGGCCTGCTGGCGGCAACTGCAGGTTGGGCAGGTGCAGCAGCAGGTGTTTTCCATTCCTGTACAGCGGCAATGCGCTCATCGGTTGGGCTGGTGGCGCGGTAGCGCGCGAGTAAATCCGGGTTGATGTTGCCACCGGCCATAATGGCATCGCGGAATTCTGAAGACAGCGGCACAGAGCCCACCCAGGTGGCCAACAACATGTTGAACAGATTAGGCGCGCGGCGGATTTTGCCCATTTCCACGCCATTGATCGTGACACTGATGCCTTCACCGGGAATGTCATCAATGACCACGGTATCGCCGTTGCGCAGGCGGCCCTTGGTCATTTGGGTGAATTCCACCATACCGTCGGCGTTGGCCTGCAGCTGGTCGCCGGCAATGTTGATGGCAATGCCTTCAATCCACATGCGGCTGAGGCCTCGTGCGGAAACCGAGCGGCCGGTAATGCGCAATTCCATGCGGCGCTCGCCACCCACGTTAAGGGCGGTGCCTACATCGGTAGTGGTGGAGGGCAGGTAAAGGCCTGCGAGGAATTGTTCTTGACCCAGTTTGGTGTAGGAGGATATCCCGTTTAGCAGGGGCTCAGCCTGCAGTGTCATGGCTGCGAAACTTGCGCACAGCGCAACGAGCCAGCGGTGAAAGCGAGTTGTCATAGCGGAAAGTCACTCTGTTGGTCAGCTAAATGGCTATATAGCGTAATGTTATGTGGCCTAGGTATCTTTTATAATCATGCCAATGGCTTACTCTACAGCGTTTGGCTGTTACTTCAATAGGCATTTTGGGGTGCCCGGCGTTGGATTGTCATGCCGTGGCGGGCGCTGCAAGACAGTTGCCGGTGATGGCCTGGCAGCCTGCGCCAGACGGACTCGGGCGCACATTGAGGGGTGGAGCGCGGTGAATTGCGGGTGCAATGGGCCGTTGCCCAGCACCCACAGAGGCCGCCGGGCGGCGGCCTTGTGTGCAAGGGCTAAAGGTGATGCGGGTGCAGAGGGTTATTCCAGCTACTGCCGCGCCCAGCCAGTTGGGCCTTGGGCTGATGGGCCATGAACCGCTCAACCAGGCCCGCGGCTTCGGGTTCTGTGTCTATCATCACCAGCACATGGCCATTGCGAATGGCACCTTCAAATTGCTCAAGTTTGTAGTGGCGTTTATTGATGCCCACAAACCCCCCGAGCCAGGCACCGAAGCCCGTGCAAAACAAAAATAGCCCTAGATAGGCCAGCGTGCTATCTACCCAACCGGTAAGGTAAAGCCCCACGCAGGCCACAAGCCCCAGGCTTGCCCCCACCAGCAGCCCGCCTTCGCCAGCGGGCAGCAGGTCGGTGGTTTCAAGTGGGCTGGCGGTGGGCATTCGGTGGCGTTCAAGCTCGGCATCGTTGGCGGCTACCAAGTGTACGTGATTGCGCGTTACGCCCTGACTTTGTAAATCTTCTGTGAGGTGTTCGGCGGCCTGAATGTTATCGGCAAGGTAATATAGTCGCTGCATGGGAAACCTCCCAAATGCTCAATAATGGGGTGTTGAAGCTGCGCCTAGCCAAGCGGGCGCAAGACCTCTAACCTGTTCAGTATAGTGGCCGGCAGCTAACCAATTTCAGTTGTGTAAGACCAACTCGTACTATGGTTACGCCTCAATAGACTTTTATTTACCTAAACATCAGTGGGCTTTACATGGAGATTAAAACCCTCAGCCGGATTCCCCGGGCTGATCTTGAGTCGTTACTGGCACCTATTCCCTTTTATAAGGCAGTCAAACAAGACGACCCTCAGCAATTTGAGGTGCTGTTGCGGCATTCCCGCTTGGTGGAATTCAAGCCCGGCGAGGTGGTACTGCGCCGGGGTGAGCGCGACCCATGGCTGTACTTTTTGCTCAAGGGCCAGCTCGCGGTTTTTGCCAACGATGCCCAGGGCCAGCAGGTGGTTAACTACATTACCCCCGGTGAAGTGTTTGGCGATTTGGCCGCACTGGTGCAACAGGAGCGCTCAGCTACGGTAATTGCAGATCACAATTGCAAACAGGTGTTGGTGTTTGGCACAGATTTTAAAGCCTTTGGCGCCCTTGAGAATTTCGGCGTGATCAGTTTGGCCACCAAGCTCGCTTACTACCGCAACTGTGTACACAGTTTGCGCTGGAAGCTTGAGGTATACCGCATGCGCTACCCGGATAACCCGCTTGCCTCGCGGCACCGCGCGATTAAATTGTATTCCGGTCCCAAGGGCGGCCGCGAGGAGTTGCGCGCAATTCACGAGCAGGCGCAGGCGCTGGCCAAGTTGTTATTGAGCTGGAATCAGGAGTTCGGATCTTTGTCGCTGGCCGCCGAAGGGCACTCGGCACCCAACCCGGCACTGGTTGATAAGATGACAAGCTAGCGCGGCCTTCCCGCGCCATTTTTGTGGGGCGGCTCACTCATTAAGCGTTAGATGCAGTTTTAGTGCGGCTTTTTGTTTCTCGCTCAGGCCTTGTAGCTTACCCAGCTCATCGAAGCTTGTGAAAGGCCGTGCATCTATCACCCGCTGGGCGCAGGCGGCGCCCACGCCCGGAATTTTTTGTAATCCGTTTTTAGAAACGCTGTTGATGGCGCCCACAATAGTTGGCGTGCGCGCGTCCGAAGGCGGCGCTTCGGCGGCCCCTTTGGCTTGGCGTGTGAGGGCTGCGCGCAAGGCACCGAGTTGCGCGTGCAGGTCGGCCAGGTCATCGCGTTGGGCCAGCAACAAAAATTGTACGCGGGTAAGCAAGTACGCTATGGCACCCGTTAGTAGCACAAGTACAAAGGTCATGGGGCGTTCCTAATTTGAGCAATCCTCCGGGAAGTCTAGACGCCACTGCTCGAAACCGCCGTCCAGGCTGTACACCGCGTTAAAGCCCTGCTCGGCCAAATAGAGCGCTGCAGACTGGCTGCTATTGCCGTGATAACAACACACCACCACCTGGGTGGATTTATCGGTATTGGCCATGAAGTCTGCGAGGTTTTCGTTGCTGAGGGGCTGGGCGTCTTTTATATGGTTGGCCGCAAAGCTTTGCGGATCGCGGATATCAACCACTAACGCGCCGCCTGTGCTGCAAAGCGTCTTGGCTTGTGCCGTTGAAATACGTTGAAACTGGGCCATAACTGCCTTGCTGTGTTAAAAAATGAAGCACCAGTATAAAAGTGAATGAGGTAGATGAATACCGCATATTCCGGCGCGCAAAGGTGCGCAGGTTGGGCAAAACCGCGGCCTTAGGGCTAGACTAACCAGTGATGCCCACGATTTAGAGCGCCCATGAAATTTGAAGAATTTAAATTGCCCTTTGGCTACCCCTTAGCGCTTGAAGGCGCGAGCGCAGGCGGTGAGCCCTTTAAATATGCCTGTAAACTGGTGGGGTGTTTACCGGGTGAGCTACTGGTTGCCACGCTGCCGCGCGCAGCCAGCGCAGGTAAATTGCGCTCTGGCCAGAAGTTATTGGTAAAGGTGATGGCCGGCAACGGCGTGCTGGCCTTCGGCACGGTGGTTGAACAAATATTGCCCCAGCCGCGGCCCATGCTGTATCTGCGCTACCCCCCGAAGCTCAGTTTTAAAGAGGTACGCGGCGCCACTCGGGTGGAAATTCATACACCCATCACCGTTAAGGCCACACAAGGGCTGGCCACTGAAAGTGCCAAGGGTTTAATCAGCGATATCAGCCTGTCGGGCGCCCGTATTGAACTCAGCCAGCCGGTGGGCGAGGTGGGCACCCACATCACCATAAATGGCGATGTGACCATTGCCAAACTCGCAGGCCAGCTTGAATTGCCCGCCACAATTCGCTCGCGCATAGAGCGCAGCACCCGCGAAGAAGAGGCGGAGTTCCCCGCCATTTATGGCATTGAGTTTGCCGATATGAGCGATGAGCAGCGCCTACTGCTCTACGCCTATGTGTTCTCATTGTTGGCAACCCAGGCCGGGGCGTGATGAAAATGCTGCGAGGTTCAATGCGCCGCCAAAGTATGTTTGCCTTACTGATAAGTATTATTTTGGGCGTAGGGTTGCGCGCGCAGACGGTGCTTGCGGAGGAGCCGGCCCCGGAGCTTGAGGCGGAGCCGGCACAGCCGCAGGCAGATAAACCCCTCAATACAGACAGGCTCTGGCTGCCTGGCAGTTACGCCATCCACTGGAGCAAGTTGCGTGAAATCGCCGAGCTGGCATTGGCCAGCGAGCGCTGCGTAGAAGTGTTGCGCGGCGAGCTGGCTCAAACCCAAAGCACGCAGGAGGCGCCGGTATTTGCCATCATGTGCCGCGATGCCAACCGCAAAACCTACGTTGATAAATTCAATGGCTTAAAAACCGAGAGCTTTGCCGCAGCGCTGATTCCCCGCGCGGGCGCTGAGGAAGTTGCCGAACAGGTGGCAGAGGTGAATCATCGCGAGGTGAGTGCTGCCTTGTATGCCCGCTGTCGTGAGTTGTGGCAAGAACAGGTGAAGCTAATGAATGCCCTGAGCTGGCAAAGTGATATCGAGAATGTTGAGCCAGTGGAGATTACCGATCTATCTGAAGGCAACTGGCACTACCGTTTTTTGCGCAATTTCAACGCCAAAAACGCAGCCGGTGTAACGCTGCGCTATGTGGCGGTATGCGAGGGGCCAAAAGTTTTCGAGCTCACCTCGCGCATTGATATTCGCACAACACCGTAAACATTTGCGTGTTATGTGTTAGTCGATAATCTTTTTACTGCGCAAATCCCGAATTTCTGCATCCGTTAGCCCTAGTTGCGATTTCAGAATGCTGTCTGTGTGTTGCCCAAGTGAGGGCGGCGCCACCGATTGCTGCAGCTGGCTGCGGCCGTAGTGGATGGGGTTGCCGGCCAGCTCTACTTGGCCTGCCAGTGGGTGCGCAACCTGAATACGCATATTGCGGGCCTGTAGTTGCGGGTCGTTAAATACCTGCTCTATGTTGTTGATGGGCCCGCACGGCACCTGTTGTGCTTCAAGTTGCGTTAACCAGTGCTCGGCTGTGTGTTGCAACAAAAGTTTGGCCACGGTGTCGCACACCTGTTCGCGGTTGGCCACCCGGGCGGGATTGGTGGCAAAGCGCGGGTCATCGGCCAGTTCAGGTACCTTGGCTAGGGTGCAGAATTTACGAAATTGCGCATCGTTGCCGATGGCCAGAATAATAAAGCCGTCTTGGGTGGCGAAAGCCTGGTAGGGCACAATGTTTGGGTGCGCATTGCCCATACGCGCAGGCGTTACGCCGCCCACCAAATAGTTGGTTGCCTGGTTTGCAAGTACAGCCGCCTGCACATCGAACAGTGCCAAATCTATGTATTGTCCCAGGCCCGAGCGGCCGCGCTCTATCAAGGCACCTTGAATGGCGATAGTGGCATACAGGCCGGTAAAAATATCGGTAACCGCCACGCCCACTTTTTGTGGCCCGGCGCCTGGTTGGCCGTCGCGTTCGCCGGTGATACTCATCAGCCCGCCCATGCCCTGAATCATAAAGTCGTAACCGGCGCGTTCACGGTAGGGGCCGGTTTGGCCAAAGCCTGTAATTGAGCAATAGACAATTTTCGGGTTGATGGCTGACAGTGTGTCGTAGTCGAGCCGGTATTTTTTTAGCCCGCCCACTTTGTAGTTTTCAATCACCACGTCCGCGTTTGCCGCAAGTTTGTGCAGTAGCGCCTGACCTTCGGGCTGAGTGATATCTACGGTAATAGATTGCTTGCCGCGGTTGGCGGCTAAATAGTAGGCCGCTTCATCGGTGTTGTTGCCGTCGGCATCCTTGAGGTAGGGCGGGCCCCACTGGCGGGTGTCGTCACCTGCGCCCGGGCGTTCTACCTTGATAACGTCGGCGCCCAAATCGGCCAGTAATTGCCCGGCCCAGGGGCCTGCCAAAATGCGTGAAAGGTCGAGCACGCGAATGCCTGCCAAGGGTGTATTCATAAAGCACCAACCTCATTGCCCAAATGCTGCGTGATTAAAAGGCGCGCCCGCGAAGGGGCGGCAAGGGCCGGCAGAACGCCGGCCCAGAGTGGCATTAATAGAAGGCCTGAATGCCGGTTTGTGCGCGGCCCAAAATTAACGCGTGTACATCCTGTGTGCCTTCGTAGGTGTTTACCACCTCAAGGTTCATCATGTGGCGCATAACGGAATATTCATCAGAAATGCCATTGCCGCCGTGCATGTCGCGCGCTTCACGGGCAATTTCCAGTGCTTTTACACAAGAGTTGCGCTTGAGCAGTGAAATGAGTTCAGGGGCCAGCTGGCCTGCATCTTTTAATTGCGTGGCGCGCAGGCAGCCTTGCAGGGCCAGGCTGATATCGGTCTGCATAATCGCCAGCTTCTTTTGAATTAATTGATTGGCCGCCAGTGGGCGATTAAACTGTTTGCGCTCAAGGGTATACTCGCGCGCTGAGTGCCAGCAGGCCTCGGCCGCACCCAGGGCACCCCAGGAAATTCCCAGGCGCGCGCTATTCAAGCAGCCAAAGGGGCCTTTCAGGCCAGAAACATTTGGCAGCAGGTTTTCTTCGGGCACAAACACTTCATCCATTACGATTTCACCGGTAATGGAGGCGCGCAGGGCCAGCTTGCCTTCAATTTTCGGTGCGCTTAACCCCTTCATGCCTTTTTCAAGAATGAAGCCGCGAATTGCGCCTTCATCGTCTTTGGCCCACACGATAAATACATCGGCAATGGGGGAGTTGGTGATCCACATTTTTGCGCCGCTGATTTTGTAACCGCCGTCGGCTTTGCGAGCACGGGTAACCATGCCGGCCGGATCTGAACCGTGATCTGGCTCGGTGAGGCCAAAGCAGCCAATCCACTCGCCGCTGGCAAGTTTGGGCAGGTACTTTTCTTTCTGTGCCTCAGAGCCGTAGGCATAAATAGGGTACATCACAAGGCTTGATTGCACGCTCATCATCGAGCGGAAACCTGAATCCACACGCTCTACTTCGCGCGCAATCAACCCGTAGCTCACATAGCTCACGCCCGGGCAGCCGTAGCCTTCCAGGGGTGAGCCCAACAGGCCCAGCTCACCCATCTCGCGGAAGATGGCCGGATCTGTGTATTCGTTGCGGTAGGCATCGCGCACCCTTGGTTGAAGCTTTTCCTGGGCATATTGGCGAGCGGTGTCGCGCACCATGCGCTCTTCTTCTGTTAGCTGCTGATCCATCATAAACGGGTCAGCCCAATCAAAATGCTTAGACCAGTGTTGTTGTGCGCTCATGGGGTGCCTCTCGATAAGGAATGGGGGTGACAGATGGAGCCAGTATAGCAACGGCATAACCATATAAAAAATATATAAAATATATGATAATGATTCGCTGTTGAGATTGGTTGGTGGCTTATGGACGTTCGGCAATTGCGCATGTTTGTGGCAGTGGTAGACAGCGGCAGTTTTACCGGGGCAGCAGAGAAGCTGCACATCGCCCAGTCTGCTGTGAGCATTGCCATTAAAAAGCTGGAAGCAGATTTGGGTATCACCCTGTTTGACCGGGCCGAGCGGCAAATCCGCCTGACCGCCGAAGGGGAGGTGCTCAACACCCAAGCCAGGCAATTGCTGCAGGCCTTTAACCAAACCCGCCAGCAATTGCAGGAGCTCAAAGGCGGTGAGCGCGGCACGGTGCGGTTGGGTACCTCGGCCATGCTGGGTTCGTATTATTTGCCCCGGCGTATTGCCGCTTTCCGCGCGCGCTACCCGGGTATCACCTTTCAAGTGAACGGCGAGGGCACCAATCGCGCCCAAGCGCAGTTAATGGCCGGCGAAATTGATATGGCCATGATTAATTTAACCCGCGTACCCGAGGCGTTAGCGGCCTACCCGTTAATCAACGAGCCCATTGTGGCCTGTGTGGCGAAAGATCACCCATTGGCAACGCGCAAGGCCATCGACTTTGCCACCTTTGCCCGCCAACCCTTGGCTCTTTACGGCGAGGGCTATTACCTGCGTGAGCTGGTAAATGACCAATGCGCCCAATTGCAGCTGGCGCCGGAGGTGGTGCTGGAAACCAATATTCTTCGTTTGATGATGTCGCTGGTTTTGGCCAAAGAGGCGGTGGGCTTCGCGTTAGCGCGCGTGGCCGAACAAGAACCGGGCTTGCATGCCTTGCCTTTTACGCAGCCGCTCACTTTAAAGCTGGGCATTGCCTGGCGTAAAGACAGTTATCTATCTATTGCGAATCGGTTGTTTGCGGATTTTTTACTGGCAGAGGAAGACGGGCAGCGCGGGGAGGGAAGATAAGTCAGGCGCCGGAGCACCTGACTTAATCAAATGCTAAGGCTTACTTGGCCTTTGGCTTGCGACCGCGCTTGGCGCCAGCTGCTTTCTTAGCAGGTTTGGCAGCTTTTGCGGCTTTTTTCTTGGCGGGCTTGGCTTTAGCGGTAGCTTTCTTGGCCTTGGCTTTTTCTTTAGCGGCCGCTTTTTTGGCGGCTAATTTGGCTTTGGCAGCGGCTTTCTTGGCTTTTGCCTTTTCTTTGGCGGCGGCTTTCTTGGCAGCCAGTTTGGCTTTGGCAGCGGCTTTCTTGGCCTTGGCCTTTTCTTTGGCCTTCTGCGCTTTGGCCTTGGCCTTGGCTTTCAGGGCGTCTTTCTTGGCTTTGGCTTTAGCTTTGGCGGCGTCTTTTTTGGCCTTGGCTTTGGCTTTGGCAGCGGCTTTCTTCTCAGCGGCTTTTTTCTTCTTGGCGATTACGGCCTGCTGCTTGGCATAGGCCTTATCCAGCTGAGCGGCAACTTTGTTGTCTGCCTTGATGTCTTTCAGGGCAGCTTTGGCAGCGGCTACTGCATCTTTGGCAGCGCTAGCGGCAGCTTTGGCTTCAGCAGCTTTGGCAGCGGCTTTTTCCACAGCCTTAACAGAGGCTGCAGATTTCTTCTTTTTCTTGGCAGCGGCCAGGGCAGAGGCAGCTTTTTTGGCATCGGCGGCGGCTTTGGTTGCGGCCTTGGTCAGAGCAGCGATTTCTTTGGTGGCGTCAGCTTCTTGTTTAACGCGCGCCTTGGCCAGGTCGGCCTGAACTTTGGCAAGTTCTTTTTGCAGTTCTGCAACTGGGTTAGCAGCTTTGGTTTTACGTGCAGCCATGGTGTGTTTCCTTGGTTGTTTTTGTGAAAATTTTGCCAGCTGTTAGCTAAAAATATTTAGGCGTGTATAAGTTAAGCAATTGTGGTGAAAATTCAAGCAAATTACAAAAAAAATCTAATGAAAAACGGACTTTTTTGTGAAAAAAACCAAAAAAATAACGAATTCGGTGTGCTTCGGCCTGGCCGGCGGCTTTTTTGGGTTTTGCGGATGATTTTTTTGGCCCAGGTGTCGCAATCCTGACCGGCATCAAAATTAAATAAACTGGCGGTTTGAAAGCGGGGTAATTGTCATCGGGTGCCCTTTGTTGGAGTCACTTTTTTGGTGGTGGTGTGCCTCAGTAGCCACTCATTATTTTGCTTAACACTGGTTTTGGCTTAAGTGCCTGGAACCAAAAAAGTGCACCAGCCTTACAGCCGCTAAAACGAATCATTCTCGAGCGGCTAAATTATCAAACAGTAGGGCCTGCACCGGTGGCGTTTCAAACCAAGGTTTCGGCCCGGGCATTAGCCATTGTGTGTTTTTCTCTGGGCTGTATATAATTACAGTATTGCAGGTTGGTTTGGCGAACCCATGACGCGAAAAATAATTCACATTGATGCCGATTGCTTTTATGCCGCGGTGGAAATGCGTGATAACCCGGCGCTGCGTAGTAAGGCCATTGCGGTAGGCGGTGACCCTGGCAGGCGTGGTGTGATTTCAACCTGCAATTATGCCGCCCGCGCCTATGGCGTGCATTCTGCTATGCCCAGTAAAACAGCAGTGCGGCTGTGCCCGCATTTATTGCTATTGCCGCATCGCTTTGAAGCCTACCGGGAAGCCTCACAGGCAATGCGAGAAATCTTTTCAGAGTACACAGAGGTGATTGAACCTTTGTCACTCGATGAGGCCTATTTGGATGTCAGCCAATGCCAGCAATTCGGTGGCAGTGCCACACGCATTGCCGAGGCTATTCGTGCAGATGTGAAAGCGCGGGTGGGTATTACCGTATCTGCCGGTGTTGCGGCCAATAAATTCCTGGCCAAGGTGGCCAGCGATTGGCAAAAACCCGACGGTTTGTTTGTAATACCGCCTGCCAATGTGCAAGCGTTTGTGGCCGATTTGCCGGTGGCCAAGATATTTGGTGTGGGCAAGGTGACTGCAGCCAAGATGGCAAATCTTGGCATTACAAGCTGCGGCGATCTGCAGCAATGGAGTGAAGCAGAGCTTGCCGAGCGATTCGGCAGTTTTGGCAGCAGGCTGTACTCACTGTGCCGCGGTGTGGATGATCGCCCGGTAAAAACACATCGCATACGCAAATCACTCAGTGTGGAACACACCTACGCACAAGATTTAAAAGGCGGTGAGGCCCTGCGGGCCAAATTACCGGCATTAATTGCCGAGTTGCAGGGGCGCTTGGCCAAGCTTGATGAGAGCTACCGGCCGGCCAAGGCGTTTGTAAAAGTAAAGTTTGCCGATTTCTCCACTACCACCTTAGAGCGCGGTGCCCTCACCTTTGATGACAATACCTACGAGCAGCTTTTTCTGGAGGCCGTTGCGCGGGCAAATTTACCTGTGCGCTTATTGGGTGTGGGTGTGCGGTTTGCCGGTGTAAGTGATGGCCATGCAGATCAACTTGATCTGTTTGAAGGCGGTATGTCAGTTGAGTAGAGGCCAGGGCCTTTAGCAGGAGTGCTGGCAAAGGGTTCATGTGTTTTTGATTTGAGTGGCAAGGTGGCCTGGTGCAGGTGACTGTTTACAAAAATATTGCTTTTGGGAACTTAAGCGGCTGCTCTGGAGTTTGAATGGCTTGGGTAAACCCTAAAGCACAGGCAAAGCTGTGGTGAGCATTTATTGCTTCTATATATAGAAGCAATAAATCAACGCTCTGCACGCTTTGACCGGCCGGGCACGCCTGTGTTGGCCTGCCATGGTTTCGATACTGCTAAAGGGCACACTTTTCGGTTTGTCAATCTGGTCATTTCCAGTGTGGTCTATATAATCCCGCGCCTTTGCTTGTTTGATAGAGACAGAGGTATTTGCGTGATCGTTTTCTCCGCTACCCATCAGCCATCTGGGCGTGTATTTGTGGGCAGTTGTCGGGTCGAGTTGGATTTTCACTGGGCCATGTTGGTGACTCAGGCGGACGAGGATGTTCCCGGCGCACTTTTTGATTGTTTACGCGCAGACGGTGTGGCGGCTTTTGAGGTATCTGAATATGCCGAGGCAGAATCGGCCCGTGAACTTGCCGAGCTGTGCCGCGAAGCCGTTGATGAGTTGGGCGGTGAGCTGATTAAGGCTGTGCGCGCCGAGAAAAAGCCAATGGCCGCGCCCACTTCTGCGCCCGCGCTGGATGAGACATTGGCGCCGGCCGATGACGATACAGACGGCGAAGACGATGTGGAAGGCTGGCTGGCGGATCGACGCCAGGCCCGTGAAAAACACGCCGCGAATACACCGCCTGTGAACGCAGCACCTGTTAAAACACCAAGCCGTACTGTGCAGGTAGAAAAACCGGTATTGCGTGATTCGCGCAGCACCGGTGAAGCAGCCGAAATGAAAGCGTTGATGGCCGCGGTAGAAGCGCGCCGGTTGTCACAGCGCAAGAGTAAGCCTGCCAAGTCTAAAACGGCCACTAAATCTGCAAGCTCTGCACTAGCACGCTCGGCTAAATCTGCCACTGGCGCCAAGCCTGAGAGTGCAGCGGCCCGTGAGCGGCGCATTAAAGCGGCGCTTGCCGAAGAGAAAAAGTCCCGGCAGGCCGCACAAGAGGCCAAGGTGGCCGAGCAGGCCGATGAAATGGCGGCTATTCTGGCCCGGCTGGATGAGCGCGGCAAAGCCGCCGAGCGCTACCGCCGCCGCCGCTAAAAGGCGGCAGTAAACCCACTGCTGCCCCACAAATCTACAGGCATGGAATATGGGGCGGAGTTTGTGACCGTCACCCGCATGGGTTTAAGCGCCCGCTGGCAAAGCATTGCTTTGCGGGCACTTAAGCGCTTGCAAACTAGGTTTGCAAGCAGGCCCCGAAGGGCGGGTGTCGAGACTGCATGGGTTTGACAAGCGTTCGCGAAGCGCAGCAATGCCAGCCGTCATACGCCAAGAGCTTTGCTCGCAGGCCGGCCCCGAAGGGTATTTACGTCGTGTCACAAACTGCGCCCCAGATTTCATGTCCAGACATCGCCTAGAAACTCTGCGAAATAGGCAGTTTCAACGCCTGCCTTGCGCGGAAACTTAAACTATGGGACAGCAGTGGCAGCAAAACCGGCCTTTTGGCTAAAAAGCGCCAAATTTTGACTAAAATGAAGGCAAGTGCCACGATTATTGGCCGCTTAGGCCAGCCAATGAGGCATTGTTTGGACATCTAGTGACTCCGCAGGGTAACTTGGGGCACAATAGGCACTTGCCTGCGCGGGGGGTTAGTCGGTATCGTACCTGCCCGTTGCGCCTAGTGGCCTCTTGGCCCGGGTAGTAAGAGGTTTACGGGTTAGCAGCACTGGCTGGGCCGGAAGATCGTGGTAAATTGACGCGGCGAGCGCCGTGAGTTGAGGAGAATAAAAGTGAGTCGTAGAAGAAAGCACGGCGAAGCAGAAGATAATTCAGAAATCGATTTGACGCCCATGCTCGACGTGGTCTTCATCATGCTGATCTTCTTTATCGTGACGGCCTCGTTCGTGAAGGAAAGTGTGATTGATACCACTATCCCGCCAAAGAATGAGCAGCAAAATCCACCCGATGAAGACAACCCTTCCATCGTTGTCACCATCCGCTCTAACGATGAGATCTGGATGGAAGATCGCCGCATTGATGTGCGCGCCGTGCGTGCCAACATCGAGCGTATGCACGCCGAGCACCCCAAGGCTGCCGTGGTTGTGCGAGCGCACATTAAATCTACTGCGAAAATGTACGTAGCCATTGCTGACGCCGCGCGCGAAGCAGATGTTTACAACATCGCACTGGTGCCTTACGAAGAGAAAATCTGAGTCGGCGCCCTATAAAAAAACCCGCGTAAGCGGGTTTTTTTATGCCTGATCATCGAGGCCTCGCAAGGGGTTAGACATCCAGCACCAAGCCCCACAGGTTGTGTGGTTCGGGAACATCCCAGTCTGTGTATATGACATCTTCGTAGCTTTCGTTTATGGCCTCTGCCAGCGCCCGGAAGGTGGGGCGGCCCGGATCTGTAAGCACAATGCGGCCCACTTCGGCGGCCAGTGCAAGGTCTAGCACTTGCTCGAGAGGCTCTACCATTTCATCCCAAAAGCAGATGTCTGCGCCGATGATTACATCAAAGCCACTTAAATCTTCTTCAGTGAGGTTTTCGAAGCGCTCGCAGTAGGTGCTTACGCTGACACCATTGCGCGCAGCATGCAGATCCACAAAGGGGAATACCGACTCATCGGCATCCAGTGCCACTACCTCCGCGTTAAAGGTTTTTGCGCAAAAAACACTGCTGGTGCCCCAGCCACAGCCGAGTTCAAGCACCCGGCTGCCGGGCTCGATGGGGCATTCGCGCAGGTAATCCATCAATACCAGGCTCGATTTCCAGAGTTTATTGCCATGCAATTCGGCCACGCCCTGGGCACGCCTCAGTTTGCGAATATCTTTGTGGGCGCTGGTGTACAAGGTAAGGCCAAAGGCCTCGCGGGTGTTTTGTTCGATCATGGGCGGTTAGGTCTGTCAGGGTAATAACCGGCTCATAATACCATGGGCAGTGCCTGATGAAGATCGGGGTGAGCAAAGCGAAAACCGCTGGCCTGCAAACGCGCGGGCCGGGTGTTTTGCCCGCCCAACAGCAGCGCGCTTAACTCGCCGAACACCCATTTCACCAGCGGTGTTGGCAGGTGCGCGACTGCCGGCCTTCGCAGAGCGTTGGCAAGCTCGCGGGTGAATTCTGCATTGGTCACAGGGTGCGGCGCGCACAGGTTGTAGGCGCCCTCGGCCTCGGGCAGGCCAGCCAGGTGCAACATGGCGCGCACCTGATCTTCAATGTGAATCCAGGGCATGAATTGTTCGCCGCAGCCGATGTTGCCGCCAAGGCATGCGGTAAATACCGGGCGCAGTTTTTTCAGTAACCCCCCAGGCCCCAGTACTAAACCCGTGCGCAAAATAATTGTGCGTGCCTTGTGCGCTTGCCGGGCGCTGGCCTCCCATTGTTGGCAGAGGCTGGCTGCGAAATCCGGCGCATCGGGCAATGGGCTTTGTTCGGTGATTACCGACTCACGGGTATTGCCGTACACGCCCACCGCAGAACCCGAAAGCAAGGTGATGTTGGCGTTGGGCTGGCGGTTTATCCAGTTGGCAAGCTGCCCGGTAATTTCAAGCCGTGAGGCCAGTAGCTCGGCTTTACGCTTGGCAGACCAGCGTTTGTCGGCAATGGGTAAACCTGCGAGATTAAACACCCAATCCACCTGCGCCAGGCTGTCGAGCTCTTTGGGTGAGTGAATGATGGCCGCGGTATTGCCAAACATTCTTCGGGCTTTGGCCGGATTGCGCACCCAGAGTGTGAATGTGTGGCCCGCAAACAGGCCGGCTTGAACTAAAGCTTTGCCAATCATGCCGGTGGCACCGGTAACGAGAATATGCATGGCGCCTGCCTCCTGCGCTTTTCTACTTTACGCAGCCGCGAGGCGTTTGGATGAGGCGCGCGGCCTGGCCCTGCCAGTGAACGGCCGGTGGCTGAACGTTTAAGGGGTGGTGTTTTTAAGCGCGTATAAAAAAAGCGCACTGTAAATACAGGCGCTTTTAGTATTATTTAATGGCGTGAATGTTGTGGGCTCGGCTTAGCGCACCTTGCACTGCACGTAAAAGGTATTCCAGTTAGAGCCGCCATCTACGCGGTTGTAGACATCGGTTTGGCCAAAAATTCCTGAGCGGTGATGGATGCTGTAGCCGCCGTAGCAATACTTGGCGGATTCATTGTTAAACAAATCGCCCAGGTTTACATCCCAGCTGTAATCCAGATACTGCAGCATGCGTGAGTCGTTCAGGTTTTTTCGCAATACGTTTTCTGTTTCCTGCCAGGGCACCTGTTCGCCATAGGAAAAACCGTAACCAAAGCCCACACGGGTTTCAATAATGTGCGACCAAGGGAAGCGATTGAAGTAGCCCTTAAGGGCCACAACATACTCGTTAAAATCGCTTTGCCCGCCGCGTTCAAAATGCCTTACCAGGCCGCCGGTTAAGTGCACATCAATGGGCAGGTTCCAGGCTTCATTGCTGATTTTTTTGCTGAGAAATGCACTCACCATGGCGGTGTCGTTGGTATCTACGGCCATGTTGTTGAGGTAAATCATTTCAATGAAGTTGCCGTCTTTCCAGTAGCCGCCCGCCAGGCGCCATTCCCACTCACCCTTGAGCCAGTCGCTCTCGGCCGCCTGGTTTACCGCTTGGGAGGCCGGGTTGTTTAAAAATTCGTAGCGGTAGTTGAAGGTGAGCTCGGTGCGTTGATTGCCGTCAACGATTGGGCTGTCTGACACTGTGCGCCCAAGCTGGGTGTGGCTTAAGCTAAGGCCCAGCAAGTGCGCTTTGCCAAGGCGTGCCCAGCTTTCCAGGCCCAGGCGCAGCCGGGTTGAGCTGCCAGCTTCATAGGCCGGGCGGCCGGGCTCGGCCTCGCTATTTTTTACGCCGTAAAAGTAGGTGTTTACCTCGGCGCTGTCGTGCTCAACGGCCACAATAGGTGTGAGGGTGACATTGTTAAATACCCAATCTTTTTGCCACTGAAGGCTCGCACTGTAGCCTTGATGCCGGTTCAGCAGATCGTGCGCAGCGCCCAGGCGCAGTTCGCCAAAACCTGTGTGCTTGATCACTTGCACACCACCTTCAAGGGTGCCGGTACGGCGCATGTCGGCCAGGTCGCTTACTTGGTCTTCGGTATAGCCACCAAATCGGTAGCGGATGAAGGCATCGATGTACAGGCCATCGTCTACTTCTTTTAGCCAGCCGGCCTCGGTGCCCGCCAGGTACCATTGCTCGCCGGTGTAGTAGATCTCCGGCAAGAAATCGAGGCGGGAATCTTCACCGGCGTAGGGCGAGGCTTGCAGGCGCGTGGTAAAACCTGTGGCCCAAACACCTTGGGTGGCGCCGGGGGCGGGTTCGGCCAGGGCCGGGTGAGTAAAACAGAGGGCGCACAAACTCAGCGCGGCGGCAATGGCTTTCATGGCCGAAACAGCTCCTTGGGTAGGCAGTTCAGAAAGCGCGCATCATACCAGAACAGGGGTGAAATTGAGTGTTGGCTAAAGGGCGTGTTTTCGCAGCGCGGATTTGAGGCGATTGAGGCTGATGGGCTTGGTGAGTACGTCGTCCATGCCGCCTTTTAGGTAGCGCTCGCGGTCGGTTTCATAGGCATTGGCGGTGAGCGCCAATATGGGGGTGGGGGCCATGTTTTTTTGCTGTTCAATTTCACGAATGCACTTGAGGGCCCCCAGGCCATCGAGCACGGGCATTTCACAATCCATTAGCACCAGATCAAACCGGCGGGGGGTGTTGAGAAACTGGGTGACGGCATCTTCGCCGTCACAGGCCAGCGTGCAGCGATGCCCGAGCTTGGCAAGCATGGCCGATACCACAGTGCGGTTTACGGCGTTGTCGTCTACCGCGAGTATGTTAAGCGGCCGAATACCCAGGTGCGGGGTATCCGGGTGTTGGGTTAGGTTATCTAATTGCAGGCAATCAAGTAACAGGGGTTTCAACAAGGCGCCAAAAGGCGGCCGGTCTTTAAAGCCGCGGGTTACTTCACCACGGCTGTTTACCCACTCGTTACTTTGGCCTACGTCGTAGAGTTGTAGAGCTTGATAGCCCTGGGCCGAGTAGGCTTGGGCCAGTTCATCGCTTTGGTGATGGTTGGCCAAATCGATCACACAGATGCTCAGGGCATCGGCTTCGGTGATGTCACTGCCAGGGCTCACAACTTGCGTGGGCAGGCCCCAGTAATCGCAATAGCGTTGGTAGTCTGCACACTGGAAGTCGTCTTCTACACACAGCAGCACCGAGGGCTTTTCTGGCCCGAACGCTTGCGAGCAGGGGGCGAGCGCCGGTAGGGGCACATCCAACGTAAAGCAGGAGCCTGCATTAACCTGGCTTTGTACGCGGAGCTCGCCTTTCATCTGAAGCGCCAATTCACGGCTGATCACCAAGCCAAGGCCGGTGCCACCAAAGCGGCGGTGAATGGAATCGTCGGCTTGGCTGTAGGCTTCAAACAGTTGGGCGCGGGTTTTGTCATCCATGCCGATGCCGGTATCGACGCACTCGAAGATCAGGCGCTCTTGTTGCCAGCTTATGTTGAGGGTAACACTGCCTTGCTCGGTAAACTTAAAGGCGTTGCCCACAAGGTTCACCAGAATCTGGTTGAGGCGCGCCGGATCACCGGTAAAGGTGTCGGGCACAGTGGGCGGGATATCAATATGCCACTCAAGCCCGCGCTCACTGGCTTTCTGTACAAACAGGTAGTACAAATTACTCAGCACGCCGCGCACGGAAAATTCAATTTCCTCAAGCGCCATTTTGCCCGATTCAATACGGGCGTAGTCGAGCAGGTCGTTAATGAGTACCAAAAGCGATTGGCCGGAGCTGTGAATGGCCTGGTTGTAGCGTTTTTGCTGCTCGGTAAGCGGGGTAGAGGCAAGCAGCTCGCTCATGCCCAGTACGCCGTTCATGGGCGTGCGAATTTCGTGGCTCATTTTGGCGAGGAAATCCGCGCGGGTGCGGGCCCCCACTTCGGTTTCCACGGCGTTGCGCACAATAGAGGCTGCACCCAGCGCCACCGCCACGGAGCTGAACAGTACGATTAGCAAGGTGACTGTGAAGTAGGTGTCTGCGCTGTCGCGCATATTGCTGGCCTCGGTAGCGATTTCTGCCTCAAGGCTCAGGGTAAAATCGTGCAGCTTGTTGCTGGGTTCGCGATCAATGCCGCGCAACAAATCATCTACCGGATGCAATTGGTAGCCGTTGGCTAAAAACACCTCGTAGCCCTGGCGGTACATATTGGCCAATTGTTTGTGGGCGCGCGCGAAGCGTTGCAGTGCCTTTTTTGTACTGTCTTTGAGGTCGGTGGCTTCCAGGTTTTGAATCAGTACCTGTACGCGGCGTTCCTGCTCCAGAAACGATGCCCAGTATTTATCTCTGTCTGCGGTTTCGTGGCCGCGCATCAGGGTGTTCTTCCACTCCTGTACCTGGGTTTTGAAGGCGATATTTATTTCGTGCAGATCTGTTTGGTGGGCAATGCGGTTAGAGAGCATGTTGTCGTAGCGATCAATGATCCCGTAGAGCGCATATTGGGCCCCCACGGCCGTGACAAGCAGCAAGAGCCCGCCCACCAAAATGGTGAGGGTGGCGCGTGAACGGGAGTGGTGGTCAAAGCTGCTCATGCACAATGCCCGGCGAGGTTCCCCTTCAGTATAGTTGCTTTGGCGAGCCCCGCTTGCTCAGTGCCTAAGGCGTTGGTGCACACACATAGGCATAGCCCGGGGCCTTTTGAAGGGCCGCCTGATAGGCAGGGCGCGCTTGGCACTGGTGTACAAAGCGGTGAATGGCGGGGAATTCATTCGCATCCAGGCCGTTGCTAACCTGCGCTTCCAGTGGGAAGCTCATTTGGATGTCGGCCCCGGTAATACGCGCACCGCAAAACCAGGTGTGCGCCTGCAGGTGCTGCTCGATAAACGCCAGTTGTGAACGAATGTTGGGTTCAACAAAATTATTCAGCACTTTAGTGGCAATATTGCGTGCAATGGGTTTTACAAAAAACGGCATGGGTGCGGTTTTTATGCGGTTCATCACCAACCGCATTACCAGCGGCGGCATTACCGAGCCTTCGCTGAAGTGTAACCAGAAGCGGTATTGCCAATATTCAGCAGCCGATTCATCCACCGCCCAGTTGTAATCGCCATACCGGCTAATCAGGTACTCAATAATGGCGCCACTTTCGGCCAGTGTGAGCGCGTGATCGCTATCCACAATCACCGGGCTCTTGCCAAGGGGGTGCACCGCCTTGAGGCTGGCAGGTGCAAGCTGGGTGGTTGCATCGCGCTGGTGGCATTCAATTTGATAGGGTGTGCCCAGCTCTTCCAGTAGCCAAAGCACACGCTGGGAGCGTGAATTGTTGAGGTGGTGTAAGGTAATCACAAATGCATCCTTGTTGCGCCAAAAGAAGGCCCGTATACGGTGTGGCCCCGGTGATGGATGGCTCCACCTTCAATTATGTGTGACCGGGGAGTTTTGGACGGCGTGCATACCCTAGACCATAGCAGATACCCAAGCCAGGCCGCGCCATGAGCGATGATGAATCTTGTTTAGATAAGGTTGCGTTGAGCACCCTCAGCGATGAGGTGCACAGCTGCCAACTGTGCGCCGGCCAACTGCCCGATGCCCCCAGGCCCATTGTGCAGCTGGGCTGGCAGGCTCCCATACTGATTGCCGGCCAGGCGCCCGGGCGCGTGGCGCGTGCAGCAGGTAAAGCCTTTGATGATGCCAGTGGCGAGCGGCTGCGCGCATGGCTTGGGGTAGGCCGAGAGCAATTTTACAACCCGCGCGCGTTCAGTATTCTGCCCATGGGCTTTTGCTTTCCTGGCACCGGTGCCACGGGCGATCTGCCGCCACGGCGCGAGTGTGCCGAGCATTGGCGGGCCAGGCTGCTCGCGCACCACGAAAAGCTCGCGCTTACGCTGGTGATTGGCCGCTACGCCCAGCAATGGCACTTGGGTGAAGGCTGCACCGTCACCGGGGCGGTTGCGCGCTGGCAAACCTATTGGCCTGCGCTTTTGCCGTTGCCCCACCCCAGCCCGCGCAACAACCGCTGGCTTGCCCGCAACGCCTGGTTTGAAAAAGAGGTGGTTCCGGCGTTACAGTGCCGCGTGCGATTGTTGCTGGAGCGCCATCTGTGAAATTAGAACTCGATTTGCCCGCCCATTGCCAAGGCCCCGACGCCCAGGCCCCTGAGGTGCGTTACGCCGGTTTCTGGGTGCGCTTTGCCACCTTTGTGATCGATTCTGTGTGTGTATTGCTGTTTGTTTCTGTGCCGCTTTTTTTTGCGTTCGGCACCAGCCACTGGCAATTTGACCTGGAACTCGCGGGTGGGCTGCCCAGCCCCGAGCAGGCCCGCGAGTGGCTTGCCCAATTGCGGATGATCCTGATGCAAATGCTGGCCGAGTACAGCATTTTACTGGTGCTCTACGCCTATTTTTGGGTGAAGTACCTGGGCACACCGGGCAAGCTGTTGCTGGGGCTGCAAGTGGTAGATGCCCAAACCCTCGGGCCATTAAGTGTGAAGCAATCTATGGTGCGCTACCTGGGCTATTTTGTTTCGAGCCTTGTGGGTTGCCTGGGGTTTATCTGGGTGGGTATAGATGCCCGCAAACAAGGCTTCCACGACATGATGGCCGGATCGCTCGTGATTTACCGGCGCGCTGAACGCAATGCTTTATAATCAAACACTTTCTCAGGAATAAGGAAACCCTGCCCGCCATGAAAAATACTCTATTACTTGCACTGTTTGCAGCGCTCATCAGCGCCTGTACCACCAGCCCCACGGGCCGTTCGCAATTGATGCTGATCTCGCCTGAGGCGGCCATTGTCGAATCCAAAAAAGCCTACCTTGGCACAGTGGCCGAGCTCGACAAGAAAAACAAACTGGTATCTGATCGAACCACCGTTGAGCGGGTGCAAACCATTACCGGGCGCTTGGTTACAGAGGCGGTAGCAGCCTACCCCAATACCCGCGATTGGGAGTGGAGTGTGGCCATCATTGACGATATGGAAACCATTAACGCCTGGTGTATGGCCGGCGGGCGCATGGCCATTTACACGGGCATTATCAGCAAGCTGGATTTAACCGATGACGAACTGGCACAAATTATGGGCCACGAAATCTCCCACGCGGTGGCCAATCACACCGCCGAGCGGATGTCGCGCGCCATGGCCATTAACCTGGGCGTGGTGGCAGCGGGCGCGGCCACTGATAACAATGCATTAACGCTGACGGGTGCTGCATTGGCCGCCAAGCTGGCGCTGGAGCTGCCCAATAGCCGCACTGCAGAGCTGGAAGCAGACAGGTTGGGTATGGAGCTTGCCACCCGCGCGGGCTATGACCCGGCGGCAGCGGCCAGCCTGTGGCGCAAAATGGCCAAGGTGGGTGGCAGTGGCGGCCCGGAGTTTTTAAGTACTCACCCGGCGCCGGGCAATCGTGAAAAAAGCCTGACCAAAATGGTGCCTGAGATGCAGGCGCTAAACCCCAAGGGCAAAAAATCTGCGGTTTACCCCGTCACTATTGTTAAGTAAGGGGCTTTATCCCGCGCTGTGGCCCAAGGCCTGGCGCTTATAAGGCTCTGATCATAACGCCTGATCACAAAAATAAACCCGGTGGCCTGAAAGCCATACCGGGTTTATTTTTGTGTGCTGTTTGGCAAGCGTTGATGCCTTGCCTGCGGTTAGATGCATTTGGTTACAGGTGTTGGAAACACCTAACTGATATAGGGCTTCAAACAATGGCGCACCGGTGGCGTGCCATTGCTCTTTATTGTACTCAGGCATTGTTTGGTGCAGCTTTAAAGCCAAACAGTGTGGCATAAAGTACCGGCACAACCACCAGTGTAAGCACCGTGGCAAAACCCAGGCCGAACATGATGGTGACCGCCATAGACACAAAAAACGCATCGGTAAGTAGTGGCACCATACCCAGAATGGTGGTGGCCGCCGCCATGGCCACGGGGATTAACCGGCTAACGCCCGAGGCCACCACTGCATCTACGCCATTCATGCCGCTTTTTAATTCTTCGTCTATTTGATCTACCAACACAATGGCGTTTTTAATCAACATGCCTGCAAGGCTCATAAAGCCCAGAAGCGCCATAAAACCAAAGGGCTGTTGAAATAACAAAAGGCCCAGGGTTACGCCGACAATTGCCAAAGGTACCACCAGCCAGATAACCGCTGTTTTACGCAGTGAGTTAAACAGGCAAATGACAATGAACACCATCAAACCAAAAAACATCGGGATAGCACCCACAATGGCCGAGGCGCCTTTCACGGAGTCTTCGTTTTCACCGCCCCAGGCCACAAAGTAGCCGGGCATGTCTTTCAGTGGCAGCCGGTCACGGTATTTGATGGGCAGGGTGTGTGCGGTGTGCGCGATTTTTTCGGACGCGGGCTTTTGTAAATACTGGTGCAAGTCTACCCCCACGGCCTGTTCTATTTCCGCTTTCACTTCTGCCAGCAACTCCGAAGACAATCCGCTGCGCTGATCGAAATGAATACGCAGCATGCTCACGCGATCCATACGGCCAATGTGCGGGTTCTCAAAATCCAGCTCAAACTGGGTAACCGCCTGGCCGAGCGGCACCATGCGCCCGGCAATGGGGCTCCACAATGGCACCTGATCCAGATTTTCCAGGCTGCGGCGCTCGGCTTCGGGGGCTCTGGCGATAATGGGCAACAGCTCATCGCGCTCGCGGTAAACACCTGCGCGCACGCCTTCAACAGCGTGGGCCGTGGCGCGTGCTATGTCTGGCCGGGTAACGCCCAGTTGGCCGGCCAAGGTGTCTGAGATAACCGGCCGCAATACCTGTACTGGCTCCCCCCATTCGTTGCGAATGCCTTTTACATTCGGGTGTGCGCGCAACACTGTCATTACCCGCTCGCCAAGTGCGCGCAGGGTGTCATGATCGGGCCCCGAAATACGCAGCTGGATTTTTCCGCCGGTGGCCGGGCCCAACACAAACTGCCTGACATTCACTTGAGCTTCCGGTTGCAGATGTTCCAGATCCTGCTGCAGGGTTTGGCTCAGGCTGTTGAGTAAACGGTAGTCGCTCACATCTACCAGCAGGCGGCCGAAATGCTCGTTGGGCAACTCGGGTTGGTAGGTAAGTAAAAAGCGCGGCGAGCGCCCGCCAATTTGGGTGGTAACGTGAGTGACACCTTGGTATTTTTGCAGCGCCTGGCTGAAGGCGCTGATTTTTCTATCGACTTCCAATATGTGCGTGCCCTCTGGGTACCACACATCCACCATGAGTTGCGGGCGGGTGGAATCGGGGAAGAAGCTTTGTTTTACAAAGCCAAAGCCCGCCAGTGCGCAGCAAAATACCACGGCAGTTACGCCCAGGGTTAACGCGCGTTTTTCAATGGCGGCGGTTAAAAACGCGCGATAGCGCACGTAAAGGTTACTCTGGTAGGGCTCATCGGCACGGCCTTGTGCCGTGCGAGGCAAAAATCGCTGGCACAACAAGGGCGTGATGGTTACAGCGGTAAACCAGCTCATGGCAAGCGATATAAATATCACGCTAAAAAGCGAGCGGGTGTATTCGCCGGTGGCATCTTTAGAGGTGCCGATGGCGGCGAAGGCGGCAATTGCCACGGCCGTGGCCCCCAGCAGTGGCAGGGCAGTTTGGTTTACCACTTTGCGCGCGGCCACCAATGCATCTTCACCTTGTTGCATGCGCACGCGCATGCCATCGGTCACCACAATGGCGTTGTCAACCAGCATGCCCAGCGCGATAATCAGCGCGCCGAGCGAAATGCGCTCAAGGGTGATGTCCAGCAGGCTCATGAAAATAAATGTGCCGGTAATGGTGACTGCCAGTACCGTGCCAATAATGAGCCCGCTGCGCAGCCCCATGAAAAACAGCAGCACCACTATCACAATCACCACCGCTTGAATCAAACTCACCAAGAAGTTATCAATGGCTTGGGTGACACTGTCTGATTGCATAGATACCACGTTCATTTGCATGCCAATGGGTATCTGGCTCTTTAGTTCATCCACCTTGGCGTAGAGGCCTTCGCCCATGGTAACCACGTTGCCGCCGTGGGCTGTGGAAATAGCAAGCCCAATGGCCGGTTCGCCATTAAAGCGCAGCAAGTTAGTGGGTGGGTCTTGCAGGCCGCGCTCGATGGTCGCTACATCGCCCAGGGCCACCGGCTTGTGGTTTTGTGACCGGCTATTGACCAGCAAGTTGGCAAATTGTTGTTCCGAGGTAAATTCGCCCGTGGGGTTCAGCGCCAGCCGGCGCTCGCCGACGGTCATGTAGCCTGCGGCTTCGGCAGTGTTTTTGGCGCCCAGTGCGCGGTAAATATCTTCAGGTGCAATGCCCAGCGCCGACATTTTGTCGCGCTCCATTTCAACGTAAATCACCTCTTGGGGTGCACCGAAAAAGGTGATTTTTTTAATATCTTGCACCAGCAGTAGTTCGCGGCGTAAAAACTTTGCAAACTCAAAGAGATCTTTCTGGCTGTAACCATCGCCGGTAAGCGCAAGGTACACTCCGTACACATCGCCGAAGTCGTCGTTGATGAGCGATGGCCCGGCGCCGGGTGGCAATTGTTGCTGCACGTCGTGAATTTTTCGGCGCAGCTCGTCCCACACCTGTGGCAGGCTTTGTTTGTCGTACTGGTCTTTAATTTTTACTTTAACAATGGATTTATTGCGGTAGGAGTGGGATTCCACAAAATACAGCTGGCCAAGCTGTTGTGCTGCGCGCTCAATTAAATCGCTCACCTCAACTTCTACCTCGGCGGCGCTCGCGCCCGGGTAGGGGGTGATAATCATGGCCTCTTTAATGGTGAACTCCGGGTCTTCAAGGCGGCTCAGTTTGTTGAAGGCGAGCATGCCCACCACCAGCAGTATGGCCATCATCACCCAGGTGATGGTGCTGTTTTTAATAGACCACTCGGCAATGTTCATCAGTAGCGCACCTCGGTGACAGGCTTAACCTCAAGCCCCTCGGTCAGTGCGCCGAGCCCCGCTATCACAATCACGTCTCCCGCTTTTAAGCCGTTCAGCAACGTGATGCTTTTGCTGCCCACCGGGTCGCCAAGAATCACCGCCTGGCGATGCACGCGGTTTTGTTCATCAAGCCGCCACACCACATGGCTTTTGTTTGGACCCAGGGTCACGGCCTGCAAAGGAATCGTCAGCAGGTTGCCAGAGGCTGCGGCCGGTTTCTTTGCGCGCACGCTGGCGGTCATGCCGGGTAGCAGGTTGGCATCGCCGCGCCCGTTAATGCCCAACACATATTTGAAGGTTTGGGTTTGTGGGTCTGCCTCGGTGGTGAACTCCTTAACAAACAGCGGGAATTCTTTGCCGGGCAGTGCATCAAAATGTGCGCTGATTTCTATGGCCTGCGGCTGGCTTGAGCGCGCCAGAATAGACTCGGAAATATTTACCACAATTTCCAGGTTGTCTTTATCTTGCAGGCTTAAAATGGGTTGCTTGGCCTGTACCTCTGCGTAGTTATCTACGTACTTTCTGGCAACTACGCCGGTAAAGGGTGCCACCAGGTGGGTGTCGTTCAAGGCTTTTTCAGCGCGATCAAGGTTTGAGTTGGCAATTTCAAAGCCGGCTTTCAGTTTGTCGAAATCCATTTTTGAAATGAAATCTTTGGCAATCAACTCCTGTGCGCGGTCGTAGTTGGCTTTGGCCTGATCGCGATCTGCGCGGGCAGCGTCCACGTTGCTTTGGTAGTCGGCCGCATCAAGTTTGGCGAGCACTTGGCCTGCGCGCACCATTTGGCCTTCTTTCAGATTAAATTGCACCAATCGCCCGGGTACCTGAAACGCCAGATCTACCCGCTGGGAAGCCCGCACTACACCAGGCAGTTCGCGGTTGATGGCGCTGGGGCTTTGCACGGTGATCACTTTGGCAGGTTGCACCACCGGCGCTGCAGGCTGCGGCGCCTTTGAGCAACTTAATACGGTGAACACTGAAACTAGCAAAATGGCACGGCGCATAGCGGGCTCCTGGCTGTGTTGTGGTGTGATTGGCAGGTGGGCTTGAGTGATTTGAGGTTAGCACAAGGGCGCGGGTGCTCTACACATGCAGGCGCTGCTGCGTCGCAATGTATAGCCGATAACAGCCGCTGATTACGACAAATATTGAGTAGGCGGTTTGCCAAACCAGCGCTTGAAAGCACGGGTAAAATTACTGTGATCAGAAAATCCCAACAGGTGCGCAATTTCGGTGAGCGAGCGCTGGCCATCGCGCAGTAAGTTCAGCGCGTGGTCTCGCCGAACCTGATCTACCAAATCTGTAAAACGCAGCTCGCGCGCTTTCAGTTTGCGTTGCAAATGGCGCGGCGACATATTCAACTGCCGGGCAATCACAGTTTGATCCAGGTCGCCTGCGGCCATTTGTAAGCGAATGGCGTTGAGGGTTTGCCGAATGAGATCCGGCGCCTGGGGCTGGCTGCGCACAAGCTGCTGTTGCAGCAACGCTTCGTGATGGCGAACCAGAGTTTCATTGGCAAAGGGCAGGGGTTGATGAATGTCGGCCAGCGCGTACACCTGGCGCGCAATGGGGCTTTTGGTAGTGACACTGCTGCAACCATAAAAGTCGCGATAGGGCGCGAGGTCTGTCTCGTCTGTGCGGGTGAGCGCGAGCGAACGCAAGGCAAGTTTGCCGGGGAAAATTGCGCGCAATAACTGAAAGCCCGTGGCCATACCAAACTCCAGCGATTCCACACCGGGCAATTGAGGTGTGGCGGGCACCACTTCCAGAACGTATTCATCGCCTCGCACGTGGGTGCTGATGTGAATGGAATCGCTGATAAACGCGGGGTATTTCAGTAGCAGCGCAATGGCGTGCGCCAAACTTTCCGAACACATCACCGCTAAGCCCAGCTCGCCCCAACTGGCCGGTTGGGCTGCCTCTGCTGCCAACAAACCGATGGCCGGCTCGCCGATGGTTTCTGCCGCGCGGCGCCAGGCGGCGGCGGTTTTTTCCACGGGTATGCGTTGGTCTGGTTGGCACTCTATGCCGAGTTCAGTCAGCAGGGCGTCGCCGTCTGCACCGTAGCGACGCAGCAGTTGCGGGATGGGTTTAACCCAGTTGCCATAACTAGAAAATTGCACAATTGTTCCTAATTTGTGACGCGGGTTTGGATTCGAGTCACATGGTAGCGAGTGTTTTCCTGCCACAAAAGGGGCAGAACCCGCGGGTCATTTCAGGGGGTGGCCAGGAGCGCCTGCGTCATTGGGCAGGGCACACTTTGGTAAAAGCGTGTCAACAATCGGCTGAAGTGGGGGTGGGGGCCGGGCAGTGCGTTAAACAGGGTGAGGCAAGAGCGAAGCTTAAGATCGTCTGGCGGGCCAAGAATCGCGCCTATGGGCGCAGTGTGCGGCATCAGGGCCTCGCAACAGCTGAGCAGCCTGGGCCCCAGCAGTGGGTGCGCGAGGTAGGCGCGCGCTGCGTGTATATCGGCAAGGGCATAGTGTTGCGCGGTTTGGCTGCGCCCTAGGCCTGCAAGCTGCGGGAAGATAAACCACATCCAATGGCTTCGCTTGTGCCCGGCGCGCAGCTCGGCAAGTGCGGTTGGGTAAATGTCGGCCTGGGCTACAACAAAGCGTTCGGCATCTAAGGGCATGGGGCCTCCTTTTCTGGCTGGATTTGCGCCAGTTATCACATTGCACAAAAGGCCAATAATGATGTTGATTTAGACGACAGTGCCAATTTAGACTGCGCGCGCCTTGGGCCAAGCCCATGTGACGCGCCGTATGTTAAAAAAATATTATTCCATCTTAGGGTTACCGGAAGGCGCCAATGCGGATGTGGTGAAACGCCAGTACCGCCGCCTTGCCATGCAGCATCATCCAGATCGAACGGGCGGCCGCCCGAGCGACGATTTTTTGCGCTTGTGCCAAGCCTACGACCAGCTGCGCCCGCATCTCAAAACTGAACCCGCAGCCAATGCCTGCAAGCTGCCCACTGCCTCGCGGGAGCGCCGTGGCCCACGGCGTGGCACGCGCGCCCATCGCCGTTTCAGTGTGGTATTGGAGCAGGATTACCTGGGCACCCGTGTTGATGAGTTTGCCTAACGGGGCTGCTTCGCTATTTGCTACACATGCTGATCAATAAGAATGGTATTGCCATCCGGGTCTACCAGCATGAGATTGGCAGGGCCTTGGCTTGTTTCATCGGCCTCGCTTAGCAGGGGAATGTTGCGGGCTTTGAGCGCCTGCTGAATTTCGCGCACATCGGTAAATGCACCTACGGGCTTTGATTGCTGATCCCAGCCGGGGTTAAAGGTGAGTATGTTGTTTTCGAACATGCCCTGGAACAAGCCGATCACGGTATCGCCCTGGCGCAATATCAGCCAATTCTGTGATTCATTGCCGCCGCAGGGGCGAAACCCTAGCGTTTCGTAAAAGGTTTTGGATTGCGCCAGGTTTTTTACACTGAGGCTAACGGAAAATGCGCCAAGTTCCATGGGTGCTCCTTGCAGAGAAAAGTGTTGGGCTTTGGGTGTTAAAAGTGTAGTGCAGTATAGCGAAGGCTTTGGTGGATGGCCCGATGCACCTATTTGCGTATGGGCGCAATTTCGGGCCCGCCTTTTCGTACTCTACGCTTTAGCCATAAGCCTATGGCTACAGTGAGCGCGCACGGCAGCCAGATTATTTTTGCCTCAGACCAAAGCACCAGTAGGCCGCGCTCGGTAAAAAAGCGTGTTACGCCAATGGGAGACACTTCAATAGGCACCCAAGGCAAGAAGATGCGTGCAGAATCCAGCGGCCAGAATAGCGCCACGCCCAGGCCACCATTGGTGAGCGCATCCAGCAGCGCGTGGGATAAACACGACACAAAAATGACACTAAAAATCACCGCCGGCCGCGCTTGCAGAGCCCGAAAACAGGCGGCGCACACAGCCGCCAGTACCAGGGCAAAGGCAATGGAGTGGGTAAAGCCCCGGTGGCCGTAATCCGAGGCGTAGGGGATGCCGAATTTGAAAGCGATAACGTCGGCATCGGGCAGTATTGAGGCAAGCAGCGCCAACAAAAACAGCCTGCGCGGCACCTGGGTTGGGCCGCCCAGTAGCCTTGCACAAATGGGCACGGCGATGTGGGAAATAATGGATGCCATGGCAATTAATCTGCGGTTGTATTGAACGCCGGGTGATAACTCACGCGCCCTTGGGGGTAGTGGGCCGCCCATTTAAGCGCCATAAAATATTCGCCCGGCAGGTTGGCTGGGCTAAGGTCTGGCGCTGGTGCAAATCCAAAACGCTGATAAAAGGCGGGTTCCCCCAAGAGTACGCAACCGGCTGCGCCTTGTTGCTTAAGTGAGCCAAGGGCTGCGTGCATTAATGCGCTGCCCACGCCTTGGTTCTGATGTTGTGGCAATACCGAAAGTGGCCCCAGCCCGAACCAGTTGGGTGCGCCATTTGGCTCGCTTGTTGAGGCCGCTGTAGTCGGCTCAACAGTTTTCGGCTCAACAGTTTTCGGCTCCATATTTTTCGGCTCAAATGTAACCTGCGAAACAGCCACATGGCCCAGGAGCGTGCCTGCGTCTTCTGCCACCAGCGAGAGGGTGAGCGCTTTGGTCGCTCTTAAGGCGTCCACAATAAATGGCTCTGCCTGATTGGAATGTGCAACGGTCGCGAAGGCTGCGCGGGTAAGGTGAAAAATTGCGCTGATGTCGCAAGGCTTTTCGGGGCGGATGTTGATGGTCAATGCAATGCCTCATTTACGTGAGTGCCAGCGTGTAAGTGTACACAAAAATGCCACCAAACCTTTGCGTTGGCCCAATTTGGCAAGGCCCTTGAGTGTCACTCGCTATTGGCAGGTGCGTTGGTGCATTGAGAGAAAAGTGTGCACCCATAAAAAAGCCCCCAAATGGGGGCTTGAAGGTTTCTACTGCAGCTATGCGTAGAGGCTGCCAGTGGCATCTTGCCGGCGCAGCGGGTGTACCTCCTGTACAAGCGGCGGGTGAATCGAAGAGCCATTCACCCGATGTGCAAAACCGCTGTGTTTAGTAGCGGTAATCCGCCTGCAGGGCGATGGTGCGCGGACGCTCCACAAAGCCGTAGTAGGCAGGTGTCATAAAAGTTGAAGCCGACAGTGGCGCGGTGTTGGTGTAGGTCAGGGTATCGCGATCAGTCAGGTTCTTACCCACCAGTGCCAGTGTCCATTGGTCGGCTTCCAGTGCAATGCGGCCATTCACTTTCGCGCCGGGTGTGTACTCCCAGCGTGGGTCCAGGTTCGGGTGAATGAACTGCTTGCCCTGGTAGGTTACGTCCAGCGTGGTGCGCAATTGCAGCTCGCTGAAATCGTAGGTGTGCTCAAGTGAGGTTGAGCCGCTCCAGTTTGGCGTGTACTGGCTTGGCTTGCCGGTGTAATCGCAAATGCCGCCCGGTGCCTGGTTGGGTTGATCGTGGTAGCAGTTGCCGCTATCAAAATCCTTGTACTCGAAATCCAGGTAGCCGATGGCGGCCGTGAGCATCAGGTTGTAGGGCAGGGCCAAGCGGCCATCAAGCTCAACACCTTTTACTTCGGCTTTTTTCGCATTGCCAACCACAAAGCCCAAGATGCCATCAAACTGTGAGGTTTGCAGATCTTTGTAGGTGGTGTGGAAAATGGCAGCGTTCAATTCTGCGCGGTCATCCCACAGGCGGGTTTTGGTACCCAGCTCGTAGGTGGTGGCCTCTTCGCGATCAAACTCGAAGGATTCCACTTGGTTGGCGCGCGCATCAAAACCGCCAGATTTAAAACCGGTAGAACCGCTGGCGTAGAACATGACATCGTCGCTGGCGATGTACTGCACAGAGACAGACGGCGTGAATGAGGTTTCGTCACGATCGCCCGCCAGGTTGTGGCCAGGCGCGTTGGGCACCATTACCTGCAGCTCTTCGGTATCCACATTGAAGGCTTGCTTCACCACGAATGCGGCAATAGGGTCTGCCGTGCCGGTGGCGGCATTGAGGGTGCGCATGGTGCGTGAGCCCTCTTTGGTTTCGTGGGTGTAGCGGCCGCCGGCGGTGAGAGCCCAGGCTTCATTGATGTTCCAGGTGGCCTGTGCGAATACGGCGGCAGCGGTGGCATCTTGCTCGTAATCCCGCGGTACGGTAATGCCTTGAATCAGCGCCAGTTGCGGGTCTAGCAGGCCAAGAATGGAGGTTTCAGAGAAGCTGGTAGCCTCTTTAAAATCCAGCTCGTTGCTTTGGTAGAACACGCCGGCAATCCAATCTACGGTTTCACCACCGGGTGATACCAGGCGCAGCTCCTGGCTGAACTGGCGGTATTCTTCGTTCATGGCGATGCTGAATACGTCGGCACCGGTAAAGTCGCAGTCGCAATTTTCGGAAAACTCGTAGCCTGCCCAGCCGGTTACAGAGGTAAGGGTACCTATGTCGGTGTCGTAGTTGGCGGTGAAGGTCACGTTGTCTACGGTGTTTTCAGAAAACTCCGGGCTGTCTGATTGGCGCACATAATCCTGCTCGTTGTCCATCAGGCGGGCGTCGCCTGTGAGCTGGGCCAGAATCTGGCCGTACTGCACACCATCGCCGCGGGGCAGCTCTTTTACGATTTCAATCTGGCGGCCTTTTACATCAAAGGTGTCGCGCTCGGCCTTGAGAATCAGCTCCAGGTTTTCGGTGGCGTCCCACGCGATGGTGCCGCGAATCGCGCGCTCTTCACGGCTTGGTTCGTCGCGGTCTTGCAATTCGTTTTCCATGTAGCCGGCGTCGCTGTAACCGCGCACAGCCAGGCGCGCGCGCACTGTGTCGTTTAAGGGGCCAGAGGCTACCAGGTTCACTTCACGCTGGTTAAAGCGCGGCTCGTACACAATGCCTGCCTTCAGCTCAAGCTCTTCGGTGGGCTTGGCGGTGGTCATGTTGATAGCACCGGCAATGGAGTTTTTACCAAACAAAATGCCCTGTGGCCCGCGCAGTACTTCAATGCGCTCAAGGTCCATAAAGGGCGCGCGACTCAGCTGGGCGCGGCCGTAGTAGATGCCGTCTACATAGGTGCCTACCGATTGCTCAAAACCCTGGTTAATGCCAGAGCCAATGCCGCGAATAAAAATCTGGGTACCGATGCCGGTTTCACTCATAGACAGGTTGGGTACGTAGGCGGTCACGTCTTCCATCTTGGTAAGGTTGCCCTCGGCCAACTTGTCGCCACCCACGGCATTAATAGATACGGGCACATCCTGCAGGCTTTGCGGGCGCTTTTGCGCGGTAACCACAACCTCTTCCAGAACCTGTGCATAGCCGTTGCCGGCGCTGAGTGCCAGGGTGGCCAGTGCGGCAACCAGTGGCTTTTTCACGAGCGTGTTGTTCATTCGTCTCTCCTGTTAATAGCGTGATGTCTTGTTATTGTCTGGCAAGCGGCTAAAGCCCTTGCCGGCGCCGACTATAGCTGAGCATGGGTGGGCCAACTATTCAGCGGGCGACAGGTCGCTATTCCCAAAGCGACAAGGCGACGGGAGGCCAGACAAATGGGTTGAATTACAAAAAGGTCAGGGTGGCGAGTGCGCCAATAAGGGCAAAAACCAAAATCAGCGCCGAGCGCCACAGCCAGCGATTGCCAGCCGCTGCTATTGGCGGGTGTTCCGCTTGTTGGCGCAGCTCGTGGGCCTGAATGGCCAAGGCGCGCGACTTTATCAATTTACCCCGGGTGGTTTTAAGGGCGGCAATCTCGCGCTCTAAAAACGGCTGTCGCTCTTGATCGCACTCGGCCAGTTGCTGCTCGCAGCTGTGCAGTGTTTGCTCGAGGGCTTTGAGCTGGGTATCGATATTGTGGGTGATAGATTCCAGTGACACGGTAAATTCCTTGGCTGAGGCGCCAGTATACACGAGCCGTGGCCGGTGCAGGGGTCAGAGCTTTGCGGCATATACCGCATTGTGTATGGTTGTGTCAGCAGCTGTGGCGATATGGACACAGGTCTGTTTTGAGAATCCAGTTTCTAGTTTCTAGTTTCTAGTTTCTAGTTTCTAGTTTCTAGTTTCTAGTTTCTAGTTTCTAGTTTCTAGTTTCTAGTTCGGTTCGGCGTGCGATGCATGCCGTATCTGTTTTTATTGGCAGCAATTTATTGGCAAAGATTTATGGCGCCACTTTTCTCGCATGGTTTTACTTATTTATCCGTTGATAGAATGGTTTGTGCAGGTTTTGGTTGGCAGCGGTGCCGATGCCGGGTTTTTACGTTGTTCAGGTCTATGGCGGCCAACTGTACACCGTGGCGCTGCTTCATGGCGGCAATGCGTGTGGCATTGGTTTGTAAAAACCGGTCAAATGCCGCGATCACTTCGGGGTGCTTCCGGGTGGCTAACCGGTAGCCGCCGCTTACAAACGGCAGCTGCGTGTTAAAACACACGCGCGCACCCGCGCCAAGTTGGCCGCTGGCTTGGTACATACCCACATCAATATTTAAGTAGGCGCCGTCAATGCGTTGGTGCAGCAGTGCCTGTAGCAGGTCGGTGACCCGGGTGAATTCGCTTATTGCAATATCGCCATTGTGAATGGCGTGCAAATAGGGCGTGGGGTTAAAGCCGCGAATGGTGCCCAATCGTTTAAGTGGCGGTTGTTGATTAAGGCTGATGATTCCGTCGATATAGTGTGCGGCAGGCCGGCTATAGGTGATGCTGAGCCCCGCGCGCAGGGGGGCTTGCCATTCGGGGCTGTCTGGGTATTTGAAATCCAACCCACCTGTGCGCAAAAATTGCTGATACAAGCGTTTGACCGGCAAGGGCAAGTAGTGCAGCTGCAGGTTTTCCTGGCTGGCAAAGGCGTCGAATAGCTCCCGTGCAAAGCCTGCATATTCGGGGGCTGGCCCAGAGCCCCAGTGGTAGTGGGGGCTATAGCCGACGGCCTCGGTACCCAGGGTAAAGCCGGGCCCGCCGGCCTCTACGGTGGCACTGAGCAGCAGTGCCGCTAGCGCGATTCTGAACATGGGGCTTTGGTCATATTGGCGAAATCGGCGTTCTGGGCAAGTGCGCTTAACCCGGCATTATCAGCTATAACTGTAGTTCAACTCTCTAGTGGTTGAACGGCCGGAAACAAGCTGCTGCTGTGGGGCTGTGCTGTGACCCAAGAGTGAAGTTCCGGCAAGGCGCTGAATGTGCCAGCGAAGGTGTCTAATGAATATCGGCCTGAAACAGCAGTTGTTAATCAGTATGGCGGCAGCACTTTTGTTGCCACTGTTAGTTAGCACCAGCATTTTTAATGTCAGCATCCGCAACCTAATTGACGAGCGCTTGATGGGCACCGAGTTGCCGGCATCCTTGCGCGAAGTGCGCAACGGCATTGAGCTGGATTTACAATCGGCCATCGTGACCTCCCGTGCGGTGGCCAACAATGTCTATGTGCAGGATTTTCTCGCCTATGACGATGCGGCAAAAGATCGCGGGGTGGCCGTTGATAATTCCGGCAGCCAAAGCGCAGCGGCGCAAGCACAGGTCAGCGTGTTTGATGACTCATCGGCCCCCGTGGCCCGCGAGCTGACGGCGGCGGAAATTGCAGACAGCCGTAAGGCCAAGCAAGATCGCCTGGTGCGTTATCTGCAAGGGGTGCGCAGCAGCAGTGACGCCATTGCCGCCTATGTGGTATCAGAGCGCACGGGTCACTATTTCAATACCGATGGGTTGTTTAAAACCCTTTCGCCCTCGGCGGATCGCGATCAGTGGTTCTACCGTTTTTTGGCTAGCGGGCGGCCCTATGAATTGAGCCTGGATGTGGATGAGGCCAGTGGTAAGCCCACGGTGTTTATCAACTACAAAATCGATACCCGCGGTGTGCAGGGTGTGGGCGGCGTTGGCCAGTCGCTTGCGGCTATGTCTGAACTGGTGCGCAACTACCGGCTTGGCAAGCACGGGCAGGTGTATCTGGTAGACCGCAGTGGGAACATTAAATTGCACCGCGATCCAGGCCTGTCTGGCCGGCCTTTGGCGAGCGTGTTGCAAGCCAATGGCGATGGCTTGGTGCGCGCCAAAGATATCGCCACGCAAACCTTTACACGCGATGGTGAAGCCTATTTGGCGGCATCAATTCCATTGCAATCGGCAGACTGGTATTTGGTTGCCGAAATTCCGCAGGCAGAGCTCTACGCGGGGCTTGAGGCCACCATCTTGCACAACCTGGGCTTGTCGCTGTTATTGGCGGTGGTTTTTTTGGTGCTTGTGTTATGGCTTGCTAATCGCATTGTACGCCCCTTGGTAGAAATTACTCTGGCGCTGGAAGATATTACCCAGCGCGATGGCGATTTGACTGCAAGGCTTCCGGAAACCCGCAAAGATGAAGTTGGTGATTTGGCCCGGCAGGTCAATGTTTTTATTGAGCAATTGCACACCTTGTGCGCGCAGATTGTGCAGTCAAGCCACGCGGTGGCCAAGGCGTCGCAATCGGTAAATCAATATATTTCGCAAGCGGCCGGGCGCACAGAACAGCAGCAACTCAATACCGACATGGTTGCCACGGCGGTAAATGAAATGGGTGCAACCGTTAACGAAATTGCGCGCAACGCCGCCGACGCCGCCGAGGCCTCGCGCACAGCTCACCAAACCGCCGGCGATGGCAAAGCCAAGGTTGAGGGCACAGTAAAAGATATGGGCCAGCTCAACCAGGTGATGGGCCAATCGGTAGAACGGGTAGAACAGCTCGCCAAAGACATTAAATCCATCTCTGGCGTACTGGATGTGATTAAAGGCATTTCAGAGCAAACCAATCTATTGGCTTTAAACGCTGCCATTGAAGCTGCCCGCGCCGGCGAGCAAGGGCGCGGCTTCGCGGTGGTGGCCGATGAGGTACGCACGCTTGCCCAGCGCACAGCGCAATCTACCGAAGAAATTAATGACATGATTGCACGGCTTGATCGCAGTGCCCGCGCTACCGTGGAATCTATTATGGCTGGCAGCGAGCAAACCCAAACCAGTGTGCAACACGTGCGGCAAACCGGTGAGTTGCTGTTGGGTATTACCGAAGGTGTAAACCGGATTTCCGATATGAACTACCAGATAGCAACCGCCACAGAAGAACAAAGCCAGGCCACCGAAGAAATTAACCGCAATGTGCAATCTATTGCCGATCACTCGCGCAGCACCGGTGAAGACATTGTAGCCTGTCAGCGCCTGTGCCAAACGTTGCAGGCACAATCAGACACGCTTGCAGATTTAATGAAACGCTTTACGCTTTAGCGCTCAGCCGAGGTTGCGGTAGAGCCCGCCGTGAAACACCAACGGGCTGCCGGCATGCACGGCAAATTGCTGTACGCGCCCCACCAATATAATGTGATCGCCACCGCTGTAGCGGTGCTCCAGCGTGCATTCAAACACGGCGTTAAAATCCGGCAAGATAGGGCTGTTGGCCACGCCATTGGTGAGCGGCAATTGGCCGAATTTGTCGTCTGGGCTTGGGCGGCCAAACAGGTCTGAAAGGTCGCGTTGCTCTTGCTTTAACACGTGAATGGCAAAGTGATTCGTGCGCTCAAAAACATCAAAGCAGTTGGCGGTTTTGGCAATGCTCCACAACACCAACGGCGGCTCCAATGACACAGAATTAAAGCTGCTCACCGTCATACCCACGGGCAGGCCCTGTGCATCGCGGGTGGTGACAATGGTCACGCCGGTGGGAAAGCTGCCCAGTGCGTTGCGAAACGCGAGGCTGTCGAAGGGTTGTGGCTCGGTGCTCATGGGCCTTGGTCTCTCTTGCGTCTATTCCGGCCCTGGCGGCGGGCTCGTGGGTGGGCGCGGCAGCGCTTGGGTGAGCCTGCAATGAAAGGCGTACCCGGGGCCTGCTTATCCGCGCCCGCTCAGGGCTGCGCAGTCTAACGCTTTGGCGCCAAAATACCTACTCCAGTATGGCCGCCAGCTGCCGGTTGAGCGGCTCTTTTTCCCGCAGGTAGTTGCCCGTAAGCGCAAACCCCTGCAGTACGCCCTCTGGGCTATGAAACAGCGCCCTGACGTTGTGGCCGTCTTGTTCGATTTGCCAACTGCCGGCCTGGCCTGATGCAACGGGGCTTACCACCACCGGGCACAGGGTGGTTTTGACCATCACAGGCATAGCCGGGTAGCGCACAGCGGTGGGGGTGCCCGCCAGTGTGGGTGCCAGCGCCCGGGCGGCGTGCATCAACGGCATCACATACAGCAAGTTATGGCCGGCCACTTCTGCGCAATCACCGAGCGCGTATACATTCGACGCCGAAGTCTTGAGGTAGGCATCGGTTTGGATACCGCGGCCCACGGTGATACCGGCGGCCTGTGCCAGTGCTGTGCGCGGGCGCACGCCCACGGCCGAGAGCACTAGGTCGGCCTCAATTTGCTCGCCATTGGCGAGGGTCGCTCGCACGCCTTGGCCTGTTTCGGCCAAGGATTGCACCAGGGTTTGCAGGTGGTATTGCACGCCGTGGGCTGCCAGCCCCTGCTGGATGACTTGCCCAACCTCGGCGGGCATCAGGCTGCCCAAGGGGGCGGCGAGTGGATCTACCACGTGTATCTCGCGCCCGGTTTGCGCCAGGTCGTTGGCGTATTCCGAACCAATCAGGCCCGCGCCCACAATGAGTATGCGCAGCTTACCTTCAATGGCCTCTTTAAAGCGCCGGTAGTCGGTGAGGTCGTTCACGGTAAACACGCGCTCAGTGCTCGCGCCTGCCATGGGCGGGGTAATGGCCTCGCTGCCGAGCGCCAGCACCAGCTGGCTGTAGGGGTAGGTTTGGCCGTTGGCGGTCACCGTTTGGGCGTGGGTGTCGATGGCGCCCACCCGGGTATGGGTGATGATTTCCGCGTTGAGTTGTTCGGCCATTGCCGATGCACTGCTGCTCACCATTTGCTCAGGCGTTTGGCCCTTGGCGAAGCCCGTAGAAAGCAGGGGCTTGGAGTAAAAGGCGCCGTCGTCGGCGGTGATCATCAATAGCGGGGTTTTCTCATCAAGCTTGCGCCATTCGCGCGCCAAGTTATAGCCGGCCAGGCCCGTGCCCAAAATGATTAGCGGTGCGCTCGCGAGTGGCGCAGCCGCTGTTGTGCTGGACTGTTGCTCGCTGGGGCCGCGCGCGCGCATTTCGAAGTCTTCTTTGCCTACTCCGCAATCGGGGCAAAACCAGTCGTCGGGTACGTCGGCCCAGCGAGTGCCAGGGGCAATGCCGTCATCGGGCCAGCCTTCGGCCTCGTCGTAAATAAAGCCACAAACCAGGCATTCCCAGATCAAATACTCGCTCATGAAGTTTCCTTGGTGCGGTTACTGTTTATTTGGGTGCAATTGGATCACCTGTCCAGCGCACGAGTCCATGAACCGCAATGTCGTACAAATCCAGCACCCGCGCGAGGCTGTGATCAACCATGGCCTGCAAATCTGCCGGGCGGGCGTAAAAGGCAGGCACCGGCGGCGCGATGATGGCGCCCATTTCCGATAGGCTGGTCATGGTGCGCAGGTGGCCTGTGTGCAGGGGCGTTTCGCGCACCATCAGCACAAGTTTGCGGCGCTCTTTGAGCACTACATCGGCCGCGCGCGAAAGCAAACTGCTGGTGATGCCCGTGGCGATTTCGCCCATGCTTTTTATGGAACATGGCGCCACAATCATGCCTGCGGTTTTAAAGCTGCCGCTGGCGATAGACGCCCCTATATTTTTGGGTGAGTGCACCACATCGGCCAGCGCCTTGACCTGTTCAGCTTTATATTGGGTTTCATAGCTCAGGGTCAGCTCGGCGGCCTTGCTCATTACCAGGTGGGTTTCAATAGCGGTGGGCTTTAAGAGCTCCAGCAGGCGCACGCCGTAAATCACGCCCGAGGCGCCGGAAATACCGATAATCAAGCGGGTGGGTTCTGTCATAGCACTGGCTCAAAAATGTTCTGGGCTATATTACTACTTATGAATGTAGAAAAAAGAACCAATCTTGCCCGTGCCTAAGCCTGCCGGTTGCAGTAGCAGGGTGCAGCACCTCAGTGCGATGCCTTTAGTTGCACAGGGTTTTACGCTTATTGAGCTGGTGGCTGTGCTGGTGATGGGTGGCGTGCTGGCGGCCATTGCTGGACGGAAATTTATTGATTTTTTACGGTGCCGAGCGCGTTGTGGCCGTGATGCCACCGCATTTGCTTTAGCTGAATTCACTCATCAATTGCTCAAATTCGTCGCAGGCGAGCGGCTTAGACCAAAAATAGCCTTGGCCCAAATCGCATCCCAGCTCCTGCAAGCGCGCCAGCGCCAGCGCATCTTCCACGCCTTCGGCCACCGTGGCTAACCCCAGGCTTTGTGCAATATTGATAATGGCAATAATAATGTTGAGGTCTTGCTTGGAATCCAACATTTTGCGCACAAAAGATTGGTCAATCTTCAGTGCTTCCAAATCAAATTTACTGAGGTAGCCCAGGTTGGAATAGCCGGTGCCAAAATCGTCGATAGAAAAACTGACACCGTGAAGGCGCAGGTCGGCAATCTGGGCGCGTACGTTTTCGGCATCGCTGAGCAGTAGCGATTCGGTCAGCTCAAGCTCCAGGTGCTGGCCTTCAAGGGCTGCCTCACTGAGTGCGCGCACCACTTCTTTTTCCAGTGTGCCGCGGGTAAATTGCACAGGCGACAGGTTCACCGCAATTTCCAGATTGGAGTGGCCGGCCAAGTGCCACTGCTTGCACTGCCGGCAGGCCTCGCGCAGCACCCAATTGCCAATTTCCACAATCAGCCCGGTTTCCTCTGCCAGCTCAATAAAATCAACGGGTGTCATTAGCCCGCGCTCGGGGTGTTGCCAGCGGATGAGCGCCTCGGCGCCAACCAGTTTGCCGGTGCGTAAATCGACTTTGGGTTGATAGTACAGGCGCAGCTCATCGTTTTTCACGGCCTTGCGCAGGTCTTTGATGAGCACAAAGCGTTCATCGCTTAAGGTGTTCATACCTGCATCAAAAAAGCGGTACAGATTTTTGCCGTCGGCTTTGGCGCGATACATTGCGATGTCGGCATTTTTGCAAAAGCTTTCGAAATCGCTGCCGTCCTGGGGGGCCATGGCAATGCCAATGGAGGCAGAAGTTTGAATGTAGTGGTTGTCCAGTTGTGCGGGTTTGGTGAGCATTTTCAAAATTTTGGCGGCCACCCGCTCCACCTGCCGGGCATTTTTGACATCGTTTAACAGCACAATAAATTCATCGCCGCCAAACCGGCAGGCGGTATCGGTTTCGCGCAGGCTACGTTTGAGCGTTTTAGCCACCATCTGCAAGACTTTGTCGCCAATGGAGTGGCCTAGGGAGTCGTTGATGGTTTTGAAATTATCCAGGTCAATAAAGAGCAGTGCACACTGGCCGCCGTGACGTTTGATACGCAGCAACGAGGTGGTGAAGCGATCTTCGCACAGGGTGCGGTTGGGCAGGCCTGTGAGGGCGTCGTATTGGGCAAGGTAGGTGGCCTTGGCCTCGGAGGCACGGAACTTTTCGTTTTCTTCTGCCAGCTGATTCAGGGTCAGGCGCAAGTCACGGGCTAAAAAGTGCACGCTAAAACCTGTGATGGCCAAAATGGTAAAGGTATTGGCAAGTGTGGAGAGGGTAACATTCATCGTGATGCGGGGCTTCCAGCCAGACAGCTGTGCAATGCCCAGCAGTGTCACCACGGCCAATATAAAGCTGAACAAAATCCAGAATTGGCGGGGCTTGCTGAACAGGGCTGCAAATATCAGCAGCGCCGGGAAGCCCAGCACACCCTTATCAAGCAGCCCGAAGTTGGCCGCAATCACGGCGCTCAGGCACAGGGTAATTCCCCAAAGCAAAATGGTGGAGGCGCGCTCTACCTGCTGCCCGCTGATGGCGCGCAGGGCCTGGCTAAGCGCAATCAGGGTGAGTGCAAAAATAGCCTGGGTATACCAGTTGACGCCCACCCACAGGTTCAGGCCCATGGCTGTGATAAACCCGCCCATGCACCAGTAAATGACATGGGAGAGCCGTTGCGCACGGCGCTGCAGGTGCTGTTGGGAGGCGTTGGGTAACAATGAAGGCATGGTGCATTCCGCTGTGATTCAGCCAAAAGAATAGCAGTTGGCGGGAATCTGGCAGGCCTGGCCGGGCCTACCGGCAGGTGCAGGGTGGGCAGCGTTACCACGAGCGGCCGGCCACCTGAACCGCAGGCAAAAAAATGCCGGGCAGGGCCCGGCACAGCGCTGCAGCGAGGGCCGCAGCAAGGGTGTTGGGTAATTACGCTTTGGTGCGCTTGATCCAGGCGTTTACGCGCTCTTCCAGTACAGTCAATGGCACAGGGCCGCTGGTGAGTACCACGTCGTGGTATTGGCGAATATCGAACTTATCGCCCAGCTCGCGCTTGGCTTTTTCACGCAGCTCTACAATTTTGATCATGCCGATCTTGTAGGCGGTGGCCTGTGAGGGCATCACTATGTAGCGCTCGATGGCTTTTACGCTATCGGATTTGGCGTTGGGCGTGTTGGTTACCAGGTAGTCGATGGCCTCTTCACGGGTCCACTTCTTCGCGTGGATGCCGGTATCTACCACCAGGCGGCAGGCGCGCCACAGCTCCATGGCCAAGCGGCCGAAATCCGAGTAGGGGTCTTCATACAGGCCCATTTCTTTGGGCACCAGCTCAGAGTAGAGGCCCCAACCTTCGGTGTAGGCAGTGTAGCTGCCGTACTTGCGGAACTTCGGCACACCTTGCAGCTCTTGTGAAATGGCAAGCTGCATGTGATGGCCAGGTACGCCCTCGTGATAGGCCAGTGCTTCCATCTGGTAGATGGGCATGGCTTTCATGTCGTAGAGGTTGGCGTAGTACATGCCAGGGCGTGAACCGTTCGGCGCCGGGCGCTGGTAGAAGGCCTTGCCGGCGGATTTCTCGCGGAAGGGCTCAACGGCTTTCACTACCAGGTCTGCTTTGGGCTTGGTGATAAACAGCTCGTCCAAACGGCCTTTCATGTTGTCGATAAGTGCGGTGGCTTCTTTCAGGTAGCGGGCTTTGCCTTCATCGGTGGTGGGGTAGTAGAACTGCGGGTCGTCGCGCATGAACACGAAGAATTCCTGCAGGCTGCCATCGAACTTCACCTGCTTCATGATGGCGCGCATTTCATCGTGGATGCGGGCCACTTCTTTCAGCCCGATGTTGTGAATTTCATCGGCGGTGAGGTCTGTGGTGGTGGTTTTTTTGAGCGCCGCATTATAGAACTCTGCGCCGTTCGGGAATTTCCAGGCACCGTCGCGGGTGTCGGCTTTCTTCTCGAGCTTCTTCAGGTAGGCCACAAGCTGGGTGTAGGCTGGCTTCAGGCCTTTTTTCAGGGCCTTTTCGCCGCGCTTGATCAGCTTGGCTTTCTCGGCATCGTCAATGTCGAGTGCGTTTACCTTCTTGCGGAAATCCGCCATCAGCGGGCTGTCTTCACCTTTGGAGAAGGGCGCGCCTTTGAGGATGTTCTCGCTATCGCTGATCACGTAGGGGAACACAAACTTGGGTGCAATAATGCCGGCTTTGGCGCGCTCATCGAGATTGGCAATGAGTTGTTTCATAACCTTGGGCAGTTTGTTCAGGCGGCCAATGTAGGCCTCGGCATCGCTCACTGAATCTACGCGGTGCTGGTTGATCAGAAAGCTTGGCACCATCGAGTGCATGCCGAACATCTGGTTCACCGGGTAGTTGTGCAACCGCCAGCGCTCGAAGGCGAGGTCTTGTTCCAGGTCGTCTTCCATCAGGCGGTAGCTCAGGGCGTTGTCTTCGCTGAGCTTGCTTTTATCCAGTGCACGCAGGCGCTTTAGCTGGTCGCGCGCCAGTGCGTAGCCCTCTTGTTCGTGCTCGGGCGAGAGATCGTCCCACTGGTCGTAGTTGGTTTTCATGCCCAGATACGTCTGGTAAATGGGGCTGCGCTCTACGCCTTCATTAAAGATGGTCTCAAACAAGGCCTCGGCTTTTGCGTCTTCGCTTTGTGCATCGGTGTTGGCGTGTGCGGCCAGGCTTAGCAGCAGGCCGCCGGTGGCACCGGCAATCAATTTAACAATGGGATTCATTGGATCCTCTGTATTATCGAGTGATGGGTTTTTGGTGGTACCAAACAGGCCGAGTATACGGAGCATTCGCCCAGTGGCCCAATAAACCCGTTGAGCCGACACTCGGGCAAGATGAATAGCACCCGGTTTTTAAGGCTTTCTATGGGGTTGATAGCCCCAATACCCTTCTTATTTTGGGCCACAATCCGTAAAATAGCGGCCGATCCCGGCGTTATACTGGCCGGCGGCTTTTTCGGATGGGTGTATTTTGGCCTGTTGCCCGAGAAAGCCCAGCAAGCTCACGATCGGTGCCCGGTACGCCGGCACTGTAAACCCGCAAGCTAAGCAAGATATTAAGGTGGATAAACATGGCTATTGAATTGCCCGCGCTTCCCTATGCAATGGACGCGCTTGCGCCCCATATTTCCAAAGAAACTCTGGAGTTCCATTACGGCAAGCACCACAAAACCTACGTGGACAAGCTAAATGGCATGATTCCCGGCAGCGAGTTTGAAGGCAAAAGCCTGGAAGACATCGTAAAAGCCAGCAGCGGCGGCGTGTTCAACAACGCAGCCCAGATTTGGAACCACACCTTCTACTGGAACTGCCTGAGCCCCAACGGTGGCGGTGCAGCTACCGGCGCTGTGGCCGAGGCCATCAACAAAGCCTTTGGCTCGTTCGACAAGTTCAAAGAAGAGTTCACGGCCTCAGCCGTTGCCAACTTCGGCTCTTCCTGGACGTGGCTGGTTAAAAAGGCCGACGGCAGCGTAGCGATTGTTAACACCAGCAACGCCGCCACCCCGTTGACCGACGACAGCGTAACCCCCATCCTGACGGTAGATCTGTGGGAGCACGCCTACTACATCGACTACCGCAACGCGCGCCCCAAGTACATGGATGCCTTCTGGGCACTGGTTAACTGGGATTTCGTGAACAAAAACTTCGCATAATTTCTGCAGGTTTTGTGTGTCAGATGCCGGGTTTAGCCCGGCATTCTTTTGTCTGGCGGTTATTCCTGTTATAAACAACCGCCAATCCCGCAACTTAGGGTGAGAACCCACGCATGAACGAACGCAAAGAACCTACCTTAGGCGCGCCTCATTCAGACGAGCCGCCGGCACGCAAGCCTACGCCCCGCCCGGCTCAGCCCAGTGGTGCGGCGCGCGCGCCCGACCCGCGCCCGACCCGCCCGCAGCCGAGCAGCCGCCCCGTGGCACCCAAGGCCAGCCAAACCCTGGCCACCATTGCGCTGTTGGTGGCCTTTGCCGGCGTGGCTGGCAGTGGTTACCTCGCATGGCAGTTACAGCAAACCCAGGTGCAAAGTGCCGAGATGCGCGGCCAGCTGGAAAGCCGCATTGCCGAGCTTGAGGGTCAGCTCAGCATGACCGAGGGCGAGGTGATGGAGTCTGCCGAGGCCTTCAAGGCCAAGCTTGTGTGGGCAGATTCTGAAATCAGAAAGCTGTGGGGGGTGGCCTACGATACCAATCGCAAAGCCATCGCCGCCAATACAGATGCCATTAGTGACCTGGAGAAAAAGCTCGCCAGCGGCAATGCCAAACTGCTGGCCGATGTGAAAAAGCAGCTCTCGGGTGTAGACAGCAAATTGCTCGCAACCCAAGCCACTGTGGACGATCAGCTCGATCGCCTGCACCGCCAGATTGAGAAGCTCTCCGGCATGGAGCAGCAGCTCAACAAGCTGCGCAATGATCTCTCGGGCCGTTTGAAAACCAACGAAGAAGCCATTAAAGCGATTGATATCTACCGCTTAACGGTCAATCGCGACCTGGTTACCCTCAAAGAGCAGGTTAACGCCCTGCAGGCCCGCTAAAACGCCCTTTAACCGGCCCGTTCAAGGGCCGGGTTCTGGCTCTGCTGCAGCTGGGCCACCAGATTCCAAAGATGCACTGCTTCATCAATTTCCCGCTGGCTGGGCCCGCAGGCGCCGCAGTGTTCGCAGCACACGGCGTGAGTGAGCAAATGGTGCACAAAGTGCAATTGCTGGCTGTGACAATAAGGGCAAGGTGACAAAGACGTTGCCATGGTGCTCTCCAATGGTTGGCGTTTTTATTGTGTTGTGTTTGTGGCGTGGGGGGCAGTTGGTGGTTGATGCCGGCTGCCGGGCTAAGTGGTTGGGGGAGGGGCGGCGTGCAGGTGAGTGGGGCAAACCTGCAGCGAAACGCCTGAGTGATGTGCGATTGGCCGGTGCCGGTAATCGGGTTGTACCCATTACCACCGGCGGCGAGCTTGCCATAAGGGCTCCGTCTCTTGGGTCGCTTTAACCAGTCTAGCCCCATATTTTGTGATTGCAATAAGCCTCTAACCCAAAATGTGCTGATACTTGTGTGTGATTGCAGATCACTCGCTAGATGTGGGGTATGGCAGCCCACTGCTTGCCCCCGGCGTTTTTCAGCTGCCTGCCATGGTGTAGAATTCGCCTCTATACCCCAGCCCATGACGAGAGCAGACACATGACCGTGATTCGCCAGGATGACCTGATCGAAAGCGTTGCCGACGCATTGCAATTTATTTCTTACTACCACCCCAAAGATTTCATTCAGGCGGTGCATCAAGCCTACGAGCGCGAGCAGAGCAAGGCCGCGAAAGATGCCATGGCGCAGATACTGATCAATTCGCGCATGTGCGCCACCGGCCACCGCCCGATTTGCCAAGACACAGGCATTGTCTCGGTGTTTTTGAAAATTGGCATGAACGTGCAGTGGCAAGGCGATATGTCGGTGGAAGACATGGTTAACGAAGGTGTGCGCCGTGCCTATAAGCACCCAGATAACGTGCTGCGCGCCTCGGTATTGGCAGACCCAGACGGCGCCCGTAAAAATACCGGCGACAACACCCCGGCCATGATCACCTACAAAGTGGTGCCGGGCGATAAAGTAGAAGTGCACGTGGTGGCCAAAGGCGGCGGTAGTGAAGCCAAAACCAAGTTCGCCATGCTGAACCCCTCGGATTCCATTGTGGACTGGGTGCTCTCGGTGGTACCGCAAATGGGCGCTGGCTGGTGCCCGCCGGGCATTTTGGGCATCGGCATTGGCGGCACCGCCGATAAAGCCATGGCACTGGCCAAAGAATCACTGCTGGAGCCTATCGACATTCAAGAGCTGCAAGCACGTGGAGCTACTAATCGCGCTGAAGAGCTGCGTTTGGAGCTGTTTGAAAAGGTGAACAAGCTGGGCATTGGCGCCCAGGGCCTGGGCGGTTTAACCACTGTGCTCGATATTAAAGTGAAAGACATGCCCACCCACGCCGCCAACAAACCCGTGGCCATTATTCCCAACTGCGCCGCCACCCGTTTAACCAAGTTTGTGTTGGATGGCTCAGGCCCCGTGCACCAAACGCCGCCGTCGCTCGACAACTACCCTGAAATTGCCTGGGAAGTGGGCGACAGCGTACGCCGGGTAAACCTGGATACCGTCACCAAAGAAGATGTGCTCCAGTGGGCGCCGGGTGAAACCATTTTGTTATCTGGCAAAATGCTTACCGGCCGCGATGCCGCCCACAAAAAAATGGTAGATTTAATTGCCAAAGGCGAGCCGCTCCCGGTAGACCTGAAAGGCCGCTTCATCTACTACGTGGGCCCGGTAGACCCGGTGGGCGATGAAGTGGTTGGCCCGGCAGGCCCCACCACTGCCACCCGCATGGATAAATTCACCCGCACCATGCTCGAGCAAACAGGTTTGCTGGGCATGATTGGTAAAGCCGAGCGGGGGCCTGCGGCCATTGAGGCCATACGCGATAACAAAGCCGTCTACCTAATGGCTGTAGGTGGTTCTGCCTACCTCGTATCGAAAGCCATTAAGTCGTCCAAAGTGCTGGGCTTCCCGGAACTTGGCATGGAGGCCATTTACGAGTTTGAAGTAGAAGACATGCCAGTTACCGTCGCGGTAGATACCAACGGCGAATCGGTGCACCTCACCGGCCCGAAAATCTGGCAGGCAAAAATTGAAGAAGGTGTGGTGGAAGTCAAATAATCTCTCACCCATAAAAAAAGCCCGGCAATGCCGGGCTTTTTTTATGGGTGCTGCATTACGCCTTTTTTGCCTGGCGGCGGGCAAAGCCCAAACCGATCAAGCCCAGGCCCAGAATGGCCAGTGAGCCGGGTTCTGGCACGCTGGTGGGAATGTCAATGAATACCATTGAACCGTAACCGCTCTTATCAGACGCTACATAAGTGCCCGTGCGCGCCATGCCGTTCGAGAAAATGGCGGTGGCAGTTGCACCGATAAATTGCGCACCGGTCAGGCCAAAGCCATCTGGGTTGCTGAAGAAATCGGTATCTACGCCAAAGCTGAACATTTCGCCGGCATCAAAGTGATCAAAGGTCACGGTGAGCGTGCTGGTGCCATCGAGTGCCGCGTTGGTGGGGAAGTGGTGACCCACTGCGTCGCCAGAGCCCAAGGTAAGCGGGCTTGAGCTTACACCTGGTGAACTATTGGTTGAGTCAAAAAACGCGGCGATGGGGGTTAGATCCCACGTGAGCGACACAATTTTCTCACCGGCATCCGAGGCATTGAAAAACTGGAATGCATCGTTGCTGCCGAAGGTGGTGCCATCAATAATTTGGCCCATAGCGATGGGGGTGGCGTTAGCCTGTGTGCTTAAGCCAACTGCTGCAGCCATTAACAGGCCCAGGGTTCCTTTTTTAAACATGTTCGTCATCCTTTAGTAGAAAATTAACAAGCACTCGCGTTAAAGCAAGAAGCGCACCAGTTTCCAATGCGGCGCCACAGGCTGAGGATTAGGCGAATTTTGCCCGTGCTTTGCGTTGAGTTTTTGTTAGTTGTCAGAAATGCCGACACAGGGGCGCGTGCAATTGGCGCGCTTTGCTTGATGCCTGCGGCCAAGGTTTCGCAATAGCACGCAGGTGTGGGCAGAATGCAGCATTAATTGCTTGTGCGGGGCTTGAATCAATCATATACCCTTGTAAATCAGTCTTTTTTTGTCAGGTGGTACGTTTGTGCCGCGGCATTTCCGGCGTAGAAATTGCGCGGCGCCTTGTAAACTCATCCAACACCCTCATTGGCATGGTTGCAGCTCAGTGATTAGGTTAGAAAAGTAGCATGCGATGGAATAGCTGCGATTTAAGTTAAGCCGAAAGTGCTGCGTTAAACGGATGGAGATTCGCGTTGAGCCGGCTGTGGTAAAGGTATTTGCCGCAGTACTATGGCTGCCAACTTACAGTGTGAATTGGGGAACTACATAAAATGCACAACTACATGAAATTTAAGCGCTACGTAACGCGGATGTTGGCCATGGTGATGGTGCTGGGTTTGAGCGCCTGTGTCATTAACGTGGGTAAAGACGGTGAATACCACAGCGATTGGGGTAAGCGCGAAGTTAAAAATCGCGATATTATTTCAAGCCTGGTGGTTGATACCCAAGAGGCGCTGGTGCGCGAACAATTGGGTAAGCCGGATTTCAGCGAAGGCTATAGCCGTGCTGATGGCCAGTATCGCGTGTTGTTTTATCGCACGCAGCGCCAACAAGAAGACGGCATTACCACCAAAGACGAGTGCACACCTCTGGTGTTTAAAAACGGCGTGCTGGTTGGTTGGGGTGAACCTTCATACAACGAAATTGTGAAACCCTGAGTATTTATACCCGCGCAATGCGTTAAGTTTTCAGTGTGAAACCGAACGGCCCACGCCCTGGCGTGGGCCGTTTTTATTTCAGGCGTTTGTTCAGCTGCCAGTAAGCTTCGCCCTGCTAGGCTGTTTGAGATTGTGACGCAGGTCGTGCGTTCGAGTGCAACGCTATTGCCAGGCCTGTGAAAATAACTCAGTGTCTAAACGGGAGGCCGTATGGGGGCAGCAACAAGAAATTTATTCATAGATAAGCCCGTAAGTGGCCTCATTGGCGGGCTGTTTTTTGGGCTTTGTGTGTTGGCTGAGCCTGCCCTTGCAGGAAGAGCCGGTTGGTCGCAGGCGGCACTTGTACATTCGCTAGAGCCCACCGCTCAGCGTCGCTATGTGCTGCGCGTGCATTTGGATGAAGCGCACAGCTGTAAATCTGGCCACAGCTATTTTCAGGATTACTCCGCCAACGGCGCAGGTTTTATATTCGACACCCTACTCATGGCCATGGCGCAGGAGTTGCCGGTGCAAGTGCACACCTCTGGCCGGTGCGAGCTCAATGGCTACGCAGAAATTACGGCCGTGCGAATTGCCCGCTAGGGGCTTGGGCATGGTAAATTGCAAAGCCTGTGTGGTGCTTACTAGACCGTGAGGAAGGGTTGATGAACATACTGGCGCTCGGTAAATCTGTGCAAGGGTTTTGGGCTGGCCGACTTTTGGCCGCACTGCTGGCGAGTGGGGCAGGTTTTTCACAGCTTGTTTACGCAGATGAGCAGGCCGCGCCCGTTACAAGGCCCACACCCATAAACCTGCATGCAATCACTCCTTCCACCCGGAATCCCCTGGAGGTGGTGCCTTTGGCCTCAGATGCCAATGCCAGCCAATTTCTGATTTTTATTGCCAATGAGGTGCGCCCGCACAAGCACTTAACCCACACTGAAACCATTTACGTATTGGCCGGGCGCGGTGAAATGCGGGTGGGTGATCAGCGCTTTGTAATTTCAGCTGGTGATTTTGTGCAGGTGCCGGTGGCTGCGGTGCATGGCGTGAAGGTGTTATCTGCAGAGCCACTGAAGGTGCTTTCGGTGCAGGCGCCAGAGTTTACTGGCGCCGACCGGGTGTGGGTAGAAGATTAGCCCAAACTACTTAACAGGTTGGCCGATTTTAAACACGCGGTACTGCTCGGGAATTTGCTCAATACCGGTAATCGGGTCTATCAGGTTTTTCAGCAGGCCATCGCCCACGCCGTAAATCCAGCCGTGCACCGAAAGCGCCTGGCCGCGGGCCCAGGCGTTTTGTACAACGTTGGTGCGGCTTACCTGCTGAACTTGCTGCATGACGTTTAATTCGCACAGGCGATCGACCCGCGCTTGCTGGGTGGGCAGCGTATCAATTTCCTCGCGGTTGGCGTAGTAGATGTCGCGGATGTTGCGAATCCACAGGTCTATCACTCCCAGCTGCTGATTTTGCAAGGACGCCGCCACGCCGCCACAGCCGTAGTGTCCTACCACCATGATATGGTCTACCTTCAGCACTTCTACGGCGTATTGAATGACAGACAGGCAGTTGAGATCGGTGTGCAGCACCACGTTGGCCACATTGCGGTGTACAAACAATTCACCGGGCATCATGCCCACAATCTGGTTGGCGGGCACGCGGCTGTCCGAGCAGCCAATCCACAAGTAATCCGGGTCTTGCTGGTTGGAAAGCTTGGCAAAAAAATCCGGGTCTTCGGCCTTTATCGCTTCGGCCCAACGGTTATTTTTTTCGAATAAAGCGTCTAATTTAGTCATTTTTTTAAGTTGGTTTGGCGAAATTTGGCGAAGTATATATCAACTTAATTGCGCTATCATAGCCTTCCTTGGCACAGTGCCCGCTCGGTAAAACATAAGGAATTTGCGCATGAACAGCCTGTATTGGCACGACTATGAAACCTGGGGCGCAAACCCCGCCGCCGATCGCCCGGCACAATTTGCCGGCGTGCGCACCGATGAGGCGTTAAATATTATGGGTGAGCCGCTCATGATTTACGCGCGCCCCACCGAAGATCTGCTGCCAAGCCCCGAGGCCTGTTTAATTACCGGCATTACGCCCCAGCACGCGGCGCAAGAGGGCGTAAGCGAGCCCGAATTTATTGCCCGCATCCACCAGGAATTCAGCGTGCCCGGCACCTGTGGCGTGGGCTATAACAGCTTGCGTTTTGATGACGAGGTAACGCGCTATACCTTGTTTCGCAATTTTTACGATCCCTACGAGCGGGAGTGGAAAAACGGTAATTCCCGCTGGGATTTAATCGACGTGGTGCGCATGATGTACGCGCTGCGCCCCGAGGGCATGGTGTGGCCAAAACACCCAGATGGTTCGCCCAGTTTCAAGCTGGAAGATTTATCGGCTGCGAACGGGTTGAATCATGAAAGCGCGCACGATGCCCTGTCTGACGTATACGCCACCATCGCGCTGGCAAAGCGCATTCGCGAGCTGCAGCCCAAACTTTATGATTACGCCTACAGCCTGCGGCACAAGCAGGCGGTGCAGGCGCAGTTTGACTGGATTAACAAAAAGCCGTTGCTGCATACCTCATCACGCTTTCCCGCAGCGCAGGGCTGCACGGCCTTGATCATGCCCCTGGCACCCCACCCGGTGAATAAAAATGCGGTGATTGTGTACAACCTTGCGGTAGACCCTGCACCCTTGTTATCGCTGTCTGCCGAAGAAATCGCCGCGCGGGTGTTTGTGAGCGAGGCCGATCTGCCGGCCGGTGCGAGCCGCATTCCGTTGAAACTTGTACACGCCAATAAAAGCCCCATGCTCGCGCCGCTTTCGATGTTAACTGCGCCCGTGGCTGAGCGGCTGCACATAAACCGCGGCGATTGCGAGCGCCATTGGGCGCAGTTAAAAAGTGCAGAGCTGAATGAAAAGCTACGCCAGGTGTTTTCCGGGCGGGAATTTCCGCCGAGTGCAGATCCCGAGCAGCAACTCTACGGCGGCTTCATTCCCAATGAAGATCGCGCGCTCATGACGCGCGTGCGTGAAGCGGCGCCAGAGCAGCTGGCGGCCATCGAATTTAAAGATGCGCGCTTAAATGCCATTTTGCGGCGCTACCGCGCGCGCCACTTTCCCGAGACCTTAACCCCCGATGAGCAGCTGTGGTGGCAAGAGCAGGTGTACGAGCGGCTAACCAATCCGGAGGCGGGTGCCTCTGTGGTGCTGGATGATTTTATTGAAACGCTTGAGCGCCTGCGCGCAAGGCCTGAACTCAGCGAGCGCGACCAAGCCATTGTGGATAGTCTGGAAGCCTATGGTGCCGGGCTGATGTAAATGGTGACGGGCCGGTGTAAACAGCCGGCCCGTTTGCGCTACCTGGTGATGCGATTGAATTCTATGTCGTATTTGCCAGGTGTAGACTTGGCCTGGAATACTTTTGCCTGGCTGTATTTTTCTTGCACCAGGGCGTAGATGTCGCGCATTACTTTCGGATCGGTGAGGGCGCCAAAGTAAACGGCGGTGATATCGCTGCGCTCAAATTTCACATCGTCAAACCAGCTTTGCTCGGGCTTGGCCTCCGGGCCTATTTCATCTTTCACCTGGCGGAAACAGCGCCACTCGTTTTCATGGGCAAAGTTTACGGCTTTGTTGGTGAACTTTTCGAAAAAGTGATCTTGCGCTTTAAAATCCTGGTTGGTGAGTACCACCGCCAGTTGCTCTTGCATGGTGGTGATTTCCGGGCGCTGGGGGCGGTAGGTAACCTGCCGGGGCTTGGTGAGCGAGGTGAACTCGCCGCACTGCATGCGAATGGCAACGCCGCGGTGGTGATCGCCGTAGTGGGTCCAGGCGGCCAGGTTGTCGGGCTTTGCGGTAAAGCTGCACACGCGCAGGGTGCGGCAGAATTTCCGCCAGTCGGCCATGAGGGTGTCGAGCGCTTGCAGGCGGTTATCCACCATTTGCGAGAGCAGCTCACGCAGCACATCCAGCGCTTCATCGGGGGACTGAAAGCGCTCTTCATCGCGCCAGCGGCGAATCACAACCGCCAGCGGCGCGCTCCCGCGGGGTTCGTCTTTGGCAAAGATCATTGCAGTTGCCGCCTGGATGGCGGCATTTAAAATGGATTGCGGGTCGAAATTCAGGGCCGTTAAATGATTCAGCTCGAAGGGGTCGCCGTATAAATTGGGCGCGCTCCAGCGCAAGCTCTGGCTCTCCAATATTTTTGTGGCGGTGGCTACTGAGCAATATTTAACCAGGGTTTCGGGGCTGTGGTTTACCACGCAAGTTCCTCTTCGGCTGGAGTATTGTTTCTTTGGTTCGCTGCGCCCGGCGCACTATAAGCGTAGCGCTTACAGGGCCTGACCGCTAAAATATCGGCGTCTGTTTCCCTGTCTTGAGGTTCGCGTGGATTTTACCGGCTCCCATATTCTCTCTATTGACCAGTTTGAACGCCCCGACATCGAGCGGATCTTCCGCGTGGCCGATGCCATGGAGCCCTACGCCAGCCGCCGGCGGGTAACCCGGGTGCTGGAAGGCGCGATTTTGGGCAATATGTTTTTCGAGCCCAGTACCCGCACGCGGGTGAGCTTCGGCTGCGCCTTTAACCTGCTGGGCGGTGAGGTGCGCGAAACCACGGGCTTTGAAAGCTCGGCCATTGCCAAGGGCGAGTCGCTTTACGATACCGCGCGCGTGCTCTCGGGCTACAGCGATGTAATTTGCATGCGCCACCCGCAAAATGGCTCGGTGGCAGAGTTTGCCGAGGCCAGCCGGGTGCCGGTAATCAACGGTGGCGATGGCTCTAACGAGCACCCGAGCCAGGCGCTGCTGGATTTGTACACCATTCGCAAGGAGATGGCGGCCAAGGGCAAGGGCTTAAACGGCCTGCGCATCGCCATGATCGGCGATTTGAAGCATGGCCGCACGGTGCACTCGCTGTGCCGGCTGCTGGCACTTTATGATCAATTGCATGTCACCCTGGTGTCGCCTGCGGAGCTTGCCATGCCCGAGTATCTGGTAGAGCTGATGCGCAAGGCCGGCCACCAGGTGGTGGTTACCGATGAGCTCACAGCCAGTATCAGCAAGGTGGATATTGCCTATTCCACCCGTATTCAGGAGGAGCGCTTTGCCTCCAAGCAAGAGGCCGACCTCTACCGTGGCCGCTTTCGCCTGAATCAGCAGATCTACACCCAGTTCTGCGAGCCCAATACCGTCATCATGCACCCGCTGCCCAGGGATTCCCGCGCAGAGGCCAACGAGCTGGATAACGACCTCAACAGCAACCCGAATCTTGCGATTTTCCGCCAAACAGACAACGGTGTGCTGGTGCGCATGGCGCTGTTTGCCCTGGTGCTGGATGTGGTGGAGCTGGTAGACAAGCACGCCCAGGAGGTACGCTGGTACTCCAACCGGTGAGGGAAAGTGCAAGAAACTGAACCATTTGTTATTGGTACTTTAGTTCATATTTCGAATTTATCTATACCAAGGGCTGTTATGTGACCGGTTATTCGTTAATGTGACTGGCTTATTGATTAAATTGAGCTTCGGATTGGCTCAACGCCAACAGCGACGGATCGCCCGACAATAAACATTAATACGGCGGTTGTTATGAAGCAGTTTCTCTTATGTTTGATGTGCCTTGGGTGTGTTGCCGGCGTGCAGGCACAGTCTGGCAATACTGAAAACTCCAGTTGGCTATTGGCCAAGTACGATCTCAACGGTGATACCCGTATCTCGCAAGAGGAGATCAGCGCGAAAAAGCTCGATATCTTCCGCCTGATGGATCTCAATACCTCGGGCGGTGTGAGCTTTGATGAGTACGAGCAGATAGATGCCGCGCGCCGCACCTTGTTGCTGAAAGCCCGCTTTAACAAGCTCGATCAAGATAAAAACGGCGAAGTCACCGAGGCCGAATACAGCACCTTTTTGGGCCAGTTCTCAAGCATCGACGCCAATGGCGACGGCATGCTCGACCCCCGTGAAATAGCACCCGATCAACCCGTGGATGCCGGTTACGACACTCACTGTTTTTACTGGCTGTGCCTGCGCTTGGAAGCTGACGAATAAAGCCCTCGTGGGTGTGTAAGCACCCAATATTGCTCGCGCCAACACACCCTTGGCTTGCGCCAAAGCACGTGTAAACAGGCGTAGCTTGCACCTCACCCTTTAGTAACTTGCGCCCCGCCCATTAGTAACCTGCGCCGCGCCCATTGATAGGTGGGCCAAGGCATCCTCAATCGGCCGCAATTCCCCCTTAACGCCCTGCGCACGCAAACGCTTACAGCCCGTGAGCTGTAAGCGACCAGACGTTGCGGCATACAGTTAGGGTTCGACGGGTGCCTGCAGATCCACAGGCAAACCCTGCCAGCCACCCAGCTCCTTCCAGCGATTGACGATCATACAAAACAGGTCGGCGGTTTTCTCGGCGTCGTAAGCGGCGGAGTGGGCGGCTGAATTGGAAAATTCGATGCCGGCAATCTGGCAGGTTTTCGCCAGCACCGTGTGCCCAAAGGCCAGGCCTGAAAGGGTGGCGGTATCAAAGCAGGAGAAGGGGTGGAAGGGGTTGCGCTTGGCGTCGCAGCGATTGGCGGCGGCATTCACAAAGCCCAGGTCGAAATGGGCGTTGTGGCCCACCACCACCGCGCGGGTGCAGCCGTTATCTTTTACGGCCCGGCGAATGGATTTAAACAAATCCGGAATGGCGATTTCTTCTGGCAGGGCGTCGCGGTTGTCGATGTCGATGCCGGTGAAGTCCAGGGCCGATTGCTCCACATTGGCCCCTTCAAAGGGGTCTACATGGAAATCGAAAGTTTGGTCGCGGTGCAAAATGCCGTTGTCATCCATGCGCAGGGTAACCGCGGCAATTTCTAGCAGGGCATCGGTGGCGGCGTTAAAGCCGCCGGTTTCTACGTCTACCACTACGGGTAGGAAGCCGCGAAAGCGTTGAGCCAGCAGGGATTTGGGTGAGCTGGAGGGTTCAGCCGGGTTCACAAATAGGTCGCCTTATTCAGAGGGGGCTACACGCCATTGCAGGGTTTCGCCTGCGCGCAGCGGGATCAGCTGGCTGCCGGCCATGGGCAGGCTCTCAGGTGCCTGCCAGGGCGTTTTCACGAGCGTGATGGTATCAGTATTGCGCGTCAGGCCATAAAAGTCAGGCCCGAAGTGGCTGGCAAAGCCTTCTAACTTATCCAGCGCGCCGGCGGCCTCGAAGGCTTCGGCGTACATTTCTAGGGCGGCGTAGGCCGTGTAGGCGCCGGCACAGCCGCAGGCGGCCTCTTTCTTTTCACGGGCGTGGGGGGCGGAATCTGTGCCCAGAAAAAACCGGCCATTGCCACTGGTGGCGGCGTTAATCAGCGCTTGCTGGTGCTCGTTGCGCTTGAGAATGGGCAGGCAGTAGTAGTGCGGGCGAATGCCACCGGCGAGCATATGGTTGCGGTTATACAGCAGGTGATGCGCGGTAATGGTTGCAGCGGTGAGGTCTGAGGCCTCGGCCACAAATTGCGCGGCATCGCCGGTGGTGATGTGCTCCATCACAATTTTCAGGCCCGGCAGGCGCGCGCGCAGGGGCGTCAGGGTGCGATCTATGAAGGCTTTTTCACGGTCGAAAATATCGATGTGGTTATCGGTTACCTCGCCGTGCACCAGCAGCAACATGCCGCTCTTTTCCATGGCTTCAAGCACGGGGTAAATCTTGTCGATGGCGGTCACGCCGGAGTCGGAGTTGGTGGTGGCGCCGGCCGGGTAGAGCTTGGCGGCCACAACGCCGGCTGCACGGGCTTCTACAATATCGGCAGCGGTGGTGTTATCGGTGAGGTAGAGCACCATCAGCGGCTCAAACTGGCGCCCGGCGGGGCGGTGTTGCAGGATGCGCGCGCGGTAGCTTAAGGCCTGCTCGGCATTCATCACCGGTGGCACCAGGTTCGGCATGATGATGGCGCGGCCGAAATAACGGGCGGCATCGGGCACGGTGGTGGCAAGCTGATCGCCGTCGCGCAGGTGGATGTGCCAGTCGTCTGGGCGGGTGAGGGTGAGCTGCTGGGTCATGGGGCTTCCTGTGTTGAGCGGTATGCCGGGCGGCAGATGGCGCGCATCCTACCTAAAATAGCCGTTAATTTCGACTCAAGGGCCAAAGCTTAAGGCCGATAACCCAAGTGTTGAATTGCAATAATAGCGCGCTTGGAGGGTTTACATGGCGGTGGGCAGAAGATGGCGGTGGTTGATGGCGGCGCTCGGCGCGTGCGCGCTGCAGCTCCCGGGTGCCTGGGCCACCGAATACACGCCGCCCATGGATAAAAGCGTCTGGACGGTTGAAAGCTCGATTTTTGCCTGCTCCCTGCACCAAGAGATCCCTTTCTACGGGGAGGCGGGGTTTTATCACCGCGCCGGTGAGCGGCTGGCCATGCAGCTGCACTCGGATACCCCCAGGCTCAAAACCGGCAAGGCCCGATTAACGGCCCGCGCACCCGTGTGGCGCCCGAAAATGGCAGACATCGATTTGGGCCTGGTGCCCGTGACACAAGGCCACCAGCCCGTGAGTTTGGGCAGTGGTTTATCCAATCGCGCCCTTACAGAGCTGCACGCCGGGCGTGAGTTGGTGGTTACTCGCTACCCCTGGTACGGCGCTACTGAATCGTCGCGCATTGCGCTCTCGCCAGTGAATTTCCAGGAGGCCTACCAGCAGTATCTGAAATGCCTGGTGGACTTGCTGCCGGTAAACTACGACCAGATAGCGCGCACGGCCGTGTACTTTCCCTCCTCTGGTGATGACTTTCCCAATGCCGAAAAGCGCAAGCTGCGCAACATAGCGGTGTATGTGCTGGCCGATCCGAAAATTACCCACCTCTACATTGATGGCCATACCGACAGTAAAGGCCTGCGCGAAGATAACCTGGAGTTATCAAAGCGGCGGGCAGAATCGGTGCACCAGTTTTTAATGGCCCAGGGTGTGCCTGAGGCAAAACTCACCGTGCGCTGGCACGGCGAGCGCTACCCCATTACCAGCAATCAAACGCGCAAAGGGCGCGCACAAAACCGCCGCGTTACCGTGCGTGTGGATCGCGATGCGGCCCCCGATTTGGCTGCAAACCCTTAAAAACCTGTGATAGGCCCGCGCAAGCTCTGTGATTTAACTGGCAAACCCTATACAATTCGCGCCCGACTTTTCACGTCACGCGCGCTTTTATTGCGTGTGGCGTCCGCGCAGCAGGTGAATGGAGAAAACTATGGCGTCGTTAAAAAAGGTAGTGCTCGCATACTCGGGCGGCCTTGATACATCTGTAATTGCCAAATGGTTGCAGGAAACTTACGACTGTGAAGTGGTGACCTTCACCGCCGACATCGGCCAGGGCGAAGAAGTAGAACCTGCGCGCGCCAAGGCGAAAGCCATGGGTATCAAAGAAATCTATATTGAAGATTTGCGCGAAGAATTCGTGCGCGATTACGTCTTCCCCATGTTCCGCGCCAACACCATTTACGAAGGCGAGTACCTGTTGGGTACGTCAATTGCGCGGCCGTTGATTGCCAAGCGTTTGGTGGAAATTGCCAACGAAACCGGCGCCGATGCCATTTCGCACGGTGCCACGGGCAAGGGTAACGACCAGGTGCGCTTCGAACTTGGCGCCTATGCATTAAAGCCCGGCATCAAAGTGATTGCGCCCTGGCGTGAATGGGATCTGAACTCCCGCGAGAAGCTGATGGCCTATTGCGAGCAGCACAATATCCCCGTGGATTACGCCAAGCAAAAAACCAAGTCTCCTTACTCCATGGACGCCAACCTGCTGCACATCTCCTATGAGGGCGGCATGCTTGAAGACCCATGGGAAGAGGCCGAAGAAGCCATGTGGCGTTGGTCTGTGTCGCCGGAGGCGGCGCCCGATGAAGCCACCTACGTGACCCTGACCTACAAGCACGGCGATGTGGTGGCCATCAACGGCCAGGATATGAGCCCGGCCACAGTGCTGGAATACCTGAACAAAGTGGGCGGTGCCAACGGCATTGGCCGGCTGGATATCGTGGAAAACCGCTACGTGGGCATGAAATCCCGTGGCTGCTACGAAACCCCCGGCGGCACCATCTTGCTGAAGGCGCACCGCGCCATTGAATCGCTGACACTGGATCGCGAAGTGGCCCACTTGAAAGATGCCATGATGCCGCGCTACGCCGAGATGATTTACAACGGTTACTGGTGGAGCCCGGAGCGCCAGATGCTGCAAACGGCCATCGATGAATCCCAGCAGGTAGTCAACGGCGAAGTGCGGGTGAAGTTGTACAAAGGCAACGTCAGCATTGCCGGGCGCCGTTCAGACGACAGCTTGTTTGATGGTAAGATCGCCACTTTCGAAGACGATGCCGGTGCTTACAACCAGCAAGATGCCGAAGGCTTCATCAAATTGAACGCCCTGCGCATGCGTATTGCGGCAGGTAAAGGCCGTAAGTTGCGCTAAACAGCAGCCATAATCCCTAAGTTGTCCTAAACTTTGGTTTTTTACGGTGTCATCAAAATATACGACCTGCGCCGGCACTCGCCGGCGCTGTGTCTCTTGCGGGCAGTGCATCAATAACCCCTGCGCGGCAGCGTGTGTTGATTGAAGGCTTGCGAACAGTTTTTATTTAGCTCTGAGACTTTGGGAACTTCACTATGAGTAGTCACTCAGCCGCTGGAGAACATCCAGCCTATAACTATAAGGTTGTGCGGCAATTTGCCATCATGACCGTCGTCTGGGGTATTGTTGGTATGGGCGTCGGCGTGCTGATTGCAGCGCAGCTGGTATGGCCAGAACTGAATGACCTCTTCCAACCTTACACACACTTCGGCCGTTTGCGCCCATTGCATACCAATGCGGTGATTTTCGCCTTTGGTGGCTGCGCCCTGTTTGGTACCTCCTACTATGTGGTTCAGCGTACCTGTCAGGCCAAGCTATGGGGTGGGTGGTTAATTCCCTTTACCTTCTGGGGCTGGCAAGCGGTTATTGTGGCGGCGGCCATCACCCTGCCCATGGGCTTAACCTCCAGTAAGGAATACGCCGAACTTGAGTGGCCCATCGATATCCTGATTGCGCTGGTGTGGATCTCTTACGCCATCGTATTCTTCGGCACCATCGTCAAGCGCAAGGTTGAGCACATTTATGTAGCCAACTGGTTCTACGGCGGTTTCATTCTTACGGTTGCGGTATTGCACCTGGTGAACTCGGCGGCAGTGCCGGTTTCCATGTTCAAATCCTACTCGGCCTACGCCGGTGCCATGGATGCCATGGTGCAGTGGTGGTACGGCCACAACGCGGTGGGCTTTTTCCTCACAGCGGGTTTCCTGGGCATGATGTACTACTTTGTGCCCAAGCAGGCGGGTCGGCCTGTGTATTCTTACCAGTTGTCTATCGTGCACTTCTGGGCGCTGATTTCACTCTACATCTGGGCCGGTGCGCACCACCTGCACTACTCGGCACTGCCCGATTGGGCGCAAAGCCTGGGTATGGTGATGTCTTTGATTCTGCTGGCACCAAGCTGGGGCGGCATGATCAACGGGATCATGACGTTGTCTGGCGCATGGCATAAATTGCGCACCGATCCAACCCTGCGCTTCTTGGTGGTTTCCCTGTCTTTCTACGGTATGTCTACCTTTGAAGGCCCGATGATGTCTATCAAAACCGTGAACGCGCTGTCGCACAATACCGATTGGACCATCGGCCACGTGCATTCCGGCGCGCTCGGCTGGGTGGCCATGATCTCTATCGGTGCTATCTATCACCTGCTGCCGGTGCTGTTTAACAAGAAAGAAATGTACAGCGTGAAGCTGATCAACACCCACTTCTGGTTGGCCACTATCGGCACCGTGCTGTACATCGCCGCCATGTGGGTGAATGGCATTATGCAGGGCCTGATGTGGCGCGCATTCAACGCCGACGGCACCCTTACCTACAGCTTTGTTGAATCGGTAACTGCGAGCTACCCGGGCTACTTTGTACGCTTTATGGGCGGCGCCTTCTTCCTGTTCGGTATGTTGCTCATGGCCTACAACACCTACCGCACAGCCACCGACGATGCAGAAGAAGAACAGGCTGCAACCACCAAGATTCAGGCGGCTTGAGGAATAGACAATGAAGAATCATGACATAGTCGAAAAGAACATCGGCCTGATGGCGGTACTTACCATTGTGGCCATCAGTTTCGGTACGCTGGTAGAAATTGTGCCGCAGTTTTTCCTGAAAGAAACCACCGAGCCGGTAGCGGGCCTGAAGCCCTTGCCCGCGTTGGAACTGGAAGGCCGCGACATCTACATCCGCGAAGGCTGCCACGTGTGCCACACCCAGATGGTGCGCCCGCTGCGCGCAGAAGTTGAGCGCTACGGCCACTACTCGCTGGCTGGCGAATCTGTGTACGAGCACCCCTTCTTGTGGGGCTCCAAGCGCACCGGGCCAGATTTGGCGCGCGTAGGTGGCCGCTACTCAGACGAATGGCAAAAAGCGCACCTTTACAACCCGCGCAACGTGGTGCCCCAGTCCAACATGCCGGCTTTCCCTTGGTTGTTTGACAACACCTTAACCGGTGAAGACACCGCCGCCAAAATGCGCGCACTGCGCTCTGTAGGCGTGCCCTATACCGATGCAGACATCGCCGGTGCTGAAGAAGCGGTAAAAGGTGTGCCAGAGATTGATGCCCTGGTGGCCTACTTGCAGCAGCTGGGCACACTTGTGCAGCAGAAGCGCTAAATTATGGATATCAACGATTTGCGATCGCTCGGAACGGTATTGGTGGCGCTGGCATTCATCGGCGTCTGCTGGTGGGCCTTTTCGCCCAAGCGTAAGCAGCGTTTCGACGAAGCGGCCAATCTGCCTTTTGCCGATGAGCCGCAGAGCAAGCCAACCCAACAACTTCATCCCAAAGATGATGAAGAGAGGCAGGACTGATTATGAGTACTTTTTGGAGCCTTTGGATTACTTTGCTGACGCTGGCGTGTCTGGTGTTGGTAACCTGGGTTTTGTTTGCCAACCGCAAAGTAGCGGTGAGCGATGAAGACGATCCCGAAAACCGCACCACCGGCCACGTGTACGATGGCATCGAGGAATACGACAACCCGCTGCCCAAGTGGTGGTTCCAGTTGTTTGTGGCCACGCTGATTTTTGCCGCCGGCTACCTGATTATGTTCCCTGGCTTAGGGGCCTGGAAAGGCATCCATCCTTGGTATCCGGGTGGCTGGACCTCGCACAAGCAATTAGAAGGCGAGCAACAAAAAGCCCAGGCCCGCTATGTAGACACCTTTGGTAAATACGAGAAGATGTCTATTGAAGAGCTGGTGAACGAGCCGCGTGCCATGAAAATGGGTGGCCGCCTGTTCTCCAACAACTGTGCTGTGTGCCACGGCGCCGATGGCGGTGGTAGCTACGGCTTCCCGAGCCTGATCGATAACGATTGGCTCTACGGCGGCAGCCCGGAAAAAATCAAAGAAACGTTAGTGCACGGGCGCAACGGCAATATGCCTGCCTGGGGCCCCATCATTGGTGAAACCAGCGTACAGAACGTGGCTGAATACGTGCTGAGCCTCTCGGGCCAAGAGCATGATGCAGCCATGGCCGAAGCCGGTAAGTCGGTGTACACCGCTAACTGCGCAAGCTGCCACCAGGCCGATGGCACAGGTAGCTACGATTTTGGTGCGCCAAACCTTACCGACGACATCTGGCTCTACGATGGCAGCCGCAAAGGTATTCGCCACTCTGTGCGTGAAGGCCGTGCCAACGTCATGCCAGCGCAAAAAGACAAGCTGCGTGCAGACAAGATTCACCTGCTGGCAGCCTATGTTTACAGTTTGTCGTTAACCGAAGATGCCGAGTAACACCTAAGGGCCTGCCTGTTCACGCGATTCTGGGCTTTGCTGCCAAAGCCGTTAGCACATAGGATTTACAGGCCCAAGGGCAGCCACAGGCTGCCCTTTTTTCTATTCACTGCACGCCTTGCTGTTAATGAGTTTGTTCCCATGTCTGATCAAGAGTTGAAAGATCGATCCGAAGGCCAAGAACAACAAGAAAAAATCCGCTACGTCGACGTCTACGAATCCTCCGGGCGCATCTACACCCGTAAAATTACGGGCTTCTTTCAAAAGTTGCGGCGCTATACCGGCCTGCCATTAATGGCCGCGTTTTTGTTAATGCCCTGGTTTGTGATTGATGGGCGGCCGGCCATGCTGTTTGATTTAGGCACACGGCAATTTCACATTTTATGGCTCACCTTTGGCCCGCAAGATGCCATGCTGCTTTCCTGGCTGTTGATCATTGCAGCGTTCAGTTTGTTCACCGTAACGGTGCTTGTGGGGCGGGTGTGGTGCGGTTTTACCTGCCCGCAAACGGTGTGGACCATGATGTTCATCTGGGCCGAGCACTTCTTTGAAGGTGATCGCAACAAGCGCATGAAGCTTGATCAGGCGCCCATGAGCCTGCAAAAATTCGCTCGCAAATTTGGCAAGCACGCCATGTGGGTGACTATTTCGCTTATTACCGGGCTTACGTTTATCGGCTACTTCACGCCCATACGTGAACTCATCACAGGCCTAGCTACTTTAAATGCAGAGCCTGTGGCGGCATTTTGGGTGATCTTTTTTTCGGTAGCCACCTACATGAATGCAGGCTACATGCGCGAGCAAGTGTGCAAATACATGTGCCCCTATGCGCGCTTTCAATCGGTGATGTACGACGAAGACACGCTCACCGTGTTTTACGATTACAAGCGCGGTGAAAATCGCGGCCCCCGTAAACCCGGCGAAGATTATCAGGCCAAGGGCTTGGGTGACTGTATTGATTGCTCCTGGTGTGTGCAGGTGTGCCCGGTAGATATCGACATTCGCGACGGCGTGCAGCTTGAATGTATCGACTGCGGCCTGTGTGTGGATGCCTGTAACAGTGTAATGGATAAAATGGGTTACGATCGTGGCCTGATCCGCTTCACCACCGAAGACGCAATCGAAACAGGCAAAACCCAGATTTTCCGTCCGCGCCTTCTGGGCTATGCCGCGGCTGTAGTTGTTATGGTGGGAGCCTTTGCCTATGCGGTGTCTAACCGCGCGCCGGTAAAAATTGATGTGCTGCGCGATCGCGGCGCCAATATGTACCGTGTTGTAGGCGATGAAATTCAAAACGTGTACACCGTAAAGGTGCTTAACCTGGATGCCGAAGCCCAGGTTTATAATTTGCGCGTGGAAAGCGATTTACCCTTCACTCTGGGTGGCTATAGGCCCATGCTGGTAGAGCAGGGCGAGATAGTGAGCTTTCCTGTGCGGGTATCTATTCCCCAGGGTGTGTTAACCACCAGCAAGGCAAGTTTTACTTTTCATGTGGAAAGCGAAAGCAACCCCGAGCTGCACACTTCAACGAAAGCATCATTTATTGGCCCAGCGCCTCAGGTAGCCCCATGAATCACGCCGATCAAGATAACACCCCCTGGTACCGCCAAGGCTGGGCGTGGTTTTTACTCACCCCACTCATTGTGATTGTGTTGGTAATGGCTGTGTTAATCACCATTGCCGTGCGCTTTTCAGACGATGTGGTGATTGATAACTACTACCGTGAAGGGCGCATGTACAACGAGCGTTTAGAGCAAGATGAGCTTGCCCGCACACGTAACATCAGTGCAGACATCACCTTCGATATGGAAACCGGTGAAGCGTTTTTAACACTCACTGGCGATACCGAGGCCAGCGCGCTTGTGCTTTTGGTGCAGCATCCTACAGAGGCTGATTTAGACCAGGTGCTGATCTTTTCTGCCACGGGCCTTGGCAACTATCGTGCAGACCTCACCCACGCACTGCAACACGCCCACTACCTTCAATTATTCCCGGGCAGCTCCGGGGCGGATCGCCCCAATGCGCCGTGGCGTTTGAAGGCGCAGCTGAACTTTAGCCACGCCCAGCGCGTGCTGATGCAGCCTGCGCCCGCGCTTAAATAATTTATGACGCACTGTTATCACTGCCAGCTGCCGGTGCCGGGCAAGCCCATCACGGTAGAGATACAGGGCAAAGCGCAACCCATGTGTTGCCCTGGATGTGCAGCCGTTGCACAAGCCATTGTGGGCGCAGGCCTGCAGAGTTTTTATAACTACCGTGAAGCCCCAAGTCATACACCGGAACAAACGGGGCTTGATTTTGCGGCCTTCGATTTACCGGAAATCCAGGCCGACTTTGTAACCGGGGAAAGCCACGAGCGGCGCGCGCATTTATTGTTAGATGGCATCACCTGCGCGGCGTGCGTGTGGCTTATAGAGCAGCATTTACAGCGTATGGCCGGTGTGCAAAAAGTCTCGGTAAACGCATCTACCCATCGCGCTACTATCACCTTTAACAGCGAAACCATTGCGCTTTCTGCCATTATGGGTGCGGCTCGGCACATTGGTTATAACCCATTGCCCGCCAGCGACGACAACCAGCGAGCGCTTTGGGCGCAGGCCCGCAATACCATGCTTATGCGTTTGGGGGTTGCAGGTTTTGGCATGATGCAAGTGATGATGGTTGCCATTGCCCTCTATGCCGGTGCCTTGCAAGATTTTGAGGGCGTCTGGCAAAACTTTTTTCGCTGGGTGAGTTTGATTGTGGCAACGCCCGTGGTGCTTTATTCGGCCCAACCGTTTTTTGTGGGCGCCTGGCGCAGCCTGAAAATGAAGCAATTGGTCATGGATGTGCCGGTGGCCATTGCCATTGGTGGTGCCTACCTTGCCAGTGTGTGGGCAACACTCAGCAACAGCGGTGAAGTGTATTTTGAATCTGTTTCCATGTTTACCTTCTTCCTGCTGCTGGGGCGTTATATAGAGCAACGCCTGCGCCAAAAAAATGCCAACAGCCTGGCCCATGTAGCACTGCGCATGCCGCTTACGGCGCGCCGCAAAACGCCTGCCGGCAAGGTGGAAGTGGTGGCGGTAAAACAATTGTCAGCGGGCGATACCTTGCACATCAGGCCCGGTGATACCTGCCCCTGTGACGGTGTGATTCTCTCTGGCCACTCGCGCGTAGATGAAGCCCTGCTAACGGGTGAATCCGAACCCGTGTTAAAGCAGCCGGGTGATACGGTAATTGCCGGCAGCGTAAATTTTGATAGCGAACTCTGGGTGCAGGCGCGGGCCACCGGTGCACAAACCCAGCTGTCTGCCATTGAGCAATTGGTAGCGCGCGCCGATGCAGAAAAACCCCAACAGGTGAGCGCGGCCGATAAACTGGCCCGCTTTTTTGTGGCGCGCCTTTTGGTTGTGGCGGCATTGGTGGGGGGCTTTTGGTGTTGGTACCAGCCAGAGCAAGCTTTTTGGGTTACGCTTTCGGTACTTGTAGTCACTTGCCCTTGCGCCTTGTCGCTCGCCACTCCTGTAGCGCTTACGCGCGCCCACCTGCTACTGCGCGAAGCGGGGTTATTAGTTACCCGTGGCCACTGGGTAGATGCCATCAGCCGGGTAGATACCTTGGTATTTGATAAAACCGGTACCCTCACCGAGGGTGAAAGCCGTTTGATAGATGTGCAGCTGTTGCGTGAGGATTTATCGGAAGATCATTGTGTGGCACTTGTGCAAGCGCTAGAAGCCAACAGCCCGCACCCCATCGCCCGCGCCTTTAAACATTTGCCTGCCCGTTGGGCCGCGGCGGCCCAAGAAACCGTTGAAATTTCTGATGGCGTACAACACCCCAACTTGGGTGTGAGCGCAAGCTGGCAGGGGCGCGAGTTGCGCTTCGGGCGCCTGGCGTTATTTGACGATTGGTATCAGCCAGCCGCGCCCGATGTTGAACGCCGGTGGTTGTTGCTTGGCGATGCCCATTCCCCGCTTGCGTGGTTCGCGCTGGAAGATCCGCTGCGCGCAGACGCACCGGCTGCTGTGGCCGCATTTTTGCGCGCAGGTAAGCAAGTACGGGTGTTGTCCGGAGATCAAACCTCGGTGGTGGCGCACATTGCTGCGCGCCTGCAGCTCCCGCCCGAGTGCGCCGAGGCCGGTTTACTGCCCGATGAAAAGCTTAAGCGTGTGCAACAACTGCAAGCGCAAGGTCATTGCGTGCTGATGGTGGGCGATGGCATTAACGATGTGCCGGTACTTGCCGCGGCCGATGTGTCGGTGGCAATGGCGGGCGCCACCGATCTCGCCCAAGCCCGTGCAGACAGCCTGCTCACCAACGGTAAACTGCTTACCCTGTTGGAAGGCTTTGCCATTGCCCGCCGCGCGCGGCGCACCATCAAGCAAAATTTAAGTTGGGCGCTGGCGTACAATGTTGTGGCCTTGCCCTTTGCAGCACTCGGCTGGGTGCCGCCCTATGTGGCCGCGGCCGGTATGAGTGCCAGCTCGCTGTTGGTGGTGTTTAACGCGCTGCGTTTAAAGCGCGAGGTACGGCCCGAACACAAGGTGCAAGTGGCACAACATCATTTGGAGGCCCGTTAAGTGGAAGTGTTGTTCCTGTTGGTTCCGGTGGCGCTGATTTTAATTGCGCTGGCCATAAAACTGTTATTTTGGGCCGTTAAAAACGGCCAATACGACGATTTGAATACCGAGGGCCGGCGCATTTTATTTGATGATGAACCCGGCCCGCAGCGCACCGATAATGCCTCTGCCACCGAAGCTGCTTCAGGTGGTGAAGCCTCTCCATCCGGTGAAGCCTCGCAAAAACATCAAACCGCGACCCAAGTAAAAACTCAGGAATAGTTGTGGAATTTTCCCTTGCCTTGGCTTCAATGTTTGCCGCGGGCCTATTAGGTGCCGGCCACTGCCTTGGCATGTGCGGCGGTATTGTGGGCGCATTGTCGCTGGCCGGTGGTGAGCAACGCTGGTTGCGGCTGGCGCTTTATAACATCGGCCGCATTTCAAGCTATAGCCTCTTGGGTGCGGTGGTGGGCGCGCTGGGTTACGCCTTTGAACAAATCGCCGGGCCCTGGTTGCGCATTGTGGCGGGCAGCCTGTTAATTTTAATGGGCTGCTACCTTGCAGATTGGTGGCGGGCGCTGGTGGTGTTGGAGCGCGCCGGTGCCAAGGTGTGGCGAATACTTGCGCCGCTGGGGCAGCGGCTGCTGCCACTGCAAAGCCATTGGCAGGCATTGCCGCTGGGAATGGTGTGGGGTTTTTTGCCCTGCGGCCTGGTGTATACCGCGCTTGCCTTTGCCGCAAGCCAAGGCACGGTGGCAACAGGTGCGGCGGCCATGGCGGCCTTTGGTTTGGGTACCATGCCGGCCTTGCTGGTGTCTGGCGCTTTTGCGGTGCAATTAAAGCAGTGGCTCGCCAAGCGGGCGTTGCGCCAAACCTTGGCATTGCTGCTGATTGCTTTCGGCGTTTGGACAATATTTATGAGCCTGCAGCACGCAGGTCATGGCCATCATCACCAGCAAAGTGAGGCGCCAGCAGAGGCCAATCAATCAGAGCGTCACAATCATCAACACCATCAGAATGACCATCCATCGCCCGAGCACTCCGAGCACCCACACAACCCCTTGCCCGATCACTCCAAGCACTCTGAACACCATCACCCAGCGCCCAGCGAACCCGAGGGTGAAACCCGGCCCGAGGCCCAGCATCAGGCTCACCATTAGGTACCACCCTGTACAATAATTAACCTGTGTTCGTGCGGCCCGGGTGTATTGAGTAGCCAGGAAACAATTCCCTGCAGCAAACATCCGGAAAAGAAACAAAAAATAATCACCCTGCCGATTTTTATAGCAGTTTCTTGACCTTTAAAAGTCGCTGTTAGAACCTCTATCTTGCTCTGTGGTAGTGAGCTGCCCACTCTCAGGTTGTGCTTGGGTTCACGACTAGCCTGCAGTCTTTCCCGCCATGCCCAAAAGGCCGCGTGAAATTGGCTAATAACAATAAGCCAGTGAAACAGCAAGGATCTCACCATGTTAAACCACGCCGTTGGTTTACTTATTCACCCGCGCCAGCAATGGCAAGCATTGCGCCAGTTATCAGAATGTACCTTAAAACGTAACGCACCTTACGCCATCGTATTGGCGCTCATGCCGGCACTTGCCTGGTATGTGGGCACCACAGAGTTTGGCTGGCGCATCGGCGCGGGCGAGGCCACCTACATGACAGAGCAAAGTGCGCTTGCCCTTATGGGCGGCTTTTACTTTTCGCTATTGGTTGCGGTGGCTGCCATTGGTTACTTTATTCACTGGATGTCTAACACCTATGGCGTAAAAACAGATCCGCTAAAGGGCTATGTGATTGCAGGTTTTATTGCCACACCCATTTTTATTGCGGGCATGGCCGGTATTTACCCGCAGCTTTGGCTCAATATTATTTTGGTGTTGGCAGCCATTGGTTATGCGGTGTATTTGCTCTACACAGGCCTGCCCATCATGTTTGATTTACCTGAAGAACGCGGGTTTTTATTTGCATCTTCGGTAGTGGGTGTTGCCATGGTTATAGGTGTAAGCATGATGGCTGCCATGGTGATTTATTGGGATTTAGTGGCACACCCTGAATTTATTTAACGGCACAATGGGTGAGCTGCGTTGTTAACAAAATAGCCGCGTAAAATGTGGTTGCTGTTTTATGGGCGCATATGACAACACCTAAGTACAGGCCGGTTCTGGTTTATCTTCTTCATTGGGTGGGTGGCGAGGCTTTGTGCCGGTAGCCGCCAACACCTAAGCCAAAGCCAAAGCCTAAGCAAAATTAACCTCACTCAGCTGATTGCCAGCAAGTTCAGGCTACCACCAAGGCGAATGCGCCGCCGCTTACCCAAACAGGCTGCCTGCTTATTGCTGTAAGCCAGCCCTCCCACATGCGTTAATGCCCATTAAGTTGCCATGCATGTGCTTTCAGCCTGGTTGCAAGCCCACATGCAGCCCCAAAGGGCGCGTAAGGCTGCGTGCGCGCAAATAGTTCAGGCAAAAAGGCGGCAAATGTAAGATCAAGGCTCGCAATAAGCCTTTGAAAAATAACGCCCCGGTGTATTAATTCCTCCAGCCAGGCGCCCCCCGTAAAACCCGCTCACTAATAGCCATAGGCTAGCCTCTCTGTTGCGCGCACAGCGCGCGGCCTGCCTTTCTTGTTTTTTAAACTGCTCGCCAGGCAGTAGCCGTGCAGATATGTCACCAGCACCCGCGCTGCCGGGTGTTTCATGTTGGCCTTGTTCAGTCATAAACCTGCTGGTGGTTGGGCGTGAGCGGTTGCATACGTATGCATTGCAATACATACGTATGCAAGCCATTGCGGCACGCACGTGCGCAAACCTACTATCGATGTACATGTGAAAAGTGTGGGTGAGGGCCCTGGCAAGTGCGGGTAAACGCACGGTGCCGGGGGCGCAGTTGCCTCACCTTCGCCTTATAAAAATAACGTTACTCGGAGAAAACCATGTCTCAATCCCGCCGCTTGCTGGGATTGTCGGCACTGGCTGTTGGCATACTGGCATTGGCCGGTTGTAAAACAGAGGTGTCTGGCGATCAAAGTGATTTGCTAACCTGCTCGAACAACCAAATACCCAACGATGCCGGCACCATGTGTGTGGATCGCCCGCTCACCTGTGATGATGGCCTGGTGCCCAATGATGAAGGCACCCTTTGTGTAGAAGCACCCTTTGCCGGCCCAGATCCTGTGTACTTCCCCGAAGCAGATGAAGCGGTGATTTACTACAACCGCCAGCACATAGATCAAGCGTACGGCGATTGGGTATTGCATTTGTGGAACACCAACTGCGATGGCGGTTGGGCTCCCCAGGTTACTGCCGAAGCCACAGCGCCTACCAACTGGCCAGAAGGCCCATCTGTTAACGGCAGCGGGGTAGACCCGATTTACGGCGCTTACTGGGTGTTGAACATTCAGGCCGATTCCACCTGCGGCAACTGGATTGTGCACAACAGCGCCGGTGACGTACAAACCAACGATTACACGCTGAACCTTGCTGCTACCGGCAAGTATGCGCGCATGGCATTTGTGATTGGCCAGGATGATTTGCGCTCAGCCCGCGTAAGCCAGGGCTTGCCTGTTTGCCTGAATGATGTGTGTGAAGCCGCCGAGCCACCCGCGCGCGCCATCCGCAACGCCGCCGCTCACTGGATTGACGCCAACACCCTGGTGTGGGATTTCGATGGCAGTGCAGATCAACTGTTTGCCGCCACCCAAGGCGGGCTCGACCAGGACGACGATGGCAACATCATCAATAGCAATGTCTCCGCTACCCTCAGCCCTACCACCTTAAGCCCCGAGCAAGCTGCACGGGTGCCACACCTGGCCAACTGGGCGGCCTTTACCGTTGAAGGCCTGGATACCGCCCAAGTGAAAAGCGCCACCACAGGCCAAATTTGGGTAACCGGCACCAGTGCGGATGGCCAACTTGTAGGCACAGCGGTTCAAATTCCGCGCCTGCTGGATGCGCTTTATACCCAAGGTGATAACGATGCCGATGAAGCAACGCTGGGTGTAGTGTATGCCGATGGCAACATTACCGTTTCCGTGTGGGCGCCCACCGCACACCAGGTAAGCCTGAAAGTGTTTAATGGCGCCTCACCCAAGCGCGTACTGGAAACAGTACCTATGGTGCTGGATGCCAACACAGGCATTTGGTCTTACACAGATTCGGAAGAACGTTTGGATCGCCGTTTCTACCGTTTTGCGGCCACGGTGTACGATTCAGAAAACGACATACTCGTTAACGTGGAATCCACAGACCCCTATTCTGTGAGCGCCGGTGAGCGCAGCCACTACTCGCAGTTTGTAAATCTGGAAGACGCCGATACGCAGCCTGACGGCTGGGGAGCGACCTCGGCCCCGGCGCTGGAAAATCCGGAATCTGCCGTGATCTACGAAGGCCACGTGCGTGACTTTTCTATTCGCGATGCCTCCACCAGTGCCGCCAATCGCGGTAAGTACCTGGCGTTTACCGAGTCTGGCTCTGTGCCCGTGCAGCACTTGGCAGAACTTAAGGCTGCAGGCTTAACCCATTTTCACGCATTGCCCACGGCCGACATTGCCACTATTGATGAAGTGCCGGAGGCGCGTGTTGAGTTAACCGACACGGTGGCCAAGTTGTGCAGCGTTAAACCTACGGCGCCTGTTTGTGGTGAAGTTTCCAGCACTACTGTATTGCTGGATGTGTTGGCAGGGTATGACCCAACCAGTAATGCAGCACGCGATCTTGTTGAAGCAATACGCGGCCTGGATGGCTTTAACTGGGGCTACGATCCACTGTTGTTTAACGTGCCCGAAGGTTCCTACGCCACTGATGCCGATGGCATTGCCCGCATTAAAGAGTTGCGCGCTATGAATCAGGCACTCAATGCCATGGGGCTGCGCACAGTAATGGATGTGGTATACAACCACACCAGCGGCGCAGGCTTGGTGTATGCCTCATCCACCTTCGATAAACTGGTGCCCGGCTACTACTACCGCCGCGACCCGATTACCGGCGCCATTGAAACCGTGTCTTGCTGTAACGACACAGCACCAGAGCACGCCATGTTCGGCAAGTTCGTGCAAGACAGTGTGGTGCACTGGGCCAAACACTACGGCTACAACGATTTCCGCTTCGACCTGATGACCTTCATTCCCAAATCTGTGGTACTGGCTGCGCGCGATGCAGTGCACGAGTTTGCGCCAGACAGCTACTTCTACGGTGAAGGCTGGAACATGGGCGGCAGCTCAGACGGCGATGCGATTTTCACCCGCTCAACCCAGCGCAATATGACCGGCACAGGTGTGGGCACTTTCAACGATGTCATGCGTGACCCAATGCGCTATCTGGATCTGATCAAAGGTAACAACGTTGATAAAATCCGCGCAGGCCTTGCGGGCAACCTGATGGATTTCGAATTTTACAGCTCGGCAAGCCAGCGCATTAATGGTGCGGCAGTGGGTGGCTACACAGTTGATCCACAAGAGAGTGTGAACTACGTATCCAAGCACGATAACGAAACCCTGTGGGACATGATTCAAAAAGAGGGTGCCGTTGCCTCAGATATGCCTGCGGTTGATCGTGCGCGTATTCAGAACCTGACGCTTTCGCTGAACATGTTGAGCCAGGGCGTACCCTTCTTCCACATGGGCTCCGAGATGCTGCGCTCCAAATCCATGGATCGCAACACCTACGATGCCGGCGACTGGTACAACTTCGTAGACTTCACTCAAAACACCAACAACTGGGCTGTGGGTATGCCGCTCGACCGTGGTGATACCTCTGAGGAGTGGATTCGCGCGCAATTTGCAAACACCAACACCTCTGCCGAGGCTGCAGACATTCAACTTAGCAGCGATGTGTTCAATGAGTTTCTGCGCATTGCACAAGGCTCGCCCTTGTTCAGCCTGGAAACCTTGGCCGATGTACAGGCGCGTTTGGGCTTCCACAATACCGGCACCGATCAGGTAGATGGCGTGATTGCCATGAGCCTTGACGACGGCACGGGCCTTATGGATCTCGATCCCAATGTAGATGCCATGATGGTGGTGTTTAACGGCAATGGCGCTGAGAAATCTGTGCGGGTTCGCACCGCAAGTGGCTTTGCATTGCACGCCGTGCAAACGGCCTCTGCCGATGCACGCGTACGCACAGCAAGCTTTGCTGAGGAAGTGGTATCTGAAGATGTTAACGGCAGCATGGAAGATGTGACCTACGGCACCTTCACTGTACCGGCCTACACCACTGCAGTATTTGTGAAAGCCCAAGGTGCAAGCCAAGGGGCGGGCTTGAGTGCCGATGCCACAGTGCCGGCTACCGGCGCCATTGATAACCCCTACAGCGTGGGTACTTACCTGCGTGGCGACATGAATGGCTGGAATACCAGCATGCCATTCTTGTACAACGGCGACGGCACCTTCACGGTATTTGCCGAACTCACCGCGGGTGTGAACTATGGCTTCAAGTTTGCCAGCAACGATTGGTCTACGGTGAACTACGGCAACAACGATGGCTCGGTAACACTTGATCAAGCCAAAACGCTTAACGGGGGTGAAAATAATTTAAGTTTCACGCCAGCCGCCACTGGCCGTTACAGGTTCACCATCAAGGCCACCAACCCGGCGGCACCTGAGCTGACCATCAGCCAGGATCTGCCCAGCTACGCCAACACGCTTTACCTGAAAGGCGACATGAACGGCTGGGGTGATGTGGATGCCATGACCTACCTTGGCAACAATCTCTACCGCTTGGTATTACCACTTACCGCCGGCGACTACGGCTTCAAAGTGGCCGACAGCGGCTGGAGTGCGCCTAACCTGGGTGGCGAATCTGCAGGCCAGGTGTTGAATCCCAACGGTAGCCTGATGTTGGTAGACGGCAGCAACGATAACTTGCAGCTGAGTTTGGCAGCCGATGGCACCTACCTGTTCAACCTCTACGCCAAAGATACCGCAGAGCCCACCTTGGGTGTGGTGGCCGATGGCGGTTACCAGGGCGACCTTTACATCAAAGGCGGCATGAATGGCTGGAGCAACGACGACGTGATGACACACCTGGGCGACGGTGTGCACCAGATAGACCTGCCATTAACCGCCGGCGGTTACGAGTTTAAATTCGCAAACGCAGACTGGAGCCTTGAGTACACCTGTGGCTGCACGCTTAAAGAATTTGAACAGTCGCAACTTCAGCGCGGTGGCAACAACAGCCAGCTGGTGCTCAATGCAGATAAAACCCTGCGCTTCACCGTAGACACACGCTTTGCAGAGCCCCGTGTCACCGTGATCGTGCTGCCCTAGGGCCAGGCAGTGGCGGCGTGCCGCCACTGACAACAATAATTAGTGTGAGGAAACTCCAATGAAACCTTTCGCAAAAAAGCCCATGAGTGCCCTGATTGCCGCGCTGGCAATGGGGGCTTTGGCACCGGTTGCCTGGTCACAAACTGCAGCCACTGAAACAGAAACAGTAGAACCACTTGAAGAAATTGAAGTGCTGGGTATTCGCCGGTCGCTCGAAAACGCGCTCGATATCAAGCGCGATGCCGATACCGTGGTAGAGGCGATTTCCGCCGCCGACATGGGCGGCCTGCCCGATATGTCCATTGCCGATGCACTCGCGCGCTTGCCCGGCATCACCTTCGACCGCACTGGCGGCCAGGCCGGGCGCATTCAATTGCGCGGCATGGGGTCTGGCTATGTGTTCTCCACCATGAATGGCCGCGAGCAGGTAACAACAGATACCCGCGGCACCCGTGAAGTGGATTTCAGCCAGTACCCCTCTGAATTGCTCTCCAATGTGGTGGTGTACAAATCGCCCAAAGCCTCGCTCATTGAAGGTGGCGTGGCCGGCAGCGTAGACATGCGCGCCGCCAACCCGCTGGATAACGAAGAAACCCACAAAACCTTTGTCAGCCTCCGCGGTAGCTACAACGATCGCGCGGCCAAAGTAGAAAACGCCGAGGCCATGGGCAACCGGGTGACCTTGTCTTACATGGGTAAATACCTAGACGACACCCTAGGCGTGAGCGTGGGTTATGCGCACATGGAGCAAACCAACGCCGCCATGGAATCCATTGGCCTAAGCTACGGCCCCTACTCAAATCCGGAAGTGGGTAACGTACGCTTGTCTGAAGGTTTTGAATTTCAGCAAAACGGCGGTGTAGATACCCGCGATGGCTATATGGGCACCTTGGTGTTCGAGCCCACCGAAAATTTCACTGCCCGCGGTGACTTGTTTTATTCAAAGTTTGAAACAGAAACCTACGCCACTGGTTTTCGCATCAACACTTTGCGTGACGGTGAGCTAAACAACCTAGTGGTGAATGACAGCTTTGTTACCGGTGGCATCGCTGCTACAGACCCGGATAGCCCCGAGCGCCTGAACTTCCAAGTAATTAACGATGACTCATCGGAAAGTTCGGAGGTGTTCTCTGGCGGCTTTAACCTTGAATGGCGCGGTGATGGCTGGCAGGTGGCATTCGATTACGCTCACGCAGAATCAGAAGCCTTTGAAACCGACGGTGTTTCGCGCTCGCATTTATACGATGCTGTAGACGATGGTAGCGGCAACATCGAGTGGGTGCGCAATGGCGATCAGCAACTGGCCTGGCAAAATGATGGGCTTACTGTGCCAAACGTTGGCTTGAATCAGTCTTACACCGATCTTGCGCGCATGCGCCTCACCAGTTACGAAATCTACCCGCACCTGAGTGACGATAAGTCCGATGCCATCAAACTTGATGGCAAGCTGGATCTCAACTGGGGGCCGCTTACCAGCCTGGAGGCGGGTATTCGCGTATCTGAGCGCCGCTACAACAACTCCCGCCAGGTGTTTTACTACGGCGGCAACGGCGCCGGCGATTACGATACGGACTACGCCCTCGAAATTCTGCCAGGCGATGCCGAAAAAGTTACCTGGGGCGGCGAGTTCAGCCACTTCCCTGATTACCTCGCCATCGATTCCCGCGCGATTTTTGATCGCGCCGTGGCCGCAGGCCTGGTGCTCGATAACGATGGCAACCCGCGCGATATTTCGCCCAAGGCCCGTTGGGGTGAAAATCGCTCTTGGTCTATGCGCGATCGCGCAGAAGTAGAGGAAGATGTAAAATCGGCCTACCTGATGGTGAATTTTGCAACGGAAATTGCCGAGCGTGGCCTCTCCGGTAACTTTGGTGTGCGCGTGGTAGATACCACCCAATACGCCACCGGTTACATTCCCCTTGAGCACACCAGCGACCCACTGCAACCCAGCGATGAAGTACTCGATGAACTGGGTGAAAGTAACCTGGATTACGGCATAGAGCTATCAGTTGAGCGCGAGGGCGAAACCTTCCGCAAGGTGCTGCCGTCGTTGAACCTTAATTACGCGCTCACCGAACACGACAACCTCCGCTTTAGTGCAGCCAAAGTTATCTCCCGTGTTCCCATTGGTTCTTTGGCATACATAAAAGGCGGCTCATTAAGTGAAGTGGGTGGGAATGGTTCACTTTCAGGTATTGCAAGGTATGATCTTTCGCAAACCCGTAACCCTTACCTGCGTCCGTTTGAAGCCAACCAGATTGATCTCTCCTATGAGCATTACTTCGAAGATGGCAACGGTGCCGTGGTCTTTGCGGTGTATAACAAAGACGTAATCAATCAAGTACAAACTGTTCGCTACACAGATTTCTTTGTGGAAGATTACCTGGCTGCTGGCATTACCCGGCCAGATACTTTCATAGCGCCAGCCGTCAATGGCGGCTTGCCAAGGGAAATTCCCGTAGTACGCGGTGATTACGAAGTGGCCATCAACAATGGCGAAGGCGGTTACATTCGCGGTGCAGAAGTCACCATGACCTATACCTTCGACATGCTGCCATCGCCCTTTGATGGCCTGGGCTTTAACGCCAGCTATGCCTATGTTGAAAGTGAAATGACCACACCCAACCTGTTCAGCGATGAGCCCGGTGAAGAATCTGATTTCGGAGGCCTCTCGCCCCACTCGGGTAACCTGATGCTGTTTTACGGCTATGAAAACTTTGAAACCCGCCTGTCGGGTGTGTACCAAAGCAACCGCCTGGATGAAGTAGTGGGTGAGGTGGTAAACCCCACCATGCGCGCGGCCTCTACCGTGTGGGATTTTCAGGCCAGCTACGGGTTTGATTTCGGCATGGATCTCATCTTCTCCGTTAACAACCTTACAGACGAACCCAACGTAGGTTACTTCGGCTCGAAAGATGCCACCGGCACCATCTCCTTCTTTGGCCGCCAATACTACCTGGGCATGAACTACAGCTTCTAAACCCGCAAGTTCTCGTTCGTTTGCTCGTCTCTGCCCCGGTCAGTAATGTCGGGGCTTTTTTATGGGTGCTGCTTGCACAATTGCAGGGCCTTTATTACCCACAGGCAGGCAGTGTGCCAAAGTCACCGTTTATAAGTAATGTGTGTGCTAGTGGTTACTTACTCTGCGTGCGCAATAAGTTCGCGTGGATGGAGTTCACTGATGATGTAAATCGGGCAAAGGCGGTATCTCGCAATAATTTTCGCCACATGGCGAATAACTTGTGGCATTATTTGCACAGATGATCGCCCGAGGATGGGCAGTGCCGGGCTGTTTCACGCCCCCTGAAAGGAATCAACGTATCCATGCAATTCGATAGAGATAAATACACCCTAGGGATGCTGCCCCATCCATCGCTGCTTCAATGGGTGATTTGCCCCAGCGTTGCAATTAACGAGTCATTACTCGGGCAGCGCATTCCAAAAAACACGTTCATTGATAACACCCGCAAAGCTCAACTTCTAGAGCTGCGGTAGCTACCGTTTTGGATTTGAATAAAGCACTTCGGAGAAAGCCGCTTTGGTGCTCTTGCTTAATTCCCAGCGGCCAAGCAGACGCCTGCACTAAAGGTAGGGCTTGCCTTTGGTGCGCTGATGTTTTTCCGTATGTAATTGGTTGCCATATCCATAGGGGAGTTAAAGTCGGCGCCATTGCGTTTCATGCAGCACTCTGTTCGTTTTAAAGCTTGGTTTTTGGCCTTGCCTCGAAATGGTTTATTAGTCGCGGTAATTAAGATTGTGCGGGTCGTAGTAAATCCGCTTATATCCAATCTTGTAGTTAACTGATACCAGTGCCTGTAAATCAGTCCCGACCTTATTTTTGACTATGGAGTTTAAGCCAAATGAAAAAACCATTTTTGATTGTTATGATCTTCATGGGAGCGGTGCTAAGCCAAGGTTGTGCCACCTATACAACACCGGCTGCAGGTGTAAATGTATCAGCACTAACAGATGACGATATTGCAGAGCTTATGAATGTAGAGCCAGCCAGCAGTTTCCCGGCGCGCATTGCTGTGGCGCGAGTGCAGGCCAGCGGCTACACCTCAAGAACTAACAGTGGTTATGGCTCTGGGCGTTACAGTGTAGTAACGGCGAGAGATATTGAAGACGAAGCAGACTTCGAGAGGCTAGCAAGCCTTGCCATGGTGGCCGCGGTGGCACCGTTAAGCCGGCTCTTATTGCCCCCAGAGCTGGATTCACTCAAAGATCTGCGCGTTTCAGCAGCACGCTTAAAGGCTGATCTCATTCTCATTTATTCCGTAGACACGGCATTTCATGTGGAGGGTACTCCTCTTGGCCCATTGTCGGCTATTACACTGGGGTTTCTTCCAAACAAAAAGGCGTTTGTTTCTTCTACTACCTCGGGTGTGTTGCTTGATGTGCGTACAGGGTTTGTTTACGGTGTGGCCGAAGCCACAGAGCGGGAAGAGCAGCGCACTACCGTCTGGAATTCCCAAGACGCCATTGATGAAGCCAGAATAGATGCAGAGAAGGCAAGCTTCAAAAACTTTGTGGGCGAATACGAGAAGCTCTGGAAGAGCATATTAGTGCAGTACGCCGCTACAAAAATCACCAATAATTGATGGGGAAGCCCAATTACTTTCAAAACTTTTGTCACTTGGCGTTGCATAGTTAGCTTCAGCCGACTTTGTTTCACAATACACTGCTGTTAAACAGTCGGGTGCGATGGGCGCTCCTTGTCGCAGCGAATTTTGCAAGAAAAGGAAAGGCTATGAAAAGTATAGAAGATATAGAAGAGTGCGGTTACGACTTTGATACGCTCTGCCAGGTGATTGATAACCAGAAATCAAATGATGAAACCCCCGCCGTTGGCCCTGCCTTTGAACGGTTGGTGAAGTCTGGCCTTGGAAAGAAAAAGGTCTATAGGTACATTGCCGGTGTGCTCTCAACTGAAATTATTCTTGGTGAAGAGGTTGGTCACTTTAACTATGGAAGGTATGAGTTAAGGCTGAATGCCTTACCTGGTGACTATGATGAAAGTACCTATGTCGAACCTAAAGAGTTGAGTTTTGGGGGGGGTAATTACCAGTGTGTACAATCTCGATGGCGGGAAGTTAGCGTACTGGGAGTTAAAAGGGCTAAAGCCTGGGCCTACGGGCATTATAGTTTCAAAAGAAAAGCGAGAGGAGTTTGGATTAGATCCTGAAGGTTATATTGAGGGTGTCTGCAAAAAGCGGTTAGTAAGTTTTGATGGCGAAAAAGAAGAATCCTGGTGTTTGGAATCAATAACCAAATTTGATCCGGATTACAGCAAATACTTGAACCGTGATCCAGACGATTTTGACGATGATTAGCGGTGAGGTATGGAATAAAATCTCGTGAGATAAGGTGAGGGGGCTAATGGGGGGCAGCTTGTTATTTTTGCCGTGATTCATTGGTGCCTTGCGCTTAAAGCGTTGCTTGAAACCTTAAAAACTGGGTAGATGATGAGCACTCCAATTAAACAGTTGTTTCTGGATTACCTGGCGCAACTTTCTGTTGTTGTTGGCAAAGTGCCTGACGCGTTGTTTTCAGATACGCTGCATGAAGGCATGTTTTCTTTGGAAATGAATGTCCAGATTGCCGCCAACTTCCTGCTAAGGGGTTACTGCCCGCTCATCGGCCGAGCGGTGGTGTTACACGAGCTCTCAAGCCCGGGCAAGCCTGCAAGTTTGCAGCTAATCCAAGATGTAGCCGCTGAACTGGGCGCCCTGCCAGAGGTTCAAAATTTGGATGATAGCCAGAAAATCACTGATACCGCAGGCTTTGCGGAGATAAGCCTTGGGCAAAGTGGCTACCTTATGAAGTACATCATTCCTAATTACATGTTTCATGTAAGCATGGTGTATGCAATAGCCAGAAAAAATGGTGTGCCTTTAAGTAAAGGTGATTTCGACGGCCTGCATGCCTACCCGCCGGGCTTCAGTTTTCTCAATTAGCATGTGCTTTGGCCTTCCAAAGCCGAACACCAAGGCGGCCCGAAAGCGCTTGGTAAATAGCGGTGCGTTGAGGTTCTTCCAGTTAGAAAAAAGGCGCTTGGCCAAAAGCCAAGCGCCTTTTTAAGCGTGGTGTAGCCTTGCAATTATTTGCTGGCGTCTTCTTTCACAAAAAATACCGATACTGCACCCAGTACCATGGCGGCACCGGCCAGCATGATGATGTAGATGGCTTCGTTGTTAAACAGGCTGGTTAAAATCCAGCCGGCAAAAAGGCCTGAAACAATCTGTGGTGCGGCAATGGTGAAGTTGAATATGCCCATGTATACGCCCATTTTGTCTGCGGGTAGGGTGTCAGACAAAATGGCGTAGGGCATTGCCAGAATCGCAGCCCAAGCCATGCCCACGCCAACCATGGGAATGATCAACCCCAGGGCGCCAGAAGGTACGGTGACTTGAGTAAAGCCCAAGTTTACAAGCGTAGGGGCACCGGCCTGGAATAACAAAAAGCTCAGGTAGCCAAGGCCGCCTGCCAGCAGCGAGAGCGCATACACAGGTTTGCGGCCCAGGGTTCTGGCAAGCTTGGTGAGTAGTACAGAAAAAATGGCCGCAAACAGCGAGTAGCCCGCAAACAAAATACCTACCCAGTCACCCGCGGCACCTTTGGCTACGGCAATGTCTTTGGGAATTTCATCTAAGGTATGTAAAAACACCGGGTCAAACCATTTGGCATCTACACCCCATACGTACTGGGTGATGGCAGGCGTTGTGTACACCCACATAATAAACAGCGCAAACCAGCTAAAAAATTGCACCAGTGCTAATTGGCGCATGGTTTTTGGCATGTTGATGAAGAGCTGCCAAAATTCCGCAAGCTTGTGGCTCAAAGGGCGCGGTTGGTTTGCCGCGGCTACGGCTGCGGCGTCTAGGCCTTTGTAGGCGTTGTATTGCTCTGGCGGGTACTCTTTGGTGCGAATCACAGTCCATAGCACGGTGCCAAACAATACGGTGGCACCCAGGTAGAAGGCCCAGGTAACCGAGGGTGCTACTTCACCCACTTTGGCGGTGTTTTCAAGGCCAATAATGTTGGTGAGTAAGAACGGCAAGATAGAGCCAAACACGGCGCCAATATTAATTAATAGCGATTGGATGGAGTAACCCAGCGTGCGTTGCTCACTGGGCACCATGTCGGCCACCAGTGCGCGGAAGGGTTGCATGGTAACGTTAAAGGCGCCATCCATCAGGGCGAGCATAACGCCCCCGAAAATCATGGGCGCCATAAAGGCTACAAACAAGGGCGCGTTGGGCATGAGCAACATGCCAATGGCCGCCGCAATGGCGCCGCCCAAAATGTACGGGCGGCGGCGGCCAAAGCGGTTCCAGGTGCGATCTGATGCGGCGCCAACAATGGGCTGAATTAACAGGCCCATTACCGGGGCGGCCAACCAAAAAAGCGAGAGTGAGTGCAAATCTGCGCCTAGGTCCGAAAGCACCCGGCTAACGTTGGCATTTTGCATGGCAAAGCCAAACTGCACGCCGAGAAATCCAAAGCTCACGTTCCAAACTTGCCAGAACGGCAGCGTGGGTTGTTTGATGGCTGTATTGCTCATAGGTGTTACCTGGTTGTTTTTATGATGTTTAATACGTTAATTGTGAGCACGGAAAAAAGAGGGCCACAAAGGGCCCCAAGCGGTGCATCACAAAACTAGTGATTCAGTTGCGCCAGTAGCGCGGTATTGGTTAGTGGCCCGTCGAAAACGAACACCCGCAAATCGTGGGGTGCAACACTGGCCTCAAGGCTTTGCGTAAGCCTGTGCTGTTCGCCGCTGAGCGGTTCGTGCCACTGGCCTTCATTAAGTAGCGTATTTATAGAAAACTGCGCGGGCGCGCCGCCTTTGTTGAGTAAAACAAGAGCAGTTTGCTGGGTTTCTTCGGTTTGAATCACGCGCAAAAATGCGGCGGTGTGTTCGGTAAATTCAATGTTCACTTGCACGCCGCGCTGCAACGCAGGCAGGGTGCGACGCAAATTTGCCACGCGCGTAAGGGCTGTGTGAATGGGGTGGCGCTCGGCGCGGGCGATGTTCTCTGTGCCGTAGTAGTTGCGCGAGCCCTGGTGTTCTTTCATGCCGCGCTCAAACCCCATTTCAGAGCCGTAGTACACTTGTGGAATGCCGCGCACGGTAAACAGAAAGTTGTTGGCATCTATAAAGCCTGAATCTTCGGCGTCCAGGCGCTGTACGTCGTGGTTGTCGTAGAAGGTAACCAGTTCATACACATTGTGGTAAATGCCGGTATCCAGGTGCAGTGCGTCCTGCGCGCGGGTATAGGGCGCCTGCTCTTTGCCGAACATGGCAAACATGGCCTGCTGCAACGGGAAGTCCAGCACGCTTACGCCACCGTTTTCAGGCTGGGTGTGCTCTGCTATAAAATTGGCATCGTAATTCCAGGATTCGCCAAACAGAAAAAAGCCCGGGTGCTCGGCGCGAATGCGATCGCTGACGGTTTTCCAGAAGTGGTGCGGTACATGTTTGATGGTGTCTATGCGTATGGCATCGGCGCCCTGATCAATCCACTGCAAATAAGAGCCCACCAGGTAATCCACAACGGCGGGATTGTTTTCGTTAAAATCTGAAAGCTGTGCGACATCGGGTTTACGATTGAAAAAATCGTGCAGCCGGTTATTGTCGTCTAACTGTTCTGGGTGCAAATTTTGATGATCGGCAACGAGGTTGCCTTGCTTATCAAATAATTTGCCAAAGTTGCTGATTTGTTCAGGCGCTGTATAAGACGGCGAGCCGTGATTGCCCACAATATCCAGCACGGTTTTCAGGCCGTATTGGCTTTTTAAGGCATCGTTTAACGCACGGTAATCCAGGTCTGCCGAGGGCAGGTGTTCGTCTAGCTGATAAAAGTTGACGCCCCAATAGCCGTGAAAGCCGGTTTTGCCGCCGTCGCCCCACTGGTTGTAGCCTACCGGGTCGCCACCGTTAAAGGCGGCGTCTGGGTTGTCGATGATGGGCGTCATCCAGATGGCGGTGAAACCCATGTCTTTTATAAATTGTGCGTGCTCTAGCAGGCCTTTGAAATCGCCGCCCATGTAGCCCACATTGGCGCTGCGGCCTTCGGGGCCATCAAAGTGGCGGTTAAAGGTGTGCCAGCTACCATCGCCAATATCTTTGCCTTGATCTTCGAAATTGTTGGCCGGATCGCCATCTACGAAGCGGTCTGTGAGAACAAAATAAATAGCGTCACTCGCCCAGGGCTCGGTGGTGCCTACAATGGTGTGGCCAGCGGCTTGGGTTGCAGCATCGGGCGCTGGCGCCTCGTCTGCCTGGCAGGCCAAGAGCAGGCCAAGGGATGCAAAGGTGGCGAATGTTTTTATTCTCATTGTGGCTCCGGGTTGTGTCTCTGGCGAATTTTGCGTCTATCAATAGGCTTTATATCGGCAAGGCGCTATATCGGCAAGGTATAGTGCCTGCACCTGCGTTGTTGCGCTATTTGGTTGTTGCCCTACCTGAAGGTTCGCCCAAAAAAATGACCCGCTCCGGGAGTAGCCCCGAAGGCGGGCACAAAGGACGAGAGGTGTCACAATCACAATACGCGAATAGGTTATCCAAAAGCGTCAGCCTGTCCTACGCTGAGTAGGCAATTACATACGTATTCATCGCGCAGGCGCACTCGCTTTGCCGATCTGGCGGCATGCATACGTATGTAGTGGCTTGCTGTGCTCAAGGAGCCTCCAGTATGTTTGATCCATCGACAACAATAACGAATTGCCCCGCTCACCCTCGCTACGGCACAGGGCCAATATCGGGTGACGCAAGCGCTCTGGCGCTTGGGCAAGAGCGTAAGAATTTGAGGTTCAGTTATGTCTACAGCCAATGACCTAGCCAGCGCGCAGAGCCCTTGGTGGCGTGGCGCGGTTATTTACCAGGTCTACCCCCGCAGCCTGATGGATGCCAACGGTGATGGCGTAGGCGATATCCGCGGCATCATTAACAAGTTAGATTATATTGCCAGCCTTGGCGTTGACGCGATTTGGGTGTCGCCGTTTTTTAAGTCCCCAATGAGGGATTTTGGCTACGATATCAGCGATTATCGCGACGTAGACCCGCTGTTTGGCAACTTGGCCGACCTAGACGAGCTGATTGCCGAGGCCCACGGGCGCGGCGTTAAGGTGATGATTGATCAAGTATTAAGCCACACCAGTGATCAGCACGCCTGGTTTGAAGAGAGCCGCTCCAGCCGCGATAACCCCAAGGCTGATTGGTACGTGTGGGCGGATGCCAAGCCAGACGGCACGGCCCCCAATAACTGGATTTCTATTTTCGGCGGCTGTGGCTGGGAGTGGGAGCCGCGCCGCGGCCAGTACTACCTGCACAATTTTCTGAAAAGCCAGCCGGATTTGAACTTCCATAACCCCGAGGTGCAGGAGCAAATTCTGGCTGAAGTGGAATTTTGGCTGCAGCGCGGTGTGGATGGCCTTCGTTTAGATGCCATTAACTTCTGCTTTCACGATAAACAATTGCGCGATAACCCCGCAAAACCCGCAGCAGAGCGCCAAGGCCGTGGTTTTAGTGAAGATAACCCCTACGCCTTCCAGTACCACTACTACAACAATACCCAGCCCGAGAACCTCGCGTTTTTGGAGCGTTTGCGCGCATTGATTGATCGCTACCCGGGCGTTGTCACCTTGGGTGAGATTTCATCGGAAGATAGCCTGGCCACCATGGCTGAGTACACGGCGAACAATAAGCGCCTGCACATGGCGTACAGTTTTGAGCTGCTGGTGCCAGAATTTTGTGCCAAGCACATTCGAGCCACGGTAGAAAATTTAGAGGCAAGCCTGGGTGAGGGTTGGCCTTGCTGGTCGCTCTCTAACCACGATGTGGTGCGCGTGATGTCGCGCTGGGGCGGTGAGCACAACCCTACACTGGGCAAAACCTTGCACGCTCTGGTGGCCTCGCTGCGGGGCAGCGTATGTTACTACCAGGGTGAGGAGTTAGGTTTAACAGAGGCAGACATTGCCTATGAAGATCTGCAAGATCCTTACGGCATTACTTTCTGGCCAAACTTCAAAGGCCGCGACGGTTGCCGCACGCCTATGCCATGGGCCAGTGGTGCCAATAACGGCGGTTTCAGCAGCGCCAAGCCCTGGTTGCCAGTGCCCGAGGCCCACCGCGCATTAGCGGTAGACGCCCAAGAGCAGCAGCCCGATTCAATGCTGAATTTTTACCGCAATTTCATGCGGTGGCGTAAAACCCAGCCACTGTTAACCACCGGTAACATTACTTTCGCCGATGCGCCTGAGGGCTGTTTGTTGTTCGAGCGCGCTAATGATTCGGGCAAGTTGTGGGTGGCTTTTAATTTAACCAATGCCCCCGTGGCGATAGAAGTACCGGCAGGCCTTGCTTTGATGAATGGCCACGGTTTGCAGGGTGCCGAGCTTGAAGGCGGGCAATTGCGCCTGCCAGCCCACGGTGGTTGTTTTATGTGTTAGTCCTCGTTTGTCTCTTGTACCGCGAAGTTGCTGAACTTGTTTTAGTGTTTCATACGTACTCTCGTCTTGAGCCCGGCACCGCCGGGCTTTTTTTGCCTACAAGGATGTAGGTATGTCGCGGGCGCATGGATGCGCAGGAGCGACGGCCTACAAGGATGTAGGTATGTCGCGGGCGCATGGATGCGCAGGAGCGACGGCCTACAAGGATGTAGGTACACCTGTCAGGCCAGGGCCGGCCGGGTAGGCAAGGCCGTGAAGGTGTTGCTCAAATTCACTCGATAAATAGTTCAGTGCGATGCGCAGGAGCGACGGCCTACAAGGATGTAGGTACACCTGTCAGGCCAGGGCCGGCCGGGTAGGCAAGGCCGTGAAGGTGTTGCTCAAATTCACTCCCTTTTGTTTCGGTGTAGGCGCCCAATGCCGCAGGCAGTTTGCCGCTCCATCAGTACTGTCCTGTACTGAGTCGCTCGCGCCACATCCCTGTGGCTTGCAAACTACCTACGGCATTGGGCTTTCGGGTTGGGTGCGGGTTTGAGTTTCTGTGCGGTTAATCTTCTGCGAACCTATACGTTTGGGTTTGGGTTTGGGTTTGGGTTTGGGCGTGTGGCGCGGGTATTTGTTCGCGCAGGCGCCCAATGCCGTAGGTAGTTTGCCGCTCCATCAGTACTGTCCTGTACTGAGTCGCTCGCGCCACATCCCTGTGGCTTGCAAACTACCTACGGCATTGGGCTTTCGGGTTGGGTACGGGTTTGAGTTTCTGTGCGGTTAATCTTCTGCGAACCTATACGTTTGGGTTTGGGTTTGGGCGTGTGGCGCGGGTATTTGTTCGCGCAGGCGCCCAATGCCGTAGGTAGTTTGCCGCTCCATCAGTACTGTCCTGTGCTGAGTCGCTCGCGCCACATCCCTGTGGCTTGCAAACTACCTACGGCATTGGGCTTTCGGGTTGGGTGCGGGTTTGAGTTTCTGTGCGGTTAATCTTCTGCGAACCTATACGTTTGGGTCTGGGTTTGGGACTGTGGCGCGGGTATTTGTTCGCGCAGGCGCCCAATGCCGCAGACAGTTTGCCGCTCCATCAGTACGTCCTGTACTGAGTCGCTCGCGCCACATCCCTGTGGCTTGCAAACTACCTACGGCATTGGGCTTTAGGGTTGGGTGCGGTTGTAGGAGGTTGTGCGGTTAAATTTCTAAAAGGGAAGTGTGGCTCAAGCCTTCGAATCTGTTAGCCCGCCAGAAGTGCGGTGGCAAAAAATACGGCATTGAACAGGGCGTGCAAGGCCATGGGGCTAAGTAAGTTTTCGTGCCTTTCGCGAAAATATCCGAACAAAAGAGACGGGAAAAAAACGCCCAAGCTTAAGGGGTGCACACCTTTGGTGGCCACGTGGGCCAGGGTGAATACGCCGCTGGTAAGGAGGTTGGCAATGCTGAGCTGGCGCCAGCGTTGTGGCCAATGGCGAGCAATTAGCGGTTGGAGCATGCCGCGAAATACGTACTCTTCCACAATGGGGTAAACGGCCACCCACAGCACAATGGCGCTGAGTGTGGCTGTCATTGGGGCGATAATGAGGCCTGCAACTACCGCCACCAATGAACCCGCCAGGGCGAGGGTTGCCCAGTGTTTATCTTGCCAAAAATTATTGTGTGCGAACAAAGCACTGCCTTAGTAAACCCATAAAGGCCAACAATAACAGCAGCGGCAGGCTTAAGTCTTGTGAGTGGCCGTTGCCGATTGCGCAGCCACCACCGCCACCTTTGCTGCTTTTACTGATTTTCTCAATGGGCGAATCCTGCGCGCTGTCGCCCACGCCCACCGCAGACCACGCCAGTTTTACTTGTTCTACGGCATCTGTGCCGTAGTTTTCAGCGGCGGCTTCCATGCCGTTGCGTGCGCCTAAAAAGGTTTCGTTGGTAACCCAGTAATTGTGCAGTGCATCGGTGGCAATTTGCAGGGCTGCATCTATGCCTATGCCGGTTACCGTTACGCCATTGTGGGTGCCGCCTGCGGCCAACAAATAAAACATTTTGTTGGCAACACCGCTGTTGGTGTGAACGCCGCAGTAGTCGTTAAAGCACACGTCGGGCGTTGCGCAGCTCAGGTTGTCTGTGGGTTCCCACAGGTCGCCTTTGTAGGTGTCGGGTTGGCCGTAGGCTTTGGGGTTGGCCAGGTCGCGAATAATGGTAACGCCTTCGCCCAGTGTCCAGTTGGTTTCACCGTTGGCAAACTCAACGGCAACGCCCATCCAATCTGAATAGGCTTCATTGAGTGCGCCCGATTCGCGCTGGTAGGCAAGGTTTACGGCTCTGTCTGAAATGGCGTGGCCCCATTCGTGGGCGGTAACATCCAGCGCGGCTGCCAGGCTGTGCTCATAGTAATTGCCGCTTACGCTTGAAACAAAATCGCGCGGGGTGAACACAATTTCATAGCCATTCCAAAAGGCGTTGTACAGGCTGCCTGCCGGGTAGGTGGTGCCACAAAATTGCGCGGGCTTGGCCGGGTAGGGCGCGTTGGTGAGCGCATACATGGGGGCGCCGGCGTTATCAAAGCTGTTGAAATTCAGCACCGATTGCCAGTAATCGTACACTTTGCCGGAGTTCATAAGTGCATCTAACAACTCGGCCTGATCGAACGGGTCTTGGCCTTGTTGTGTTTGCGCGGCGTTTAGGGTGTCCCAGTTGTTGTCGCTGTCTTTAACATTGTCAGATAAAAATAAATTAAAGCCATCCCAATAGCCGAAGGTGCGCGTGGCAACAATTTCGCTATTGGCCGGTAGCGCGCCGGTGTTGGGGTTGCCAGTGGTGCCCGCCTGATTGGCGCGGCGGCTGATGTCGCGCAGCATAAAGCCGTCGGTTGTGCCGATTTGGGTGGTGGGCACTTGGGCGTAACTGTTGCCAAGCTGGCCGGTGCCGGTGCCAAAGTGCAAAGTGGCGTTGGTGCTGCGGGTGGCAACAATGCTGGGTGCGTTAAATTCGCAGGCTTCAATGGCGTAAACAGAGGCAATGATGTTGCCGGTTATCTGGGCATCTATCACCAGGCTTGCGGTGTCGGTATTGGGTGCTGCGGCCAGTTTTTCAAAGGTGTTGTTTGAGGGTTGGCTGCCATCGCTGTTGGCAAGCAGCACGCAGCAAGACACGCTTAAGTTGTTGCTGCAGCTGTTGGTGGCGTTGTAGGCAATTTCATAGCTGGTGCCGGCGGTTACGGGAAAGGTGAAATGGCTGATTTGACCCTTTGCAAGGCTGATGGCATTAGCGCAAGGGGCGGCCAGTAAGCTTGCCGCGGCAACAAGGCGTAACAGTGTGTGTGACATGTGGCGGCTCCAACTACGGCTGCATGGGAATGGGGTGGCGCAAGGTGTTTTGCACTTCAATCAGGGCGCCGGTTTCGGCATCCAGCCAATAGCTGAAGCGGCCGATGCCGCCGCTGGTGTTGAGATCCAGATGCCAGCGCTGGTGGGGCGCTTCATTGGCGAGCCATTGCTCTGCGTTGAGCAACCTGAGTTCACTTAGCGCCACACCGTGCAAGGTCGCCACTTGCTGCAGGGCTTGCAGCTTACTTAGGGTTTTGGGTGGCTCGCTCATATGGCCTAGCAGCGCGGCTGAGGGCCGCACTATGTGGCCGTTCACGCCGGTTATCACACCCTTGGCATTAAAGTGCACAATCACTTCCATGTCGGCCACGGGAATGCCTGCTATCACCCGGTGAAACCGCAGGTGGTGGTTGCCAAAGCGATCTTCGCGCTGCTTGTGCAGTTGCATTGCCTCGGCATCGGCGGCAAAGAACTCTGGGTTTTCGCTAAAAAACTGCCGGGCTGCAGCCAGGTGTTCATTGCGCGCGAGGCCCGCACCGGCAATGGCCGCGGGTGTTGCCGTTGTGGCGCCAAATTCGCCCTGCAAAAAGAAGTGCCCGCTGGGCAGAGCCTGGTGATTGGTGTTGGCCTGCAGGGTGCTAGGGGCGTAGCGCGCGCCCAGCTCGGCTACCGGGTTGGCCATTAGCTGGGGGCTGGCAACCACCAACAGGGCAAGGTAAAGGTGCTTCAACATAATGCGTAATCCTTCAGGTAATGCGAGCGCGTTCTAGGGCGCAGCCAATACTGATTCTAGTGGGGTGCTGGGAGCGAGGCCAGAGTCTGGCGCAGGTGGCTGCAGCCTGTTCACAACGAATCTGGCGCCTAAGGGCACAATAGGCGCGGGCCACAGCCGCTGCCCACCCGTGCCCTTTGGCGCTTAAAAAATTCGCTAAGCCGTTGTTTTTTCTTTTGTTATAAGTTCGCCAATGGCGTTTTTAAGGCTGTTTAGGCTCACGGGTTTGTGAATCAGGTTCAGGTACGTTCGCTCCAGTTTGGAGAGCACTTCAGGCGCTGTTTCGCCGCTCACCAGCAACGCCGGCAGGCCTGGGAAGCGCTGGCGCAGGGCGGCTACTACATCTATGCCGTTGTCGGTGCCGCGCAGGCGCACATCGGAAAGCAGCAAATCCGGGTTTTGATTTTGGGTCACTTGCAGGGCGCGGTCGGTGCTGTCTGCACTTAATACAGTACAGCCCAGCTCCTGCAGCAGTGCGCCCATGGCCAGCCGCACTGAAGGGTCGTCGTCTACTACCAGCACCGTGAGCGACTGCCAGGGCACGTCTACGGCTTGCGGGTGGGCTTCGGGCTTTGTTGTGGTTGGGCATCGCGCTGCAGGGTGAGGCTGAAGCGGGTGCCCTGGCCGGGCGCAGACTGCATGCTGATCTCGATCTGCATGAGTTTTGCAAGCCTGCTCACAATGGCAAGCCCCAGGCCCAAGCCCTTGGTGCGGTCGCGCTCCGGGTTATCGAGCTGGTAGAACTCTTCAAAAATGCGCCTTTGCTCGCCCGCAGGAATGCCGCGGCCGCTGTCTGTGACGCTCAGTACTACCTGATCGCTGGTGGTGCGCATCTCAATGTCTACGCCGCCTTGGTCTGTGTATTTGATGGCGTTGCCAATGAGGTTGCGCATTATGCGGTCGAGCAGCACCGGGTCTAGGTTGAGGGTGACCTTTTGCAGTGCCGAAATGCCCAGATGCAGGTTTTTCTGCCGGGCGTTATGCAAGTGTTCTTCGTACAGGCGCGCCAGCAGGGTGTCTAGCTGGGTGGGCTTGGGTTTCATGGCCACTATGCCTGCATCGAGCTTGGAGATATCAAGCAGGGCATCCAGCTGGGCGGCCAGCGCTTCAATGGCGCCCTCCATGTGGTGGGCAATCTGCTGGCTTTTGGCATCCAGCTCACGGCGCGATAGCGCCGCAGAGAACAGGCTTAAGGTGTGTATGGGTTGGCGCAAGTCGTGGCTGGCACTGGCCAGAAAACGGGTTTTGGCGTGGCTTGCGGCCTCCGCCTGGGATAACGCCTGTTGCAATTGCTCGTTGGTATCGGCCTGCTCTGAGCGAATGCGGAAGGATTCGCGGTAGAGCCTTGCGGTATCGCGCGCCAGCGAAATCATCATCAGCAGGAAGAAACCGATCAGCACGCCCAGGGTGGGGCCGATCCAGGGGCTGGCCTGGGTGCCGCCGGCCACGCTCCACATCACAATCAAGGGCACCATTACCGGCAGGGCATAGGCCAAAAAGAGCCCCAAATGGCCCGCGGTGGTGGCAATGGCGCCAGTGGTGAGCCCCAACATAATCAGGGTGTGCATGGCGCGCTCGACTTCGGGCAGCTCCGGGAATATGAGCACAGAGACACCCATGCCCACACCGTTAACCAGGCTGAGCCAAATACCCAGTTGAATGCCCTTGTGGGGGTGGGCATCAAAGCGGGTATCTATGGTGTGCAACTGCCAACCGCGCACGGCCATGATGAGCATCATCACCAGCGCCCAGCCAATAAGCAGGCTGTGGGAGGTGTAGCTCCAGGCCATGGCCAGAATCAGTAGCACCGAGGGTATTTTGGCGATGGGCACGCGCAGGCTCTGCCGGGCGAGCAGGTGCAAGATTTCGCGCTGTTCGGGTGCACTCAGTGGCCGGTGGGCATCCGTGTGCGGGGGTTGTTGTTCCATGGGACCTCGGCGGGCTATATCACATAGATATACACAGCCAGAAAGTGACAGGTGCTACCGCCTAAAACAAACAAATGCCAAATGGCGTGGTTATAGGGTATGCGATCCCAACTGTAAAACACGGCGCCCACGGTGTATACCAGGCCGCCGGCCAGCAGTAGCCACATGGCGCCCGAGGGCACTTTGGCGAGCATTTCAGAAATGGCCACAATAATCAGCCAGCCCATCATGATGTAGGTAAACAGCGAAAGCTTCGGGTATTTGTGCTGAAAATACACCTTAAAGAAGATGCCAAACAGCGCCAAACTCCAGATTACGGCAAACAGCGTCCAGCCCCAGGCGCCGCGCAGGTTAATCAGCAGAAAGGGCGTATAGGTGCCGGCAATCAACAGATAAATGGCGCAGTGATCCAAAAGCCTGAACACGTGTTTGGCCCGGGCATTGGCAATGGCGTGGTAGAGGGTAGAGGCCAAAAACAACAAGATGAGTGTTGAGCCATACACAATGGCGCTGGCCAGCTTCCAGCCATCGCCGGAGGCGGCAGAAACAACCACCATCAATGTGAGGGCAACAACACTGAGCGCCGCGCCCACGCCGTGGCTGATGCTGTTGGCTAGCTCTTCTGCCAGCGAGTAGGCGGTGTGTTTTTTGTGTGTCATGGGAAGCTCAAAAAATGTTGTATAACTTTTAAATGGGTTTGGCGGCAATGGGTGCGCCTGCGCGTCTACCCAGTATAACCATAAATCGCGTGCATAAAAAAAAGGAAGCGCGCTTCCTTTTTGAAAAAACAGCAAGAAATATCGCAGCACTGCCGGGTCACGGGTGACCCGGCAGTCGCCCAATGGTTGTGATTACCAGATTTTCACACGCTGCTCGGGCGCAAGGTACAGGCCGTCTTCGGGCTTTACATCAAAGGCCTGATAAAACTCCGGCATGTTGCGCACAATGCCATTTACGCGAAATTCGCTGGGCGCGTGCGGGTCGGTGATCAGGCGTTGTGAAAGCTCCTCATCGCGGTACTTGCGCGCCCACACCTGGCCCCAGCCCATGAAAAAGCGCTGGTCGCCGTGCAGGCCGTCTATTACCGGGGCGGGTTTGCCCTTAAGCGATAATTGGTAGGCCTTGTGGGCGATGGTCATGCCGCCCAGGTCGCCAATGTTTTCACCCAGGGTGAACTTGCCGTTGATGAACTGGCCGGGCAGTGGCTCGAAGGCGTTGTATTGTTCAACCAGCGCATGGGTGCGCTTTTCAAACTCGGCGCGGTCTGTGTCTGTCCACCAGTTGCGCAGGTTGCCGTCGCCATCGTACTGGGAGCCGGAGTCGTCGAAGCCGTGGCCGATCTCGTGGCCGATCACCGCGCCAATACCGCCGTAGTTCACTGCGTCATCGGCGGCCATGTTGAAAAACGGCGGCTGCAAAATGGCGGCCGGGAATACAATCTCGTTGGCCACGGGGTTGTAGTAGGCGTTCACAGTTTGCGGTGTCATGTGCCATTCGGTTTTATCGATGGGGCTGCCGAGTTTGGCCAGGTTGCGGTCGTACTCGTAAAGGGCTGCACGCTTGGCGTTGCCCAAGAGGTCGTCTGGGCGAATTTCCAGTGCGCTGTAGTCGCGCCACTTATCCGGGTAGCCAATTTTGTAGGTGAACTTAGACAGCTTCTCGTGCGCGGCCACTTTGGTTTCGGGCGTCATCCACTCCAGGCCGTCGATGCCGTGGCCGAAGGCAACCAGCAGGTTTTGCACCAGCTGCTCCATGCGCGCTTTGGCTTCTTTGGGGAAGTGTTTTTCCACGTAGATTTTGCCCACAGCCTCGCCGATTACATCGTCGGTAAACTGCACGGCACGCTTCCAGCGCTCTTGCTGGGCTTCAACGCCGCGCAGGGTTTTGCTGTAAAAGGCGAAGTTGGCATCGTCAAAGGCTTTGCTCAATAAAGGCGCAGCACCAGAGAGCACGCGCCACTTGGCGTAGGCTTTCCAGTCGTCCAGCGGTTTGGCGGCCAGGGTTTCGCCGAAAGTTGTGAGGTAGGAGGGCTGATACACAATGATGTCGGCCTGGCCATCAATGCCCAGGGCTTTGGTCCAGTTGGCCCAGTTCACTGCTGAAGCCAAGGTGTTCAGCTCGCCCAGGGGCATTTTGTTGTAGGTTTTCACCGGGTCGCGGTTATCCACACGGGCCCAGTGGCCTTCGGCGAGTGCCGCTTCTATGGCGTAGATGGCCTCAGCCGAGGCTTCAATACCCGCCAATGCCAGCATCTTGTTGATGTGCGCCAGGTAGGCTGCGCGAATTTTTTGGTGCTTTTCATCGTCTTTGAAGTAGTAGTCGCGATCGGGCAGGCCCAGGCCAGACTGATAGGTGTACACCGCGTAGCGGGTGGCCTCGCGCTTATCTTGGTTAATAAAGGGCGCGATGGGGGTCTTGATACCGGCGCGGCTGGCCTGGCCGAACCAGGTCATGAGGGCGTCTTTGCTCTCTAGCGCGTCAATTTCTGCAAGCGTGGGCTCAATAGGGGTCAGGCCCCGGGCTTCAAGGGTTGCTGTATCCATGTAGCTTTTGAAGAAGTCGCCCACCTTTTGGGTTTCGCTGCCGGGTTTTGCTTTGGCGGCTGCGGCGTCTTCAATAATGGTGCGCAATTGCGCTTCGGCGGCGTCTGCGAGAATGCCGAAGGAGCCGTAGTTGGATTTATCTGCCGGAATTTCCGTTGTGGCCAGCCAGTTGCCGTTCACGTGGCGGTAAAAATCGTCTTGGGCGCGCACGGACGGGTCGCCGTTGGCGCGATCGATACCCGCGCTAAGAGGGGCGGGGGCGCTTGCCGTTGCCTGTTCGGGGGCTTTGTCGCCACTGCAGGCGGCCAGTGCCGCCAGTGCCAGCGCCGGGGCCAGCAGGGGTTTTACGTTGAATACGGCCATGGGGAATCCTTGTTGTTGCCATTGTTATTATTGGCCCGCGCGGGCCGATGCTTTTATAGACGAGCAAGCCCGCTAATCGCTCAATGGGCGTCGGGCAGCCCTTTGCGCTGCAGCCTTGCCAGTGCCCGCGCCAGCGGTGCCTTAATGAGCATCGCGAGCAGCCAGCCGGTGCCGGGCAGGCGTGCATCAAAGGTGATGCGGTAGCAAAGCGCTGTACCCGTGCTTGTGGCGTTTAGAGTCAGTTGGCCTTCATGGTTCTTGATAGGGCTGCCGCGGCTGACGCGATAGCTCATGCGGGTGGGGCGCTCATAGGCGGTCACGGTTTCATCAAAGTGCCAAAACGGCAGCAGGTATATCCTGCGCACGGCGCCCAGCCCGTTGCGGTGCGGCGCCCCCTCAACCACTCGTTCAATGCGTTGGCCAATAAGGCGGCCAAAGCGCTCGTGATCTGTCAGCAGGTCAAACAGCGCCTCGGGTGGGCAGTCAACCTGGTATTGCATCTGTATTTCCTGGGCGGCCATAAGGGCATCCTATGCAGTGGCGTAAATTGAGGGTTATTTTGTTAGATAGCGCAATAAGCAGGTGATTAACTGTGCCCTTTTGATTGACCATAGGCCAATAGCTTATACGAACCTTGAGCTTGTGCGCCGCCTGTGAGGTGGAGTATGGCAAGTGCGTGCGGCTTGTTGCAGTGAACCAATGCTCAGTGCCGATCACCCGCGGGCAATGTGCCCAAATCCTGAAACGCGCTGCTGTGTGAATGGCTGCTGTGCAAGGTGAGTTTAGCGGGTATATGCGTGCATTTCGGAGGTTAAAAAAGTTATCAACCAACCTTTGTAATATATGGGTTGATTTTCGCGCCTATTGAGAAAAAGCGCGCAGGCTCAAATTAGAAATTGCAATTTTTCTAACGTAAAAACCCGCTATTCATCGCACCGTTAATCGCTTTTGTGCATCGGTTTATCGCCGGATTCGCTTTGGCCGGTGAAACGCTGCTGTTTGCCGAAACGCCCTGTTTTTTTGCCATCAGTTTTTCAATACTGGTTGCCAAGTCGCCACAACTGGTGACCGGCAAGCGAAAACAGATACCCAAAAAAATACAGAGTCACAGGAGCTTTACCATGAACACAATCAAGCATCTTAGCGTAAGTACCGGCGTTGCCCTTATTGCCGGTGTGGCTTTAAGCGCCAGCGCCATGTTCGCCACCGCAGATACCAAAATTGAACGCGACGGCAAGGTGTACATTGTTGCCGACAACGAAGCCAGCAGCGTGTGTAAATCCATTGTGCGCGATCAGCCCAGCCAGTTGCGCCGCGCCCTGCATCACGGTTTGACGCCCATCGAGCGCTCCCGTGCACATACTTTTTACCAGTGCAATGAAAAAGACCTCTTGTCTTTCGCCCATGAAGTAGAAGCCACCAAGGTGGTGGGTTACCTCACACCCAAGTTCTACGGCAATCAGCGCATTACCACCGAAGAAGTGGCCAGCCGCTAATCCCGCCTTTCCAAGCGCGCCGTTGGCGCGCTTTATCCCCTTTTTTTGTGTGGTTTTTACCTATCCAGCCTTGACGCGTATTTCCTTGTGGGCCTGTAAGCCTGTGCTAGCCTGAAAGCATCGCTGTGTTTATTCTGAGGAATCTATGACGTCATTATTTTTGCGCATGCGCCTGGTGCACTGGGTGGGCATTGCGTTGTTATCTGTGAATGCGCTGTTTTTTACCGACAATACCGCAAGCCTTGTGATTCAAGGGCTGTTGGTGGTGGTGCTGGTGATTCACGATGTGGATGAAAAGCGCTGGGGGGTAGATGCCCTGCAGCAGGTGGGGGATTACTTTCAGCATTTCGCCAGAAAAGATCTCACGGTTACCTGCGATGTGAACACCTCGCTCAATGCCGAGATGGGCGAGATAGTGCAAACCATCGATACCTTCCGCGAGCAAATACAGTTGGCCATGAGCGACATCAAGCGCGTGGCCGGTGCCAATGAAGCGGCTGCCAAGCACCTGTCGGCCACCGGCCAAACCATGGGCCAGCGCATTCGCGACGAGGTGGCTATTGTGGGGCGCGCGCGCGCCCACATGCACGAAATGCACGAACTCACCCAAAGTATCAGCCAGCGCGCAGAGCAAACCAACACCTAGGTGATTGGCGCCAACGAGCAATTGCAGGCCTCGCGCTCGAACATTGCTGCCATGGCCGAGATGGTGGATGAACACGTAAAAGCCAGTAACGAAATTACTGAAAACTTTGCCACTCTCTCGGCTAACGCATTAAAAATCAAAGACGTGTTGGCTGTGATTAACGGCATTGCCGATCAAACCAACCTGCTGGCTTTAAACGCCGCCATTGAGGCGGCGCGCGCGGGTGAGCACGGGCGTGGCTTTTCTGTGGTGGCCGATGAGGTGCGAGGGCTTTCCCAATCTACCCAAAACAGCCTGACAGAAATTAATGAAATCATTTCCGCCATTACCAGCGCCATTGATAACGCCGGTAAAAAAGTGGATCAGCAAAAAAGCTCCCTTGAAGCTTTGAGCATTACCTCGCGCGAGGCCAGCGATGTGATAGTGGGTGCGTGCGATGTAATGCAAGAGGTGGCGCAGCTTACCGGCCAGCGCAGTGCCCAGGGGCATTCAAATATTCACTCGGTAAGCGTAAAGGTGGATGAAGTACTGCAAGAGGTGGAACAGTTGGCATCGGCGGCGTCGCTGTCTGAGCGCGACATAGGTGAGCTTGCAGATATTGCCAATAATCTCTCTGGCGCTGTGCAGGAATTGCGTGGCAAGGTGGATGCCTTTCACACTTAGCAGGCGAGCATTAGGCTTATAGAAAATTGCACAAAGCCCCCAAGGCGCGCCACGCACCTTGGGGGCTTTGCGTTAGGCCGGTTGTTGCTGGGTAATGCAGTGAATGTTGCCACCGCCCAGCAAAATTTCACGCCCCGGTACCATCACCACTTCGCGCCCCGGAAAAGCCTCGGCCAAAATGGCCTTGGCTGTGGCATCGTGCGGGTCGTCAAAGCTTGGGGCAATAATGGCGCCATTAATAATCAGAAAATTCACGTAAGATCCGGCCAGCCGAATGGAGGGGTCGCGCGGCTGGGTGCCGGCCACGCTGTCGATGCCCTGGCACTCTTGTTCGGTGGCAAAGATCGGCCCGGGAATGGGCATTTTAATGATATTGAACGGCCGGCCCTTGGCATCGGTTGAGGCCTCGAGTACCGCAAGCGCTCTGCGCACACGGGCGTAGTTTGGGTCTGACTCGTCGTCTGTCCAGCACAAAAGCACTTCACCGGGTTTGGTGAAGCAGCAGAAGTTGTCTACGTGGCCGTCGGTTTCATCGTTATAGAGCCCATCGGGTAACCAGATTACCTTGCGGATGCCCAGGGTATCGGCAAGGGTGGCTTCTATTTGCTCGCGCGCAAGGTGCGGGTTGCGATTGGCGTTCAGCAGGCACTCCTCGGTGGTGAGCAGGGTGCCTTCGCCGTCTACGTGAATCGAGCCGCCTTCGAGTACAAAATTCTCCGTGCGATAGCGCGCAACTTGCTCCAGCTGGCAAATTTTGCGCGCCACCTGGTCGTCTTTATGCCAGGGGAAATAGAGCCCGCCATCAAGCCCGCCCCAGGCGTTAAAGCACCAGTCGATACCCTGCACATCGCCCTTGCCGTTAATGACAAAGGTGGGGCCGGTATCGCGCACCCAGGCGTCGTCGTTGGAAATCTCCACCACGCGAATGTTGGGCTCGTTGGCCAATTGCTCGCTGGCATTTTCAAACTGGGCCTGTGAGGCGCCCACGGTGAGTGGTTGAAAGCGCGCAATGGCGCGCATTACGCGCGCAAAGGCGGCCTGGGCCGGTTTGGCGCCCAGGCGCCAGTTGTCTGTGCGCTCGGGCCACATCATCCACACCTGCTTTTGTGGCGCCCATTCGGCGGGCATGAAAAACCCGCTTGCAGAAGGTGTACTCATGAGGGCAGCTCACCGTCCAGGGTGGCGATGGGGGTGTAGAGGTTCGGGCGGCGATCGCGGAATACGCCCCAGGCAGTGCGGATTTTCTCCAGCTCATCCAGATCAAAGCTTGCCACCAAAACCGCTTCGCCGGTTTCATCGGCCTCTTGGACTTTTTCGCCAAACTGGTTGGCAATGAACGAGGAGCCGTAGAAGGTGATGTGGTAATCCTCCTGGTCTTCACGGCCAATACGGTTTGAGGCAACCAGTGGCATCAGGTTGGCACCGGCATGGCCTTGCTGTACCCGCTGCCAGTGATCGCGCGAGGTGATGTTCGGGTCGTGGGGTTCACTGCCGATGGCGGTGGGGTAAAACAGCACTTCGGCGCCCATCAATGCCATGGAGCGCGCGCACTCGGGGAACCACTGATCCCAGCAAATGCCGATGCCAATGCGGGCATAGCGGGTATCCCACACTTTAAAGCCAGTATCGCCGGGGTTGAAATAGTACTTTTCGTGGTAGCCCGGGCCATCGGGAATGTGGCTTTTACGGTAGTTACCAAGAGTTTCACCGTCGGCATCAATCACCACAATGGAGTTGTAGCGGGCGCGGCCGGCGCGCTCGAAGTAGCTAATAGGCAATACCACGGCCAGCTCTTTGGCGATTTTTTGAAAGTGCGCAATGGCGGGATTTTCAGACAGCGGCGTGGCCAACTGGGTGTAGTCGGCATTGGGCTTCTGGCAAAAGTAGGGCGTTTCAAATAATTCCTGCAATAAAATAATTTGCGCGCCTTTGGCGTGTGCGTCGCGCACCAGGCGCTCGCCGTTGGCGATGTTGGCATCGCGATCCCAAGAACAGGCCATTTGAGTGGCGGCTACAGTAACCTTGCGGGACATCATTCTCTCCTGATAAAGGTGGGCCTTAGGCCCGTGGACTACCTCTGGCGGCCGATGGCCTGCCTTTGCAGAAGTAGACGTAAAACGTGGCGAAAGGCACAGTGTAGCGCCCTTTATTCCAAGGGTTAAATGGCCTGCTGAGGGTAGAACCGATAAATTCCCCTGCCGCGCGCGGCAACAGCCCACGCCCGGCCTGCTGGCGCCGTTGTTTTAGCCGCAGGGCGTGTTGGGCGCGAAGGGCTTAAATGGGCCCGTGAGGCTTGTGCCAAGGCGCGCAGGGCTGGGGCATCAGTTGGGCGCGGGCGTGCTCCAGGCACCAGCGCTTTACCCGGGCCTTATCTGCCCTGTGTGCGCAGCGAAAATCTGCGGCCCCCAGGCGCCCCTCGGCCATGAGTTGCTGCAGCGCGCGGGCATCTATTTCCACCACCAGGGTTTCTGCAGCGGTGCCTTGGCCCCAGCCGGGTGCAGCTATGTTTGCCCTGTGCATCTTTACCTCCTGAATGTGCAAGCTTGCCTTCCGGTTAAATGTAAATGATAATTAATTGCGCTTAAGGTATGGCTTGAAAATTTACCGGCGGAAATGATGAATCATTGGAATATACGGGGCTTGTGTGGCCATCATCGGGCAATGCTTGCGCGTTCACCGGAGTTGGCCATGGCCTATTGGCGGCGCGCTATGCAATTGGCGCAGGCATCAAGGCTTAAGGGGGAATACGAGCGGGCGGCTGCTGCGTATGCTTGTGCGTTTGATATTGCAAGGCTCAGGCTCGCAGACAGTGAACAGGGGTTGTTAAGCGGTTTTGGGCCCGCGCAGTTAGTTGCAGTGGTTTTGCAATGGCTGCATTTGGTGGCGTCTCCACTTGGCCCGCGCCATAAAAAAATTGCGCACAATGCAGAGCCAATGATGGCCGCGGTAGCAGCCTTTTGGTTTTGCCGGCGCTTTTTACTGAGCGCGCTCAAGCAGCCAACAACCTGCGGCTTGGCGCAAGACATCCAAAATAATTTGACGGCACTCGATGCGCATTTGCATTGGTTGCAGGACTATTCTACCCACGAGCATGAGCATTCCAGGCTTCATTGAGGCCAAAAATAACCGGCAGGTTTGCAAATTAAAAGTGGGCGTGGTGTTAAGAAGGCAGGTGCAAACGAAAAGTCGGCGTTCAATAGCAGAGCCCAGTAAGCGCTCTGCTATTGATGCGCCGTTCCGTCAATATCGACGGCAGGAGAGCAATGAAACTCGGTTTAGAGCATGTGAAACAAGTGCCTTGCGGCAAAAAACTTAGCGAGTACTCGCTTTAAATTCTTGCAGTGCCGCGTTGTATTCGTCGGCAATTGCGTACACCTGATCTACCAGTGCATTGTGTGTGCGCGTAGAGCGAACACATTTCAGGTAATCGCGCGTGGCGCTCACGTAGCTTTTAACGCTTTCTTGCGTGGCCAGCATGCTTTCTGCGCTGCGCTCGGTGGCGGCAGGAATGCTGGGCGCAGCAGGTTGCGTGACGCTGTCGCAGTTGCTTGCGAAACTTGCGCTGCTAAATACACCCAGTGCCAAAGTGACACAGGTGATTGAAGTGATTGATGAAACGCGTGTCATAAAACTCATGGCCATTACCTCTGTTAAGTCCCCAAAATAAACTGATGCATTCGGCGTATTGCCTGACTACGCAAAAGGTATTGCAGGCCTTGTGCCAACTTTAAAAATCAATGTGAAAATATTTTTCTGCGCAATAAAAATTATTTTTATGGATCATTTTTGGTAAAAAAGTGTGTGTGCAGAGAGGCGCGTTCGGAACCATCGGGTAGGCCGATAAGCGGGTGTGAGAAAGTGGTGCACCAAAATCAGGCTTTTTTTGGCGGCGCACTGAAATGGCGCAAAAAGGCTTTGGGTTTTATTTTAAGTTAATATTTAACTTAATTTTGCTGCGACCTGCAGCGAGGCTAGGCTGCCTGTCTATCACGTAAACCCTATTTCGGTTGAGCACTTTTTGTTTCGGAGGTGGCCCGGTTTAGCCGGCGCTGAAAGCCCGCGCGCACTTGGCGCAAATGCATCGGCCGCGGCCGGCCCTGGCGATGAGCGCTTTGGGAAAGTGCTGTGTTTGGCACCAGCAGTGGCGAGCGGCAGGATTTGCTGCATAGGCGCAGTGATTTTCAGCCTGGCAAAGCGGGCACAGCAGGGCTTTGGGCATTGCGGGTGAAGGCGAGTCGCCGGGCGACGGGGTTTCTTTCGGGTTAACGTAGCCAACCGATGGCCTTTCAGGCGCGCTCATGAAATGGCCATCTTAGCGCCTGGCTTTCAGGCCTTTGCCCACCACATAGACTTCACGCGAGCGGGGGCGCGAGGCATCGGGCTTGCGGATAACCACTTTGTCGAACACCTCTCGCACGGCTTTTATGTATTCATCGTAGCCCTCACCGTGAAACACCTTGGCTAAAAAGTTGCCCTTGGGTTTCAGGGTTTGCTGGGCCATATCCAGCGCCAGCTCCACCAGGTACATAGAGGCCGCCTGATCAGCAGCGGCCACGCCACTGATGTTGGGCGCCATGTCGGAAATCACAAGATCGGCCTGGGCACCGCCCAGGGCGGCCATAATTTCGTCGAACACCGATTGCTCGGTGAAATCACCCTGAATGAAATCCACTTGTTCCAGGGCGTCCATTGGCAGAATGTCCGAGGCAATCACACGGCCTTTCAAGCCCACTAAATGGCCTGCCACCTGCGACCAGCCGCCCGGCGCCGAGCCCAAGTCGAGCACCAGCATGCCGGGGCGGATGAGTTTGTCTTTATCGTTGATTTCCAGCAGCTTATAACTGGCGCGTGAGCGGTAGCCATCCACCTGGGCCCGTTTTACATAGGGGTCGTTTACGTGCTCTTCGAGCCAGCGGTTGCTGCTTTTGGAACGGGCCATGGTTGAGTGTCTCGGTGGGTGAACGCGGGGGCATTATTGTACGCACCTCGGGGCTTGCGCAAAAGGCCGGTGGCAGGGCTTGCAAAATACGGTGCTCTGCCGAGGGTGCCAACTGGCCCGGGCGTGGGTACAATTCGCGCCTCGACTACACTTAAGCACTTTCACCTCTGCCGGAGCCACCGGCCAGGACGCCCCATGATCCGTATTACCGAACTCGCACTGCCCCTAGATCACCCGGAGCCCGCCTTGCGCGCCGCCATTGTGGCGCGCCTGGGCGTTGCCGATGCAGACCTGCAAACAATCCAGGTGTTCAAGCGCAGCTACGATGCCCGTAAGAAAAATACCGAAATCAAATTTGTTTATATAGTGGATGTGGCTGTGCGCGATGAAGCCCGCGTGCTTGCCCGCCACAGTGGCGATCAACACATAGGCCTTGCGCCCGATACACGCTACCAGCCCGTTGCCAGTGCCCCTCAAAATCTTGCCGAGCGGCCGGTGATTATCGGCTTTGGCCCCTGCGGGTTATTTGCCGCCCTCACCCTTGCGCAAATGGGGTTCAAGCCCATTGTGCTTGAGCGCGGCAAGGAAGTGCGCGCGCGCACCAAAGATACCTGGGCACTGTGGCGCAAGAAAACCCTTACGCCTGAATCCAACGTGCAGTTCGGCGAGGGCGGTGCGGGCCTGTTTTCTGATGGCAAGCTCTACAGCCAAATCAAAGACCCGAAGTTTTACGGGCGCAAGGTGATGCAGGAGTTTGTGCGCGCCGGTGCGCCAGAGGAAATCTTGTACGTCAGCAAGCCGCACATCGGCACCTTTCGGTTAACCGGTGTGGTGGCGGCCATGCGCGAAGAAATCAAGGCGCTGGGCGGTGAGGTGCGGTTTGAATCGAAAGTGACAGACCTGCTAATAGAAGACGGGCAGGTGTGCGGCGTGGGGCTTGCCGACGGGCGCAGTATTGAAAGCCGCCACGTGGTGCTGGCTCTCGGCCACAGCTCGCGCGATACCTTCCGCATGTTGCACGCCCGTGGTGTGCACATTGAAGCCAAGCCCTTTGCTATAGGGTTTCGCATAGAGCACCCGCAATCGCTGATAGATAAGGCGCGACTTGGCAAATATGCCGGCCATCCGGCGCTGGGCGCGGCCGATTACAAGCTTGTGTACCACGCCGCCAATGGCCGCGCAGTGTACAGCTTTTGCATGTGCCCCGGCGGCACAGTAGTGGCGGCCACCTCCGAGCCCGAGCGGGTGGTCACCAACGGCATGAGCCAGTATTCGCGCAACGAGCGCAACGCCAATGCCGGCATTGTGGTGGGCATCAATCCGCAAGAAGATTTCCCCGGCGGGCCGCTGGCGGGCCTGGCGCTGCAGGAGCAGCTGGAATCGCAGGCCTATGTATTGGGTGGCCACGATTACTGTGCACCGGGGCAGCTGGTGGGCGACTTCATTAAGGGGCAGCCCTCAACCGCCTGGGGCGAGGTTGAGCCCTCCTATAAACCCGGTGTGAAGCTGGGTGACTTGGCGCCCAGCTTGCCGCCTTACGCCATTGAGGCTATTCGCGAAGCGCTGCCGGCATTTGGCAAAAAAATCCGCGGCTTTGATCGCAGCGACGCGGTGCTCACCGGCGTTGAAACCCGTACCTCCTCACCCGTGCGCATTACCCGCGACCGCGACACATTGCAAAGCTTGAACACCCGGGGCCTGTACCCGGCAGGTGAAGGTGCCGGGTACGCCGGTGGCATTTTAAGCGCGGGCGTAGATGGCATTAAGGTGGCCGAGGCGGTAGCGCTTTCGATGCTGGCCGGGGCTGCCAAATGAAGTTCGAGGACGCCAAAAAGCTGCACCAGAAAAAGTACCGGCAGCAGTTTCAGCACTATTTGGTAGAGGGTGAGCATTTGGTGCTGGAGCTTGCGCGGGCGTTGGACGCAGGCGCCCAAACGTTGGCGGGCGCCCAAGTGCAGCTTTTTGTTACCGAGCGCTACGCGCACTTTGCCACGCCTTTTGCCACCACGGTCATCAGCGAGCGGCACATGGCCCAGCTTGCCGACACCAAATCGCCCCAGGGCATAGTGGCAGTGGTGCCGTTGCCTGCCGCGGCGCCAAAGGCGGCAGGCAAAAGCAAAGCCATTTATTTATGGCAGGTGCAAGACCCTGGCAACCTGGGCACCATTTTGCGCACCCTGGCTTGGTTTGGCGGTTTTCGCTGCCTGCTAAGCCCCGGCAGCGTAGACCCCTACAACCCGAAGGTGGTGCGTGCCAGCATGGGGGCGATTTTTCACGTGCCCATTACCCAAGAGGTGCCGCTTGCGGCATTGGCCCAGCAATTTGACGCCATTGGCTGCCTGGATATCGAAGGCGCCCCGCTCACCGGTGAGGCCTTTGGCGCGCAGCAGTGTTATGTGTTTGGCAACGAGGCCCAGGGCGTGCCCCGCGACGCGCTGGCGGCCATGCAGGCGCGCCCCTTCAGCATTGCAGGTTGCGGCGCTATTGAATCGCTCAACCTTGCGAGTGCCGTGAATATGAGCGTGTATGAGTTGTGCCGTTAACTACTCGGTAATTTCAGAGAAATAGTGCTTGCGGCACACAGAGACATAGCGGGTGCTGTCGCCAATTTCAATTTGCGCGCCCTCTTTTACCGGCCGGCCGTCTGGATCTACCCGCAACACCATGGTGGCTTTGCGCCCGCAGTGGCACACGGTTTTAATCTCAGAGAGCTTATCGGCCCAGGTGAGCAGGTACATGCTGCCCTCGAAGGGATTGCCCAGAAAGTCTGAGCGCAGGCCATAGCAGAGCACCGGCACATTTAATTCATCGGCAATTTTTGCCAGCTGGCGCACTTGTGCCTTGTTAAGAAACTGCACTTCATCCATCAAAATACAATCGATGGTTTTCTTGCGCAGTTGCTCGTTGATCTCCAGCCAAAAATCCGTGTTTTCATCGAACAGGTTGGCCTCGGCGGCAAGCCCGATGCGCGAGCTGATTTTGCCCGCACCAAAGCGGTCGTCGATGGCGGCAGTGTACAGGCTCACCTCCATGCCCCGCTCGCGGTAGTTGTAGGCAGATTGCAGCAGGTTGGTAGACTTGCCGGCATTCATGGTGGAGTAATAAAAATAGAGCTGGGCCATAAGTAGGTGCGATGTTTGCTGCAAAGTAAGGGCGGCTACTTTACCACAACCGGCATTAGCGGCCAGCGTTGGAGGGATAGGGCACAGGGCTTAAATCGGCGCGCTGGTACAAGGGGTGGCCGGGGGTGCCGGTGCTATTGATCTTCAGGCAATGCAGCACGCTAAAGCGCTTGCGAACTGCCGTGGCGCGGCCCATGAAATCGCCATGGTTACCCCAGGCGGCAATGACCAAATCCGATTCATTGGCGAGCTTTTTCAGCCAGCGATTATTCTGCGGGCCGATAGGGTCTGCGGCTTGCTTCATGGCGTCGGGGGCGGTGGCACGAAAGGCAAACAGGTTGGCCATCACCAGGCCGCCATAGCCCCACTGGCGGGCAAAGTTCATGCACCGGCGCAGGGTGGGGTCGTCTTGGGTTTCATCGGCGGTGGAGGGGTTCAAGCCAATGAACATCACCCTGGCAAGGCGGGTATCCCAGGTGCGCCAGAGGGCGTAGCGGTATTGGCGGCAAGGTGAAAGGTGCGCGGTGTTTTTTGGTTTGATCATAATACCTGGGGCTGTTCGGTTTTGTTGGTGGTCAGTTTTCGCTTGGCTTTACGCGCTTTCCAATGCCAGGCGCACCGCTTCGCGGGCGTGGATGGCAGTGGTGTCGTACAGGCGCATTGGGGTGTGCTGTGGGCCAACCAGCATGGCTATTTCTGTGCAGCCAAGAATGGCGGCCTCTGCACCCGCCTGTGACGCTTGTGCCAAAATCTTCAAAAATTCTTCGCGCGACTGTTCATTGATAACGCCCAAGCAAAGTTCATCGTAAATCACCTGATGAATGCGCTCGCGTGCGGGCAATTCTGGCACCCACACCTGCAGCTTGTAGTAGCTTGCAAGCCGCTCTATATAAAAGGGCTGCTCCATGGCAAAGCGGGTGCCTAAAAATGCCACGCGGCTAATGCCATCGGCCAGCACGGCGCGTGCCGTGGCATCGGCCAAGTGCACCAGCGGGATGCCGATGGCCGCTTGTACCTCATCGGCCACCTTGTGCATGGTGTTGGTACAAATGAGTACCATGTCTGCACCTGCGCGCTCCAGATTTTGCGCGCATTGCGCAAGGTGCGTGCCACAGGCCGCCCAGTTGCCATCAAACTGCCAGTCTTTAATACGCTGGAAATCCACGCTTTCCAATACCAGCCGCGCCGAGTGGTGCGCGCCAAGCCGTGCTTTTACGTCTTCGTTAATGGCACGGTAGTAGCGCTCGGTAGATTCCCAGCTCATGCCGCCGATCAATCCGATTTTTTTCATGTTGCACCTGTTGGCTGTTCAAGCACTTTTGCACTCACACGTTGGTGGCAATAGGCCAAAAATTGACGCTGCATTTTCCCGCGCGTAGATCCCAAGCTGATATAGTGCCCCAAACCATTACAAAAGGCATGGCGCAGTGTTTATACCGTCTCACTTCAAAGGCGCAGGCGATGCCATGGCGTTCATCAGCCGCCACAGTTTCGGCCAGCTAATCAGCGCCATAGACGGCAAGATTGCCTGTACCCATTTACCTTTTTTGGCGGCTGAGGGCGGCCTTTTAACCGGCCACCTGGCGCGCGCCAATCCGCAGGCGCAACTGCCCGAAGGCGCACAAATCACCTGCGTGTTTTCAGGCGCGCACGGGTACATTTCCCCCAGCTGGTATACCGAGCCCGGTGTGCCCACCTGGAATTACGAGGCGGTACACCTGCAAGGCAGGCTCCGGTGGGTGGACGACGAAGCCCAGGCCACAGAAATACTGGTTGCACTTAGCCGCCACTATGAGGCCTCTCTGCCTACCCCTTGGGAGCCTGTGTTTAACGAAAGGCTGGTTAAGGCCATTCGTGCCTTTCATGTAGAGGTGGTTGATGTGGCGTTCAAACAGAAGCTGAGTCAGAATCGCACACTTGATGATCGCCTGCGCGTGATTGAAACGCTCCGCAACCGCGGTGATATTGAGCTGGCTGAGGCCATGGCCGCACTGCTGGCTAAATAATCTATGTTCAAATAACTTTATAAAAGGTCACACCATGCGCGTTACACATGTTATCTGGCTTGCCATTTTTATTGCAGTGTTTATTTGGTCTGCCATTGCGCCCAAAGACAGATTTACCTGGTTTCTTGAGGTGCTGCCGGCACTTATCGGGTTGGCGTTGGTGGTTGGCACGCGCGCGAAATTTCCCTTAACGCCGCTGCTGTCGATTTTGATATTGGTGCATTGCGTGGTGTTAATGGTGGGTGGCCATTACACCTATGCCGAAGTGCCATTGTTCGACAGCATGAAAGGCTGGTTTGGTTTTGAGCGCAATAATTACGACAAGGTGGGCCACCTGGCTCAGGGGTTTATTCCCGCCATACTTGCCCGTGAAATACTAATGCGTAAAGCGGTGGTGAAAACCGGCGCCTGGCTCAACCTGTTTGTGGTAAGTATCTGCTTGGCCTTTAGCGCTTTTTATGAGCTGATTGAGTGGTGGGTTGCGGCGGCCACCGGTGAAAACGCCGAGGCCTTTTTAGGCACCCAAGGCTACGCCTGGGATACCCAGTCAGACATGATGTTTGCACTGATTGGTGCCATCAGCGCCTTGGTGCTACTGGCGCGACTACACGACCGTCAGCTGGCCGCCCTTAAGCGCAGATTGGCAAACGGCTAGTGCACAATGGCCCCGGAGCATTCGCCCCCACCGCGATACTACCTTGAAAATTATCAGCGTCTGATCGGCTGGGTGGCAGAGCGCTACGGCGATTTGCTAAAGCCCGCCGAAAAGGCCTACGCCTGCACATTTTCGCAATTGCCTGAAAATGCGCAGGCCTTGCTGGTGCGTATGATTACCCGCAAGGGCGCTGTGTTTCGCACTGCCAAATTACACTACGCTGAAATTGGCGATGCCGAGCAGGCACTTGCAAAGCTGCCGGATGCCTGGGTAGAGCACGACCCGCAACTCTCGCTCGATGCACTGTTTAAATTGCTCACCAAAGCCGAGCTGGCCAACTGGCTTGGTGCATTCACGGGCACCAAGGCCCAGAAGTTGTGCGAGTTACAAGCGCAACATCCGTGCGCCTTGCCCTTAAGCCAGTGGCAACAAGAATTTGGCGCAGTACCTATCTCAGACAGGCTGTTGGCCATTACCATCATGGATATAAGCGATACCTACCAATGGTTGTTTTTCGGCAATCGACATCAGTCGTTGGCGGAATTTGTGTTATCTGATTTGGGTATCATGCGCTATGAAACCGTGGCCTTTAGCGAAAATTGCAGAAGCTTCGATTCGCGCGAGGCACTTGAGTGCTATCAAACCCTGGCGGCATTGGCCGAAGGATTTGAACAAGGGGTGAGCGCCAGTGAATTGCTTGCAGGCCTTAAGCAATTGGTTCGGCCAAAGGCTTTGCACCTTGCGCGCCGCTATGATCGCCTGGCCTACAAGTGCGCCTATAAACTTGAGCAACAAGGCCTGTGGGAGGCGGCGTTAGAGGGCTACCGTTTAACGCAGTTGCCCATGGCCCGTACGCGCACTATTCGCGTGCTTGAAAAACAAGGCCAGCAAGCCCGGGCCTATGAGCTATGGCAATCGGCCCATGCCGCCCCCCTTGATGAAGCCGAGCGCCAGCAATTGCAGCGCATGCAACCCAGGCTTGCGCGCGCACTGGGCAAGGCGCCCATGGCCAAGGCTAAACCCAATTGGCCCACGCAAACCTTGATACTCCCGCCCCGTGAAATGCGTGTTGAACTGTTGGTGGCCGAGGCCATGTCAAATAACAATCAACAGGCGCTTTGGTCTGAAAATTGGCTATGGACAAGCCTGTTTGGTTTGGTGATGTGGCCTGCGCTTTATGCGCCCGTACCCGGTGCGTTTTTCCACCCGTTTCAGTCGGCCCCCAAAGACATCAACCTGCCGCGTTTTTATGAGCGCAGGCAAGCGCTTTTTGATGCTTGCCTGGATGATCTGGCGCGCCCGGATATCTGCGCCTTGCTCACCCGACGCCTGCAGGAAAAGCAGGGCATTGCATCGCACTTTGTGCATTGGCCGCGTTTTGATGAGGCCTGTTTGGCGCAGGCGCTCAAGGCCATAGGCCCCCACATTTTACGCAAGGTGTTTGAGCGCATGCTGTTTGATTTGCCCGCCAACCGCGCGGGTTTTCCCGATCTTATTGTTTATCAGCATGCGGGCTTTTCGCTGCTGGAGGTCAAGGGCCCGGGTGATAGCCTGCAGGAAAATCAAAAGCGCTGGCTGCATTTTTTTAATGGGCTGGGAGTGGACGCAAGCGTTGTGCAAGTGCAGTGGGCGAGCAATGAGTGAGCAGCATGAATACTGCGTCTCGGTGCGCGAGCTGTGTGAATTTGTGGCCAAATGCGGCGATTTGGATTTGCGTTTTACCCCGTCGCCCACCGCGCAAGAGGGCATAGCCCTACACCAGCAAGTGGCGGCCAGACGCCGGGAGACCTATGGCGAAGCCTATGTAGTTGAGTGGCCGCTGGCAGGTGAATATCAGGGTTTGCGGGTGCGCGGGCGCGCCGATGGTTGGGCGCCCGAGCAGGCGCGCCTTGAGGAGGTAAAAAGTTTTCGTGGTGCACTGTCGAAAATGCGGGAAAATCAGCGCGCCTTACACTGGGCGCAGCTGAAAATATACGGCCATCTGGCCTGTGAGTCTGAGGCGCTTGAAGAAATTACCCTGGCACTCACCTACATTGACGCCGCAGACGGCAGCGAGCATCCGTTCATTGAACACTGGCCTGCACAGGCGTTAAAAGCCTACTGGCACCAAGCCTGCGAAATTTTCGGCCAGTGGGCTAAAGCGCAGGCGGCGCACTTAAGTGCTCGCAATACTTCACTCGCCGCGCTGCAATTTCCCTACAAAGATTTTCACGGTGGCCAGCGGGTGTTGGCAGAAAATGTGTACCAGGCGGTGGTGAGCCGGCGTTGCTTGGTGGCAGAGGCGCCCACCGGCATTGGCAAAACCCTGGGCACCTTGTTTCCGGCGCTCAAAGCGGCTCCCCATTGGGACAAATTATTGTTTCTGTGTGCCAAAACCCCCGGCCGCCGGCTTGCGCTCGATGGCATTGCCCAACTCAAAACGGAAAATCTACGCAGCCTTGAACTCATCGCCAAAGAAAAGGCCTGTGAGCACCCCACCAAAGCGTGCCACGGTGAAGATTGCCCACTGGCTGCGGGCTTTTACGACAAGCTCCCGCCTGCGCGTGAAGCAGCCCTGGCCGAGCCCATGCTGGATGCCCAAACGGTGCGCCGGGTGGCCTTGGCCCATCAAGTTTGCCCTTACTACTTAAGCCAGGAGCTGTGCCGCTGGGTGGATGTGATCGTGGGCGATTACAATTATTATTTTGACCAGCGGGCCCTGTTGTATAGCCTGGCAAGCCTCAACGATTGGCGCCTTTGTGTGCTGGTGGATGAGGCGCACAATCTCATAGAGCGCGCACGGGCCATGTATTCGGCCAGCATAACCAGACGCCAGCTAAAGGCTGCGCGCAAGCAGGGTGGCGCGGTTATTGATGCTGCCATTACCAAGTTCGATAAACAGTGGGCGAGCCTGTCAAAGGCCTTGGCAATAGGTGAGCGCAAGCGCCTGCACATTGTGCCTGCGCGCTGGGTGCTGGCACTCAATAACCTGGTGTACGAATGTAACCGGCTGCAACTGGAGCTTAAGCGGCCGATGCCGGATGCCGTGCAAAGCCTGTATTTTGCAGCGCTGCAAATGGTAAAAGCGCTGGAGATTGCCGATGAAAATTTCATAGTTGATGTTGAGAAAACCGGCCGAGGGCAGGCGGCACTGAATGTGCGCAATGTGGTGCCTGCGCCTTGGCTGCAACCGCGGTTTGAGCAAGCACCCTGCGTGTTATTTTCCGCCACGTTGCGCCCGCAATCGTTTGTGCGCACTTTGTTGGGGGTGCCTGAGTCGGCTGTAGATTTGGTGGTGGCTTCGCCTTTTAGTGGTGAGCAACTGAACGTGGTGATTGAGCGATCTATCTCTACGCGCTTTAAAGATCGCAGCCAATCACTGCCGAAACTTGTGGCCTGTGTGCTCAACCAATACGCCCGCGAGCCAGGCAACTACCTGGTGTTTTTTTCAAGCTTTGCCTATTTGGAACAGGCGCAAGCGGCACTCGAAGAGGCTGCCCGCACGCGGGGCCTCAGCGTGCCATTGTGGGCCCAAACCCGTGGCATGGCAGAAGCCGAGCGGGCGGCGTTTGTTGCCGAATTTGTGCCCGGCGGTTGTGGTATTGGCCTTGCCGTGTTGGGCGGCGCCTTTGGTGAGGGTATAGATCTCACCGGTGATCGATTGGTAGGTGCGTTTATTGCCACCTTGGGCATGCCCCAATTTAACCCCGTTAACGAAGATATTCGCACCCAGTTAGATAGCCTTGTGGGCCAGGGTTACCAATACACCTATGTGTACCCGGGCCTGCAAAAAGTGGTGCAGGCGGCGGGCCGTATTATTCGCACGGTTGAAGATAGGGGGGTGTTGTACCTTTTGGATGACAGGTTTGCCAGCCCCGAAGTGCAGGCGCTATTGCCGGATTGGTGGCAGGTGTAATTTGTTTTTTGAATCGCGGCACCAAAGGTGCGAGTACACAGGTTCCGGTTCGGCTTGTGGCTAATGTTGCTCGGGCTGGCGGTAAAGCTGGCTTTGCACAGATTTAGCCTGAGTGGGTGTTTGTTGTGCCCCTTTAATTGTTTCAATGGCCGCTTGTAATTCTTGCACCAGCCGGTCGTCTACATCGCGGCTAAATGCGTAATAAAGCTCTAGAGATTTCAGCACTTTTACCACGGTGTAATCGCTCGGTGTTGCACCCGTGCGTTTAAGTACGTTAAACGCACTGGATTCGCCGTAGATCCATAGGTCTACCCGGTTGCTCTGCAGCATTTTGGCAATGCTTTCAGGCTGTACGCCTAAGGTGATAATGGTTTTTTCCAGCTGTAAGTCCCGTAGAAACAGCTCGCCCACATCATCGCGCACGGCGCCTACGCGGTATTTGTTTAAGTCTGCCAAATCGTTAAGGGTGATGTTGCGGGATTTTTTTCCAACCAGCACTATGTGATTGCTGCCTATGGGGCCTGCCCATTTAAAGAGGTTTTCGCGCTCGGGTGTGCGGGTGGTGGAAAACAGCACGCGATTTGGCCCTTCCAGCACGTTGTGAAAGGCCCGGGCCCAGGGTTGCATTAAAATATCGCGCGCGGTTATGGGGCTGCCGGCCAGCGCCGTGGCGGCAATCAACAGCTCTACTGCCTCGCCTTTTAGTACGCCTTGTTCTTCATAGTTAAACGGTGGGTAGTTTTCGGTGATGTACTCCAGCTCGTTCAAAGACCTGGCCTGCCCTTGCCGGTTTTGGCCGTGGGCCGCAAGCGAGAAAACTAGCAGCCATGCAAGTGCTATGAGTACCCATCGAGGCGCGTTCAATGGGCACAAGCTTAAAGGTGACCAAAGCGATAGCGGGAAAGTGAAAAGTGCGCGCATAGTTGGCCTCTTACTGCTTCAGCCTTCTGAAAGCAGGCTTTAAAAAACCGCCTAGTGAATACAACCTAGCGAAAACGGGCCCGCAAGTGCAGTATAGGTAAATCATCAGGGCCCTGTGCGAGGTGGTAATACTGAATGGTTATATCAAATTCCTACAGCGTGAGATCTGCTCAGCCAGAGGATGTGCCCGGCATTGCAATGCTTTTTGCAGCCTACCGGCAGTTTTACGGGTTGCCCTCTGATAACGCGCAACTGGTAGAGTTTCTACATGCGCGCATGCACGCAGGTGATGCGCATATTTTGCTTGCAGTGGAAAAATCGGTACCCGTGGCCTTTACCCAGCTGTATCCCGGTTGGTGCAGCCTGGCCCTTGCGCGCTATTTCATACTCTACGATTTGTATGTAGATCAGGCCCACCGGCGCAAGGGCTTGGGCGCACAGCTTTTAACTGCCGCCGCCCACTGGGCCCGCGGCCAGGGTGCCGATCGATTGGAACTGGCAACCGGTGTGAACAATAAGGCCGCCCAGGCTTTATACCGGCAATTGGGCTGGCAGCGTGATCACGAGTATTATTATTTCAACTTGCCCTTGGTCCGCTAGGCGTTCACCCTGGGGCAGGTGTGATCTGCGACTGGGGGCTTTGCAGAAAGGCTTGTGCAGGTAACGGCTTACTGTAGTAATAACCCTGTGCCCTGTTGATATTAAGGCGCGTGCCAAGCCTTGCCTGGTCTTCTGTTTCAACCCCTTCAAGTACCACGTTAAAATCCAGCGCCAGAATTATCTCGGTGAGCCCTTGCAAAATTTTATGCATCTTTTCAGCCGGCTCGGTGAGTAGTAGCGAGCGATCAATTTTAACGGTGCTGATTGGCAGGCTTTGCAAGTGTGAAAGTGAGGAGTAGCCCGTGCCGAAGTCATCCAGAGCGAAGTTGAAACCGTGCTTTACCAGTTCACGAATCAGGCTTTGTGTGTCATCCGAGTCGTCAATGAAGGCGGTTTCGGTTATTTCAAGCTCCACATTGCCGGGTTTTACCTGGTGCTTGGCCGCCTGCTCTAAAATGAAGGCTGGCAACTGGGTATCTATTAACTGCAAAGGGGAAAGGTTGATTGAAAGGTAACCGGTTGCTGAGCTTAACGGTGGATGGTTGGCAAATACATCTTCAATAATCCAACGGCCAATATCCATTATCAGGTGTGATTCCTGGGCAATGGGAATGAACACATCAGGCGATATCAGTTGGCCTTGGTGTTGCCAGCGAATGAGCGCTTCATAACCCAGAATACTACCGGTTTTTGGCTCAATAATGGGCTGGTAGTACATGACAAATTCATTGTTATCAAGGGCGTGTCGCAGCCCTGTCTCTATACGTACCCGTTCAACGAACTCCTCTTGCATGGCGTCTTCAAAGTAGCAGATTTGCGCTTTGCCAAGCGCCTTGGCCTTGTGCATGGCTATGTCTGCTTGCGAAAGTAGCTGGTCTACAGTGGCCTGGCGCCGGTCTTGAACGGTGATGCCAATACTGAGTGAGGCGTAAAAATCAAAGGAATCGAAGGAAAATGGGCTTTGCATTACGCGCATAATACGTAATGCGGCATGATTGGCTTCAATACTGGATTGGGCATCGTCCATAAACAGGGCAAATTCATCACCACCAATGCGCGCCAGTAGTTCACCGCCGCGCAGGCAGCTGGATATTCGGCTGCTGATGCGTTTTAGCAGTTGGTCGCCGTAGGTGTGGCCCCAGGTGTCGTTGATTTTTTTAAAGTTATCAACATCAAAGAAAAACAGTGTGACGGGGTTTTTGCGGTGGCGCTGCTGTAGCGCAAGCGATACAGACTCTTCAAATAAAAACCGGTTGGCAAGCTTGGTGAGGCTGTCGCGCTCGGCCAGCACTTTCACTTGTTCAAAGCTGGATTTCAACGCCGTTTCCAGTTCATGCCGTAAAATGGAGTTGGCAATAGCCATTTTAAGCATAATGGGGTTGATAGAGCTTTTAAGTAAAAAATCTTGCGCGCCCGCCTTAAGGCAGCGCATGGCGAGATCTTCATCTTCCATGTTTGAAATCATCACCACTGCCGTTTGCTTTCTTTGCAATCGTTTTCTGATTTCCATGATGAACTCAAGGCCTTCCACATCGGGCAGGCGGTAGTCTAGCAATATCACATCGTAGGCTTTTCCAGAGATTTTCTGGCGGGCTGTTTCTGCGCTCTCTGCGGTATCTATGCAGTAGGATTCACGCGCTTTGCGCAGTGTACGGGTGATGGATATTCTGTCTAGTTCGTCGTCATCAATAATCAGGGCGCGCATAATTACACATCCTTTTCAGGCATGCGTACGATGCGCCAGAAGCCATCCAGCATGCCAATGAGTTTCATAAATTGTTCACCGCTTTCGCCTTTCAAAAAATAGCCTGCAATGAATTTTTCGTAGGCTTTTACCATGTCTTTATCGTCGGATGAGGTGGTGAGCACAAACACAACGGTGTCTTTGTGGGTTGGATCTTGCCTGAGGGCATCCAGAAATTCGTGGCCGCTCACTCTTGGCAGGTTGAGGTCCAACAGCACAACAAAGGGTGTTGGCACACTATTACTGCGAATAAGCGTAAGTGCGGCAGCGCCGTCTTCGGCGCGCACAATGCGGTTGCTGATGCGCTGCTTTTTAAAGCTGCGCTCAATGGTCATGGCATCTACGTCGTCATCTTCAACAAGCAATAGCGTAATGTCTTTGTGCGTCATGCTATTGGATCTCCTTATTGGGTAACCTCAGGCTGACTTTCAATCCACCTTCAGGGCCTCGCCCCAAGGTAAGCTTGCCGTTAAGGCTGTCTGCGATCTTGGCAATGATTGCCAAGCCCATGCCGCTGCCTTCGGTTTTGTCTTTGGGGGCAAGGGTGGTGAAAGGCTTAATAACATTAGTGTAGTACTTCTCGTCAATACCTGGGCCGTCGTCGCTGTAGTGCAGGGTGACCCCTCTGCTGGTTTCTTCTACCGTGATATAGATATTTCCGCTATCACAGTGGTGGTGTTTTATGCTGTTGTTAACGAGATTTCTCAGCAGTGTTTCCAGGGGTACCCTTGGTGCGTGCAGTGTGGTGTCGTCGCAGTGAAGGCTAAAGGTTTGGTGGATGTCGTACATGCTGAGGATGTCTTGGGCAAAGGACTTTAAGTCTATGGTGTCATAGGCCTTATCCAGCCTGCCTGCGCGGGAATACTGCAGTAAATCGTCTAGCAGGGTCATCATTCTACGGCAGCGCGAGCGAATCAGCTGCAGGTGTTTACGGCCCTCTTCGGGCAGCAGGTGGTGGTAATCCTCGTCTAGCCAGTCGCTGATATTTTTGATGCCCACCAGGGGCGATTTTAAATCGTGGCTGGCTACATAGGCGAATTGGTCTAGTTCCTCGTTGCTTTTCGAGAGCTCCAGGATACTTTGGTTGAGTTGTTCAATTAGCGATTTCTGTTGGTCTATGCACTTGAGGCTTAAGGTGGTGAGCATAGATTTACTGTCAGGTGAAAACTCGGAAGCTCCACGGGCCTGCATCCAGGAGGTGTGGTTGTCTATGTTCAGTTTTATCTCAAGCTCCCGGGTAATACCCGGGTTGGCGCTGATGCTTTCCAGCTCAATTATGAGTTTGGTGGTATTTTCACCCAGCAGGACATTTGCCAGCGGCTGGCCTAACAGTTGCGCTTCACTTTTTTTGAACCAGTCGCACAGGGTTTGATTTGCTTTTACAACGGTGAGCTTGCCGTCCAGTACGCACAGGCCGTTGGTGCTGGCATTAAAGGCGCTGTTAATGAGCGCTTGTTGGTGCTCGAGTACTTTCAGTTGCCCCAAGGATTCCCGCAGATTGACCGATACCAGTACAAAGCTGTCTGAGCCTGGAATGTTCGCAAGATTTACCGCCAGGGGGGCACCATCACGGCTTGTGGTTTTCAGGGTTTTACTTTCTGTATCAGGTGAATATAGGTAATCCAGCAGCTCGCGTGCGGCAGTGGGTTCTATGAGGTCGCACAAGTGCTTGGCGTGCGGGTTGTTGAGTTTGTTGTTTTTGTCGGTGATGGTGCCATCAGGGGTGAGAATGGCAAACCCTTCGTTGAAGGTGTTTATCGCCTGTTTGAAGCGGGCGTAAAGTGCTGCGGCTTCGGCCTCTGCTTTTGAACGCCTGCGAATATTGCGCAGTATCACAAAAAAGCCCACCAAAGTTGTGAGGCTTATGGCAAGAATAAAGGTGTTGGTTTCTGTAAGCCGGTTGTTGCTGGCCAGGGTGTTTGGGGTGATGGTTAAGGTAAGGGGTTCTCCACCAAAAGTAAGTTGCAACTGGCCGGTAAAGGTGTTGATTGGCAGATCGGCCGCGCCCAGTAATGCAATACCCTGTGCATTTGCCAGTTGATAGCTGTAGTCGTTTGCCTGAGCAAAGGTTTGAATGGTTTCTTTCAGTGGGGTGAGGCTGATGAAACGTTGTGAACCCATGTGAAACAGCAGCGGCACGGAGGCATTTTGAGTGCTTTGGACGCGAATTGCGAAATGATTGCTTACCTCGCTGGAAGGCAGGCCGGTGAAGTTTTCATTCAGCATTAAATCCAGCCAGTTGAGCTTAAGGTAAATATGCTCTTGTAGCAGTGCCAGATCTGCCTGGGTTTTTTCTTCACGCAAGATTTCACTGTTGCGTATGGGCACTAGCTGAAACGCCAGTATCAGCATTAGCATCAACGGGGCTGCACAGGCCAGTTGCCACTCAATGGGTGCCTCGGCCTGGTAGCGAAACAGGGCCGTTAAAATAATGGCGGCCGATAAAAGCACGAAACCAATGGCAGTGTGTGCGGCCATGGCCGTCAGGCTGCCCCAACCGTAAGCAGGCGTTAAGTTTGATAAATAGCCCATCAGCGCGAGCAGGCTCAGCCAAAGGGTGAGCGAGGCGAGTGCCGTGATTAGAAGGTGCTGGTAGCGGTGCTCAGGGCGTAACCAGCCGGTGGCACCAATCATGATAAATGCCAAGGCGGTATTGGGTGCCATGCGCCCCGGATGCGAGGTTTGTGTATCCACAAACGGGGTGATGAATAGCTGGTCTATGCCAAAGTCTGCGCCCGTTAGGTATTGCACCAAGGTCAGTAGTGGTAGGGCAATGAGTGCTGTGGCAAGTATACGGGCAGTGCGTGTGCGTGCGGCCCAATCTGCAAGCAGCATGCAAGCCGTAAGCAGCATGCACAGCGCCGTGTTGTACTGCATGGGCGCCCAGTTGGGGCTAAGTTGCACAATAGTGGGCGAGGCCGTGTGCCAGCCAATAATGACGATCACCCCAAGCAACCCGACGAAGGCCACAAGCAGCCGGGGTAATCGGTGTGCGTGATCCATTCGCTCCATAAGCTATCGCTGCAGGTGATTTAGGTATGCAGTGTAGCTTATGGGTTTGTGGCGTGTAGTGCGTGGTTAGTGAATAGTTCACAGTTAACAGCAAACAGCAAACAGCAAACGGCAAACGGCAAATAGCAAACGGCTGGCAAGGCCGTCAGGGTGCTGAGTGTGCGCTTAGGTCAGGTTCACCACTTGAATTTCGCCCAGGTGCTTATCGCGCACGCGCTTGACTATCAGGCTGTAAACCAGTGCCAGCACCGCCGTTGATGCTACAAACCAGAGGCTTGCATAAATGGGGCGCTCAAGCAGGTGGCTGAGTTGCCACAGGTTTGAGGCAATCCAGTAAGACAGCATTAAACTCCAGATCAACGAAAAGCGCAGCCAGCCAGAGCCCGCCTCCCGTTGCATGGCACCCAAGGTGGCCACGCAAGGCGCGTACAGCAGCACGAAAGCCAAAAAGCAAAATGCAGCCCACGCCGACGGGAAGAGGTTGGCAATGGGGCTGTTGGCAATCAGGCTTAAATCCGCATTCGGGTCTGCTTCTGCCTCAATACCTACCAGCGCCTTGGCGTTGTCGGCCACGCTCCCAAAGGCCTCGCCCAAATCGCCCATGAAATCCGGCATGTCGGTGTTGGCCAAGGCTGCATCTTCGCCTTCGTGGGTGTAGAGGGTTTGAATGGTGCCCACCATCACTTCCTTGGCAAACAGACCAGAGAAAAGCCCAAGGGTGGCTTGCCAGTTGTCTTCGCCAATGCCAATGGGCGTAAGCATGGGAGTGAGTTTTTTACCTATCCAGGCCAGGGCGGAATCGGGGCTGCCCGGGGCGCCCCAGCTGCCGTCTGTTTTTACCGCACCCAGGCACGAAAGCACTATCACCACCAGCATAATGCGCTTGCCTGCGCGCATCATGAAGCTGTGCAGCCGGTGGCCCGCTTGGGTGAATACGTTGCGCCACACGGGCCGCCGGTAAGACGGCATCTCCAGAATGGAGGGCTCGTGGTAGCGCCCGAACAGGGTTTTACGCAGCAGCCAGGCCGAGCCCACCGCCACAATAATGCCAAGCAAATACAGGCAGAAAATGGCCAGGCCCGCCTGCTCCGGGAAAAAGGCACTGCCCACAAACACATACACAGACAGGCGCGCACTGCACGACATAAAAGGCGCAATAAAAATAGTGGTGAGCCGTGCGGAGATAGAGTTCAAAGAGCGTGCGGCCATCACCGAGGGTACGTTACAGCCAAAGCCCACAATCAGCGGAATAAACGCCTGGCCCGGCAGGCCGATGCGGCTCATTACGCCATCTATCACAAAGGCTGCGCGCGCCAGATAGCCGGAATCTTCCAGCCAGCACATGCACAGATAAAGCGCGCCAATAACGGGGATGAAGGTGGCAATCAGTTGAATACCTGCGCCAATGCCGTCGGCCACAAAGGCGATCAGCCAGTCGGGTGCGCCGGCTATAGAGAGCACCCAGCGCAGGCCTTCCACCACCCAGCTGCCAAGCCAGATGTCGAAGAAATCAATGAATATGGCACCAAACTGCACAGACACCATAAACAGCAAATACATCACCAGTAAAAAGCTGGGGATGGCGAGTGCCGGGTGTAGCAGCCAGCGGTCGATGCGTTCGGTAAGGGTGGGCTGGCCGGTAAAGGTGGTGGCGCGATCAATGGCTGCCAAAAGGCCGTCGTGCGACAGTGGCTCATGGGGCAGGGGGTTGCAGCTGCAATCAACCGCACCGCTTTCTGCATCGCCGGCGGCGGGGGCCGGTTGGGATTGAAGGGCAAAGCCCAGCGCCTGGGTTAGCGCCCCAAGGCCCGTGCCTTTGGCGGCAGAAATTTCAATCAAGCGCCCGCCCAGCAGGGCCTTTAGCTCGGTGAGCTCAAGCTCCAGGCCGTGATCTGCCAGGGCGTCCATCATGTTCAGGGCAATCACCACCGGGCGGCCTGTGGCCATCACCTGCGGGATCAGCTCTGCCTGGCGGCGCAGCTGGGTGGCATCGAGCACCAGCAAAATGGCATCGGGCTTGGCGTTGTGCAGGTAGTCGTTGGTGATTTTTGCATCAATGCTCAGGGGGCAATCGGTGAGCATGTGCACCCCGGGCAGGTCTATCAGCTCGCAGGCTTCGCCGCCGAGGGTGAGGGTGCCGATTTTTTGTTCAACCGTGACGCCCGCCCAGTTGCCGGTGCGTTGGTTGGATTTGGTCAATACGTTAAAGAGGGTGGTTTTGCCGCAATTGGGGCTGCCCACCAGAGCAATTTGTTTCACAGATTGGCCTATAAAGGATTAAACGGTGACTTCGATGGCCGCTGCGTCTTCCTGGCGAATGGCGTAGAGCGCGCCTTGGACTTTGGCTTGCATAGGGCCGCGGCCCACGGCACGATGCAGCACCTCGATGGGTGCGCCCGGGGCGATACCCAGCTGGGCACAGTGGCTATGCAGCACGGAACTGTCGCTATGAATGGCAACAACGCGGGCTGATTGGCGGAGATTGAGTTGATCAAGAGTCACAAAACTATCCTGTGCAGCTGGGTGGGCGTTGTCATCTGTTAAGTGCCGTGGCACCTTAAGCAAGATGAGAACTATTATCTTTCGTAATTATGTTCTTCTCCTCGTCTAACATCAAGGCTTGTTCGTCGCCCCTATTACGCTGCCGCTGAGGAGTATCCAGCTTGAGCACACCCCGTTTGATGATTGTAATAGCCGCCATGGTGGCGCTGTCGCCCTTGGCTATGGACAGCTACCTGCCCGCCATTCCGCTGCTGGCGGCGCACCTAGGGGTGAGTGCCGGCGCGGTGAGCTGGACGGTGAGTAACTTCCTGTTGGGGCTGGCGGCGGGCCAGCTGCTGGGGGGCGCTGTGTCTGACCAAAAGGGGCGCCGGCCGGTGGCACTGTTTGGCCTGGTGGTGTTTACCCTAAGCTCGCTGCTCTTGGTGTGGTCAGACACATTGCTCTGGGCCAATAGTTGGCGCCTACTTCAAGGGTTTGGCGGCGGCCTGATTATGGTGGCCGCCACCGCCATTGTGAAAGATGTCACCCCGCCTCAGGCGCTGGCCGCGCAAATTGCGCAAATTGTGTTTGTGGTAATGCTCACGCCCATTCTTGCGCCTTTAGTGGGGTCTGCCATGTTACCCCTGGGTTGGCAGAGCATATTTTGGTTGAGCTTTGCCGCCGCTGTAGTGATGTTGGTAGTGGTATTTATTTGGGTGCGTGAAACCAATCAGCACATCAGTGGCAAACTTTCGTTAGCGGCGGGTTTTAGCCAGTATGCCTACATCTGGACCTTCACCAAGCACGGCATGCACCTGGCGCGTTTGCAAGCGCTTACTATCAGTTGTAGTGGGCTGTTGGGGCTGGTGTTTGTGACGGTATCCAGCCCTTTGTTGATGGAAAGCTACGCGCTGAGTGCGGCGCAGTTTCCCTTTGCCTTTGGGGCCTTTGCGGTGTCTATTTTGTTGGGCAACCGGCTGGGCAAGTGGTTGGTGGGGCGTTTTGCCCCAAGCCATATATTCCGCACGGGCCTTAAGATCCAGTGGGCATCGCTGGTGCCTATGTGCCTTGTGAGCGTGTTTATGCAGCCACCCCTGGCGCTCACGCTCGCCACTATCATGGTGGCCATCGGCACGGCGGCGGCCATTGGGCCCTCGGGTTCGGCCATGTTTTTAAACGTGCTGGATAAGTACTTTGGCAGTGCCACGGCCTTTGAAACCACCGTGCGCTTTAGCGCCGGCGGGCTTTTGGGCAGTTTGGCCACGGTACTGCCCATGGCGTTGCCCCAGGCCATGGCGTTGATTATGTTGGCGAGTGTGTCGCTTGCGCTGGTGTTGGCCCGTAAAACCCGCCCGGCTTGGGAGGCGGGCAGTTAAGCAAAGGCCGCACCTGCACGGCACCTTGCAGCTAGCGCTGCAGTTTGGCTGCTTGTGCCTATACTTGTTGGGTGAGTTGACATTTATTGGCACAAGGTTCTCATTAATATGAAGAGCGCACCCTTTCACCCGTTAGAATCTGACCGCCTGGCGCTATTAGAGCAATACCAGATTATGGATTCAGAGGCCGAAGCCGCCTTTGATGACCTCACCGAAATTGCCAGCGCCATCTGCGGCACGCCCATCTCGCTTATTAGCCTGGTGGATGAAAATCGCCAGTGGTTTAAATCCAAGGTGGGGCTGGATGCCGATGAAACCCCGCGCTCCATTGCGTTTTGCTCGCACGCCATCTTGCAAGATGAAGTGTTTGAGGTGCCCAACGCCACAGAAGATGAACGCTTTGCCGATAACCCCCTGGTAGAAAGCGCCCCCGATATCCGCTTTTACGCAGGCGCACCGCTCATTACCGAACAGGGCCTGCCGTTGGGTACCCTGTGCGTGATAGACCAGCAGCCCAAACACTTAACCGATGTTCAGCGCCAGGCACTGAAAACTTTGGCCAAACAGGTAGTAACCCAGCTGGAGCTGCGCCTGCACAACCGCCGGTTGATCAAGCTCAATAAAAACCGGGAAAAGATGTTTGCCGTGATTGCCCACGACTTGCGTGCACCTTTCAACAGCATTTTGGGTTTTTCACGCAGGCTCAGCTCCAAGGCAGATGCCGCAAAGCCCGAGCGGGTGGTGGAGATGTCCAACTCTATTTTGAATGCAGCAACCAATGTGTATCAGCTGCTCGATGAATTGCTCCAGTGGTCGCAGCAGCGCATGGGCGCTTACAGCCTGCAGCTGCAGAACCTGCCCCTGAGCGAGCTTGTGAATGCCGACTTGCAGCTGCTGGGCGATGCGCTGCCGCTCAAATCGCTCACCTTAACGCAAGAGGTTCCGCCAGAGCTTGAAGTGCGGGCCGATTCAACCCTTACCAATACCGTGCTGCGCAACCTGTTGGCCAATGCCATTAAATACTCGCCTAAAGGCGGTGAGATCACCTTACATGCTGAGCATTTGGGGGGTGAAGTGGTGGTGAGCGTGACAGACCAGGGCCCGGGCATAGATGCCGAGCTTGCCGGCAAGCTTTTTACCGGGCCTGTGGAAAGCCAGCTAGGCAGCTATGGTGAGCATGGCCATGGTATTGGCTTGGGCCTTTGTTATGATTTTGTGCGAATGCAGCACGGGCGCATTTGGTTGGATAGGGATTACACCGCCGGCACCCGCATTTGTTTTACGCTGCCTCCGGCCGAGTAATCCAGTGAGCGCTGAATGGGCCTATTGCCTGGCCCCTGTGTAATTGTTTTGCGCAGGGCGCGGCGTTATGATGCGCCACAGGAAACACGCCCAGGCAGGGACATGCACACACCTCGCTCGTTTATAAACGCCAAGTTCATTGGTGGCCACATTCTCTTTTCTGGCGCTCGCAGCTATGCCCCAACCGGCGAGCGTCTGCTGGCCGCCCGTGCGGCGGGGGAATGAGTCGCCATGGATGACGCCACCGCCAGCGTAAAAGCCTTATTGGCGCGCGCCCATAGGCCCGCGCACCTGTCGCAAAAAACCCTGGATGAACACTTCGAGCTTTTTTGTTTGGTGATGGAGCGCGGCTTTGCGATACACACGGGCAGCTCACACCGTTTGGTAGTAGAGTACCGCTTGTCTGATACTGGCAATAGCCGCCAGTTGCCCCGCATTCAGCCCAAGGCCGGCACCCACTTTAAACTGCCCGAAAGCTGGTTGATGCCTAGCGATCATTTTCTGTATTACGACCCTTCAGACGATACCGACTTTCCGCAGTTAGCCACCTTTGACACCAGCCATAATGAATTCATTCAGGCCGACTGGGAAGATTTGGTAGATCTCAATAAACTGCACAGCAAGCAAGTGCTGCCACTGGCAAAGCTTAAAAGCCTGCGCGGGCTGCACTATGTGAAAGACATCGCCTGCCTGCAATTGTTCGAGCTGAATTTTGATCGTTTGTTTGAGCGCGATGTGATGTTGGCGGAGCAGCTGAGAAATTTACTGGCCGATAAAATGGCGCGCCATGTAGAGGCCTCGCGCCACTGGCTAAAAGCATCCCGCAGCGAACAGATTGCCCTTAAGTACTTGGCCCGCAAAAAAACTTAGGTGCAGGCACCTTAAATTAACGGGCCGTGGGTTGGGATTTTGCGTCGCTTAAGAGTGCCCAGGTGCGGCTGGCAGACTCCGGCTTGCCAAACAAATAGCCTTGCATTTCATCACATTGTTGTGCACGTAAAAACTGCCGCTGTTCATGGGTTTCTACCCCTTCTGCCACAATTTTTAAGCGAAGATGACGCGCCATGGCGATAATAGAAGTTGCAATGGCAACGTCGTCTGCATCATGTGGGATGCCATCTACAAAAGATTTATCTATTTTGATTACATCCACCGGCAGGTGTTTGAGCCGCGCAAGGTTTGAGTAGCCGGTACCAAAATCGTCAATGGCCAGATTTACGCCCACGGCTTTCAGTTCATTCAAGGTGGCAATAATATTGGGGCCTTCATCCATTACCATGCTTTCGGTAATCTCAAGTTCCAGGTGCTGGGCCGGAAGATCGGCCTGCGTCAAGGCACGGGTAACTTTCTCAATCAACGTCTGGTCGTGAAATTGCCGTGGCGACAAGTTTACCGACACGGCAAGCGGGTGGTAGCCGGCATCTAGCCACTCTTTAAGTTGGCTGCAGGCTTTCAGCAATACCCATTCGCCAAGTGCCACAATGAGCCCGGATTGCTCGGCAATGGGAATAAACACATTGGGCGGCAAAAATCCGCGTTGTGGGTGCTGCCAGCGCACCAGTGCCTCCAGCCCAATCAGTGTGTTGGTGGTGTTATTTACCCGTGGTTGATAGAAAAGTTCGAACTCGCCACGGGCAAGGCCCAAGCGAATTTCCTGTTCAATGGTAATGCGCTCAACAGCTGATCGGTTCATGTCGGCGGTGTAGTACTTCACCGTGTTGCGGCCATCTTCTTTGGCTTTGTACATGGCGGCATCGGCGTTGCGCAACAGAGTGGCCGCATCGTGACCGTCTGCCGGAAACAGTGCGATGCCCATTGAGCAGGAAACGTGCAGCGATTGGTTGTCTATTTGAAATTCGTCGCTCATGGCAGCCAGAATTTTCTCTGAAACCACATCGGCGATGTTGTCTGATGTGCCGTTTAGTATGACGAAAAATTCGTCGCCACCCAGGCGTGCAACGGTGTCGTTTTCGCGCACACAGTCGTTTAATCGGTTGCTGGCCATCACCAGCAGCTTGTCGCCCACATGGTGGCCCAGGCTGTCGTTAATGTTTTTAAAGCCGTCCAGGTCAATAAAGATTACCGCCAACCTTTCATCGCGCCGGTGCGCATCGGCAATGGCGCGAGTGAGCCTGTCTAGCCCGAGCGAGCGATTCGGTAGCTTGGTGAGCGAGTCGTAAAAGGCCAATTGCCGAATTTGGGTTTCGCGGCGCTCGTGGCTAATGGCAAGCGATGCCACGTGGGTGGCCATATTGATAATGCGCTGATGTAGCCTTGAGGGAGATAGTGGCTTGCTTAGGTAAAGCGAAAATATACCAAGCAGTTCGTTTTTGGCGAGTATTGGGGTAGACCAGCAAGCGCGAAACCCTCCTATTTCAGTAAGATTATGGAAATCATTCCATGTCGGGTCTTTAAGTACGTCTTCCACAATAATTTGTCTTCCAAAAAACGCAGCTGCCCCACATGAGCTTGACTTTGGGCCAATTTCCAAGTTGTTCATGGCTGCGTTGTAGTTGGCGGGGAGTGATGGGGCTGCGGCGTGCATGAGCCGGTTTTTATTCGGGTCTAAGGTGTGAACGGAGGCTCGTAGGTCTGGGGTGAGATTTTCAATGTCACGAACTAGCTCATCAAGAATGATGTGCATTTCAGTATTGCGGGCAATTAGGCTGAGTATTTTATCCTGGGATTCAAGCAGCTTTTCATTGTAGTAGCGTTCTGTGATGTCGCGAATCATGCCTACGAAGTAGCGCTTTCCAAATTGATTGTTTTCGGCCACCCGTAATTCAATTTTAAATAGCATTCCGTCTTTATGTCGCCCTTCAAGATTTGAAACCTGCCTGATGATTTTTCCTTCGTGGGTGCGCCGGTATTTTTCAAGGTAACGGTTGTGCATGGATTTGTGAGGTTCTGGCATGATTAGGCTGACATTTTCACCCACCATCTCTGCCTCGGAGTAGCCAAACATTGTGGTGGCTGATTGGTTGACAGTTGTCATGATGCCAGACTCATCAATAGTAATGAGTGCGTCAGCAACGCTATCTAATATTGCTTGGGTATTCTTTGCGTGATTCTGACTTTCAATTTGAATTTTTTTATAGTCGCTTATGTCGGTGTTGGTTCCATACCACATAAGTTTTTGTGTTTTTTGGTCAACAATAGGGTAGCCTCGGGTGATGTGCCAACGGTACTGGCCATCATGGCGTTTTAACCTGCACTCGGCTTCAAACTCCGAACTATGCTTTATGCTGTATTCATAGGCAGATTGGGTGGCCGCTAAATCTTCCGGGTGGATCATCTCGGGCCAGTGCCTTACTTGCAGTTGATCCAACTCGCGGCCAAAGTAGTTTTTCATCCGTGAGTTGATAAATGTCAGCCCAACATCTTGGTTTGCCATCCATACGTGCTGTGGCATGGCACTGGCCAGGCTGCGAAACAGGTATTCGCTATCTTGTACCCGTTGTTCGATGGCCCTGCGGGCGCTGATATCATCCAGTGTGGCGACTATGTAGCGTTGCTCACCCACCGCCAAGGTTGAAAACCCCACCGCTGCCGGGAACTGGCTGCCGTCTGCACGCTTGGCCATCATCTCAAAGCTGATGTCACCAATCGTGTGCGAGGGTTGGCTGGTGGAGTTGGCCAGCAGGTTTTCACCGGCATCGGTTTTGCCCATGATCAAGTGAAAGTAGGCGTTGATCAATTTTCCGCGTGGGTGGCCTGTGAGGTCGCACAGGCGTTGGTTAACGGCTACAAAGCGATGGTCCTGATCAATAAACATCATGCCGCAGGGCGCGGCGTCAATCAGTTGGCCCAGTAGCGTTTGTTGATTTCTTTCCAGCTCTTCCTTATCTAACTGGCGGCGCCTTGCATAAAGGCCGAGCAGCGTAATAGTTAGCCCCAACACACTGGCCAAGAACGCGGCGTAAGCCACCGAGGCCGTGTTGAGCTGCTGGTAAAACGCAGGCGTTGGCATGGCCTGTAATTGCCATTGCCGGCCCATCACCTTGAAGGTTTTTTCAGCGCTCAACGGCTGGCCTGGGCGGCTAGTTGTAAAGTTGCCCAACAGCAGGCGAGTGGCTAGGCTCTCTGCAGTTTTGGGCGCAGGATTTTGCGGCCGGTTGCTAAAGGTTGTTGCGCCGTCTTGCAGGGTGAAAGTGATCCAATCGGTGCTGGTAATGGCGGGCCATAGATCCTCGGTATACACAGGCGCGCCCACCCAACCCAGTAGCGCCTGATCTTCTGGCAGCCGCACGGGCAGGGTTATTAAATAATCGGGCGTTGAATGCAGCGCTTTGCCGGTGCTCGCCAAGGGCGGGGTAAGCTGTGCGCGCCCCAGCGCTAAGGCGCGTTCAAGTGTCGCTTTGCGCATGGGCTCTGAGGCTAAATCCAGCCCATAGGCATTGCCAAGGATTGCCACCGGTTCGATGTAGGTCAGCACAAAACGCGAACCCTCGTGGTCAGCGTATTGCTTGAGCGTGAAGTCTGGTATTTGCTGGCGCGCCAGGGCCACAAACGCTTCTGTTTGGTGAGCCTCTACCGGCTGGATCAGGCAAAAGCCGCGTATCAGCGGAAAGCCTGCGAGCGGCGGGGTATTGGCCAGGTAGCGGCCCAGATGTTCGTGATCGGGTATCGTATGCGGGGTTAGCCCTGCGCCCATGACCAAGCCTTGCAAGGCCTGCAGTTTGAGGTCTATTTGCTGCATCTGGCTGTAGAGTAAATTGGCTGCCAGGTGGGTGTGCCGCGTGAGCTGGCGCTCTGCAAGCTGCCTGTTTTCATGGGCGGTGTAGGCGCCTGCGAGGGTGCCCAACAGCAGTGATGCAGTAATGCCGACAGTCAGGGCTGTGGGTGTCTTCATGGGCTGAAAAATCGCAGATGTTCAATAAATACTAGCCTAATAACCAAGCCTTGCTGGCCGGTTCACTGTTATTTCTGTGCAGTTGGGTTAGTCTCGCGCGGGTGAGTTTGTCTATCAGGAGGTATGTGATGCGTTTGAAAGCCCTGTATTTTTTGTTAGTGATGCTGTTGCCCATGGTTGCCCGGGCCGATGTGTATTCCGATGCGTTGGCCACCTTTAAGCAATCACCCGTGGCGCAAAAGTTTTTTGACAGTGCCTACGCCTATGCGGTGTTTCCTTCCATTGTGAAGGGGGGCCTGGGCGTGGGTGCGGCCCACGGCAATGGCCGGGTGTATCGCGGTGAGCAGGTGGTGGGTTCAACCTCCATGACCCAGCTCTCGGTAGGCTTGCAGATGGGCGGCCAGGCTTACAGCCAGATTATCTTCCTGCAAGACAAGCGCGCCTTCGACGATTTTACCTCCGGCAACTTTGAATTTGGCGCCGGCGCCAGCGCGATCGCCATTACCGCTGCCGCCCAGGCCTCGGCCAGTACCACCGGCGTAAGTGCCAGTACCGGCTCGCACGCCGAGCGCACCAGGCAGGCCGAGGCCAGTTACACCAAGGGCATGGCGGTGATGACTGTGGCCAAGGGTGGGCTTATGTATGAGGCGGCCATTGCCGGGCAAAAGTATGGCTATACCCCCCGTTAAACCCGGTTGTTTGAGCAAGCTCTGGCGTGGCTTGCGTGCGCCGGGGCTCGCGGCCTTGCTGGTATTGCCTGCCGGGGCCGCCGGCTGCGATGGCCCGCAATACCGGCAGTTCGATTTCTGGCTAGGCCAGTGGCAAGTGCTACGGCCAGACGGGCGCCTGGCCGGTTACAACCACATCCAGCCCATTGAAAACGGCTGTGTATTGCACGAGCGCTACCACACACCCACAGGTTACAGCGGCCAGAGTTTCACACTCTTTGATGCCGCACGCTCGCGCTGGCACCAAACCTGGGTAGATAACCAGGGCGGCTTGCTGTTGTTGGAAGGCGGCCTGACAGAGGGCAAGATGGTGCTGGAAGGCGAGAGTGCCGACGGGCAGCAGTACCACCGCATCAGCTGGTCGGCAGGCCCTGATGGACGGGTGCGCCAGCATTGGCAGGCGCGCTCAACCGGGGCCAAGGCGCCTGACTGGCATACCCTGTTTGATGGCTACTACCAGAGGCTGCCTGCCACACCAGCGCCTACACCTACGCCTACTTCTACACCGAAAGTCCCCTAGTTTACTGCTTTCTTACATTACTCCCAGTGCCCCTCAACGGGCGCGCGCGTGCCTTGCTCGCGATCAAATTCACACTTAAAGCGCCAGCGGCCTGCGGCGGTTTCTTCCAGTTTAAGCAGTGCAAATCCGTCGCCGGGGAAATACTCGGTGGCCACATTGCAGCTGATGTTGGCGTTGGGTGTGTTCAGCACAAAGGTCTCATTGCCGGCAAGCTCCTCTGGCCGGGTGTTCACAAACGGCAGGGGTGCGTTGAGTGCCGAGGAATGAATGGAGTAGCAGCGGTGCGGGCCGTCGGGCGTATTGAAGGTGATGGTCACGCAGTTGGATAAATGTTCATCGCCCGAGACAAACAACAGGTTTTGAATGCGCTGCTCGGCAATGAAGGCCAGCAGTGCATGCAGCTGTTGCGGGTAGCCATCCCAGGCATCTGACTGGCAGGCAGCGCCACTGCCTGTGACCGAGCGCAACCGGCGCGGCAGCAGCATGGAGGCGGTGGCCACAAGCTTGGGCTGTTCGGCAGGCGTTGCCAACAGCCAGGCTTTCAGGGCATCAAACTGGGCTGGCAGCATGAGCGGCTGGGCCGGTTTGGCGGGGGTGCGCCCGCTGCGCTCGGTGCGACTATCGGCCAGAAAGAGCGCAAGCTTCTGGTGGCTTAGGGTTTGCCAAAGCGGTGGCGTGGGTGGCTCGGCCGGGGTGTTTTCCAACGGTTGGCAGCGGTTGTTGGGCGCGGGCATGATATTGGCCTGGCGCTGGAACAACAGGTAGCTGCTGCGTGCGGGCGTCCACTGGGCGTAGTGCTGGGTTTGGCCTTGCTGCTGATCCCAGTCGTTCGCGATCTCGTGATCATCGGGCATCATGTAGCTGGGCAGCCTGCGCAACACATCGCGCACGGGGGGCTGTTTTAGCCACTCGTGGTAGGGCGCCACATAGCGCTCGTGATAGGTTTGGGCATCTGCCATGCCGGCGGTTGGGTCTACGTATACCTGATCGCCGATGAGCAGCATCAGCGATGGCGATGCGCCCTTGTGCAGCCGCTCGCCCAGGCGCTCGTAGGAGCGGTAGGCGCAGGCGTGATCGAACAGCATGGCCGGGTACTGGCAGGCCGCTACCGCCAGCTCAATGCTGCCGGTGCGCGGGGCGGGCCAGTGCAGCTGGCAGGCCTGCGCACGGGCGAGCCCTGCGGCTAGATCTTTGGCGCAGGCCGGCAGTACCCGGGCCAGTGTGGCTTTCACCCGGGCGCCAATTTCAGTGCTGCGGGTTTCATTGAACAGGGTGAGCAGGTTGGCCGGCAGTGCTGCGTGTACCGGCAGCTGGGCCAAGGGCTCGGCATAATCGTGTACCAAAATCGGCAGCCAGCGCTGCGCTGCCGCATTGGCCGCAGCCACCGGCAGTAAGAACTTCATCCACTGATGGCGTACAGGGTGCGCGTAGTGCAGTTGAAAGTGTTCGCTGAGGCCTGGCGCATCGGCGGCCAGGGTGCCCGTGGGCTGGCCTTGTTGGTCGAGCCGCACAAACAGCAGGTACTCGGGCGCGCGCCCGGCGGCGTCTACCCCAAGCATTACCGGCAGTTGGCAGGCGGTGGCCGGGCCAATCACCGGCCCCAGCGCCGGTGCATCCAGCGCTACGGTGGGCGCCAGGCGCACCCGTGCCTTGCTGGCTTCGGGTTGCTGATAGCGCGCGGGCGCGTCGAAAAACCGCTTAATTTCCTTGAATACCTTATTGGCCCCGCGCCCGATAAGCAGATCCTGGTGGCCAAAGCCCTCGAAGATGTGGTGCCGGGTGCTTACGGGTGGGCCGTCCCGTTCAAGGTTGCCCAGTGCCGAGGCCATGAGGGTGGCCGTGCCTACGTCGGCCAGGCCGCTGTCGGCGGCGTGCAGGGTGAGGGTATTAAAGCGCCAGCGCTCGGCAAAGTTCTCGCGCGTGGCGTAGCAGTTCTCGCCCTGGTAGTTGGTGATTTGCTCTTGCAAGGCAAAGTGAATGGTTTGCGCGAGGGTGCCGAGCGACAGCGGCCCAAAAATGTCGTCTATGTGATCAAGCAACCGGTCGGGCATGTTTTGCAAGCTGAAGGCGCGCCCGAACAGGGCATCAATGCGCCTGCGGGTGGCCGACCAGCGCACCTTGCGCCCGGGCAGTAGCGGGTTTTCACGGGCGAAATCTGCGCGCGGGTAGGGCAGTGCCTGCAAGAGCCTGTCTAATACCGATTCCGCCATAGAGGGCGCATCGCTCGGGCGGAACTGGTAGGGCAGGTTGCCCAGCAGGTGGCGCACATTTTTTAACAGGTAGCCGCGGGTCATGTTGTCTGGGCTGAAGCTGACCTTGGGGCCTACCTGGCTCAGGGCCACGTGGCGCAACTTATCGGGCAGCTCGTTGCGCATTTTGAAGTAGGGGGCACCCGCCGGTGGCTTTTGTAGCACAGCCATGCTGAGCATGGCCGCCCCCATGCAATGGGCAATAACATCGCACTGGGAGGCCCGGGTAATAGACAGTATTTCACTGAACGCCAAGGGAATATCTTTAAAGGCCACGTCTTCAAAGTGCCAGGGCAGCATGGCCGTGAGCATGCCGCAGGAGGTGCGCAAATCCACCAGCCAGATGTCGCGCCCGGCCTTGTGAAAATAGGCCGCCGCACTGGTATCCAGCGCCTGGTGCGCATAGGTGGTGCTGGAGGCCGAGTAGCCGTGCAGCATCACCAGCGGTGTTTTGTCTTTGGCACTTGGGTTGGGGTAGCGGGTCAGGCGAATGTGAATGGGCAGGCCGTTCTCTAGCCTGTCTACTTCCAGCTCACGGATTTCGGGCGCGGGCAGGCCGGTTAGCGGGCCTGCCAGCCGCCGCGGTTGGCGCGCCACGGGGGCGTCTGGCTTGCGAAAGGTCCACACGTGGGTGTGAATCAGCAGGCGCACAAAAAAGCAGTGAAACGAGAGCAGGTCAGTAAACCCTCGTACTAAATTCGCCTGCTTCACAATGCGCAGCAGCGGCTTGTCGCGCCGGGCCAGGTAGCGATTGTCGAAGGCCAGCGTGACGGCTTTTTGGCTGCAGCCGGGAAAGCGGGTAATGCTGAGTTCCGACAGTTGCTGAATAGGGTTGGCGGCGCAGGTGTAGGTGATGTGTTTTTCACCGTGAATTTCATGGGTTGGCGCGCTTTCAAATGCGCTAAAAGGCGCAGGCCAGCCCCCCTTGCCGCCCTCCGGGCGGTGCACTTGCAGCCGGTATTCAAATAGCCGCACCTGCCCCGAGTGGCTGGCCAGGGTGCACAGGTCGCGTATTTTTTGGACCACACTCGTGCGTGGCGCCGGCGCCCGGTAAAGCCAGCCGCGCACGCGGGCGCTGGCGGCGTCTGCAAAATCGCGCAGGCCGCGGTTCACAATGTAGGCGGCGGCCGCTTTCACTACGCGCGCGCGCGCCGTACGCGCTTGCCGGTGCATGATTTCAAGCTCGCCGCTTACCGGCGCAATGAGCTTGGCCTGCGCGGCCATTTCGGCCTCGGTGGCTTTGGCGCGCATCAGGGCGTGCCATTCGCCGGGTTCGAACAGGCGCAGCTCGCTCAAGGCGCTGCCATCGGCCGCGCGCTTAAGGTGTACTTTGCGTTTTTGCGGCTCGTCTTCGCCCTCGGTCCAGAAGTAATCCTCGGCGGCCTTTGGGGCAAAGCTTAAGGTCAGCTCGGCAATATAGCGCTGCTTGCCCTGGCGGGTTTGCAGGGTGATTTCACCATTGAGGCGCTCGTTAACTTCTATTTCGGTGGCGCACCCGGTTTGTGGAAAGTCGGTATCGCGCCAGCGCGGGCGCAGCGTTAAGGGGTTCGCTTTATCGGCCTTTGCTGTGGCTGCCTGCCATTGCCACAGGCTTTGCAGCTGCTCGGCTGCACGCAGGGCGAGGGCCGCGATGGTGAGCGCCGGGTTGATGCCGAGTGCGGTGGGAATAATGGCGCCGTCCAGCACTACCAGCCCCTCGTGCAGGCCGCCTTCGGGGCCTGCGTTAAACACCTGCCCCAAGTGGTTCACCACGCCTTGCTGGGCATCATCGGCCATGGCGCACCCGCCGAGCGGGTGCACCGTAAGCAGCGGGCCTTTTTCGCTGTCAAACAGGCTGGCCATGTTGTCTGGTAGCGGGTTCCAGGCGGGGTTGCTGAGTATGCGCCCGCCTAGGTGCTTGGCGGCAAGTTTGCGCAGCTGGCAAATGTGTTTTTCAAATAGTTTGTTGTTGCGAACTTCGGGCCAGCGCACCTGCAGGGCGCCTTCGGGCAGGCTTTGGGCGCTGGCAAGGGTGGCTGGATCTGCGGGCCACTCCAATGAGCCGCCGGCGCCATCATCACTCATCACGGCATAAAGGGCCGTGTGGCCCAGGTGTTTGCGATTGAGCGACAGCGGGTCGTTTTTCGGTTGGTCGCGGGGGTGATCGTCGTTATCTGGCTCGCCGAGGTTATGCAGGCTGTTGGTGGTGGTATAGAGCTCGGCAAAAATGCGCGCCATGGGGGCGGGCACGGCCATTTCCTCAATGATCAACGGCGTTGCCTGATCGCGCAGATCAATCATGCCGGTGATGGTTGGCCCCACGGCCCGGCTGCTGGGCTTGTCTTTGCTCCAGGCGATGGCGTTCACCGCCTCGCGCTGGTTGTAGCCCACAACGATGGCATCGCCATTGCCGGAAAACCCCTGCCCAAGCCTGCGCGAAAGTGGCAGGGCATCACTGGCCGAGCGCATTAAAATTTCGGTGCTGCCCAGTGTGCCCGCCGCCAGAATCACCTTCTGGGCGTGCAGTTCTATGGGCTTTTTTTGGCCAGCGCGCAATTTGTCGTGGGTGTAGTAGCAGGCCAAGCACCAGCTGCCATCGGCCTGCTTTTGCAGTTTTGAGACGCTCACGCCCGTGTAGAGCTCGCAGCCCTTACGCTTGGCCTGTACCAGCAAATTCACATCCAGCGAGTTTTTGGCGCCCTGATTGCAGCCGGTGGCGCAGTCGCCACATTGGTTGCAGGCGCTCATACTCACACCGGCCTGATTGTCGCCGTCGGTGAGCGCCACGGTAATGGGCGCGGCACTGGCCTGATTGGGCGCCAGTTTTCTCAGTTGGTGGTACTTCTGTGGTATGTGGGCTGCGCGCTCAATGGTGTTGGCCTGGCCTTCGGCATCGGTGGCGCCCAGCAGTTGGCTTGTGCGGGTGAAATCCAGCGCCTGTGCTTCGCGCAGGGCCGCCGGCCACTGCTGGTTGAACACCCGGGCCGAGGGCTTGGCCATGACGCCTGCGTTAATGAGCGAGCCGCCGCCCAGGCCATTGGCGGTGAGCACGTTCATGTCGCCGTTGGCGCGAATATCAAACAACCCCTGGCGCTGGCCAAAGGCGTTGTTGCCCGCCAGGCCCCGCACCTGGGTGGGCAGCTCTTCCATGGCGCTTGGAAACATGCCGGTAAGAAATTCATCGCCGCGTTCAAGTACCGCAATGCGCAGGGGTTTGCCATTGTGGGTGCTGCCGGCCAGGGTGGCCGCAGCGATGGCGCCACCGTAACCGCTGCCCACAATTAGCAGGTCGAAGGCGAGTTTTTGGGTGTCTGTTGTGGCTTGTTGAACCAGGTTTTCGAAGCGTTCAGAAATCCATTGGCTGGCGCGTTCCATGTGCGCGGTCCTTATGATTTGGGTGTATGTGGCTAGGTTTCCGTTACCGCCAGGTTACAGGCCTCGGCAATGGCATCTTCCAGGGCCGGGGCGGCCACGGGTTTGTGCAACAGTTTAATACCGGCTTCGTTGGCCTCGCGCAGGCGGTCTGGCGCGGTATCGCCGCTAATGAGAATAGCGGGCAGTTTGGGGTAGATGGCGCGCAGATTGCGAATGGTTTCAAGGCCGTTGTCTTCGCCGCGCAAGCGGAAATCTGCCAGCAAAATGTCGGGCCGGTTGGCCAGTGCCAGTTCCAGTGCGCTGGCGGTGGAATCGGCCACATCCACCGTGGCGCCGAAGGTTTCCAGCAGTGCCTGCATGCCCAGGCCCACTTCCATTTCATCGTCTACCACCAGCAACCTCAGTGACTCCCACGAGGCCACTACCTTGGGTTTGTCTGGCGTGGTAACGGGCGTGGACTCGCTGATGGGCAGGGTGAGGGAAATACGCGTGCCATCGGAGGGCACCGAGTAGAGCGAGAACTTGATATCCAAAAGTTTCACCAGCCGCTTCACAATCGCAAGCCCCAGCCCCAAACCCTTGCGGCGATCGCGCTCGGGGTTTTCCAGCTGGTAGAACTCTTCAAATACGCGCTGCTGCTCGTTCTTGGGGATACCGCGGCCGGAATCTACCACAGACACGGTTACCAGCTCCTCTTCGGCATTGATCGAGAGCATGATCTTGCCGTGATCTGTGTATTTGATGGCGTTGGATAAAAGGTTGCGCAAAATGCGTTCAAATAAAATTTCATCGGTATCAACGTACACATCTACGTAGCAATCCAGCCATACCGACAGGCCCTTTTCCTCGGCGGCAGGCCCGAATTCCACCTGCAACCGTTCGGCCATATCTAGCAGGTTAAAGGTTTGCTTGTTGATATTTACCACGCCTGCATCGAGCTTGGAGATATCCAGGAGTGAATCCAGTTGTGAGGCCAAGGCCTTGAGGGCGGTTTCCATGTGCATCACGATATCGCGCGATTCTTCATCCAGCGGGCGCTTGCTCAGGGCCGAACCAAACAGCGAGAGCGCGTGAATGGGCTGGCGCAAATCGTGCGAGGCCGAGGCCAAAAACCGCGTTTTGGCAGAGGAGGCAGATTCAGCCTGCTCCAAAATATTTTGCAGCTGGGTATTTACGGCCGACTGCACCAGCCGCTCGCGGTAAGAGCTTTCAAAAATCCGAAAGCCGTTACCGGCAAGTTTTATCAGCAGTGGCAAGTAACACACAATGAGCCCGGCCACCGAGAGCGATGTCCAATCCATGGGGGTGCCCCAGCCATGCACGCCCCATACGCAGGCTGCAAGCCCGAGCGTGGGCAGGGTGTAGGCCACGGCAATGGGCCGGTAACCGGCAGTGGTAGACACATTAATAGAGCTTGTGCCGAGTAAAATCATGGTGATTACGGCGCGCTCAAGCTCGGTGAAGTAGCCAAAGCACAGCAGTGGCAGGCCGTGCATCACGCCGTTCAAAAAGGTAATCAACAAGGTGAAATTCAGGCGTTGGCGCTGGCTGAACTGGGTCATCTCTGGCAGCCGGGCCAGCAGCTGGGCGCGCACGAACAGCAAAATTGCGGCCACGGAAAACCAGCCGGCCCATAGCGCGCGGGGCAAAGTGTCTGAGGCGAAAAAGGCGATAACCGCAAGTGCGGCAAGCATGGGCGCTGGGGTAATCCGGCCCTGTTGCGCCAGCATGCGAATCAGCTCGGCGGTGATGTTTTCGTTGTTTTTATGTGCTGCGGATTCCATGCGCGCCTTCTGGGCTTAGGTTGCGTCCTGGTTCGGTACCCCGGTTGATTTTCGAGCTTAACCGAAAGTACTAAACCTTTAAAGCAGGCTGCCGCCGCCAAGGCCCAGGTAGGCGGCAAAGGCGGCCCAGGAAATACCGAGTAGCCACCAGGGCAGCGGGTGCTGCTTGGTAGCCGCGGGCGTGGGGTTTGCCACTGCCTGTGGCTCGCTTGTCTTGGCCTTTTTCTGGGCCTTGTCGCGCTCGCGCAGTTTGGCTTTTTGCTGCTTTTTATATTGCTCTATGCCCTTTTGAATGCCCTGGGCAATGAGCTTGGTTTGCTCCTTGGTTTGGCCCGGGCGCTGGGTGGCTCGCGCAATATCCTGAGCGTCTTGTTGTGTTTTGGCTGAAGGTTTGGCTTTCGGCATGGCAATGGGCCTGCAAAAGGCGCCATTGTAACCCATGTGGCGGCCAGCAGGGGCACAGCTCACGGCGTTCGCCCGCGGGTGGCTGCACCTTGTATTTAGCTAGCGGCGCAGTGTGGTGAAATCGAAAAACCGCTCGGGCTGTTCGCGCATTAATGGGAATACTTTTGTGTCGCGATAGGGGAGTTTCATGAATCCCGAAACCCCAAGGCCTTTTATGTGGTGAATGTTGGCCAAAATGGTATTGAGGCAGCGGCGAAATTCCTGCTCGCGGCTTGGGTCGCGCAGGCGCAGGTAATTGTGAATTTTAAGATCTTTCTCAAGGCTTTCAAAAATAATGCAGCCAGAGTGATAAATTTGGTTCATTTGCCGGATCGGCGCCATGATTTCTGGCGGCAGTTCCAGCATTTCATCCGGGTCGTCGCCATCTTCAAAGTACGAATGCGAGCGCGAAGATTGATCGCCCGTGTGGGGAGCCACAATGTCAAACTCGATGGTTTGGTTGGGCTGAATACGGAATGGGTCTGCTGGGCTTTTTCGTTCAATGTGCAGCGTTTTTCGGGCATCAAAAATACAGCTTTTAAATACCCCTTGCTTATTGATGGCGCGGCCAAGGTGCACCATGTTGTTTACCGCCGTGGTAAAGGCCGGCACTAGCGATTCATCGTAGAGGTTCAGGCTTGAATCTATGTGAATGCCGGCGTCATCCCAATGAATGGCAAGCCCGCCCACCAAGGGGTAGCGGCCCAGGTGGCTTACGGCGGTTACAAAGGCTTTTTCTGTGTCGCCCATGCCGGTTAAAAAATTCTTGTAGTATTTATCCAGCTCGGTTGGGTCAATGGCTGCAAAGGTGACGTCATCCATTTCGCGACGCAAAAAAGATTTGCGCGAGCTGTATACCACGGTATCTACTTCCCGTGTTTTGGGGTAGCTGGTTATGGGCAGCAGCGAGTGGGCATCGTTGTTATCCACCTGCTGCTGATTGCCCGTGACTATGTGCTTCATGTAGCGCATGTTGTTGAGCCAGTAATCGCCGGCGGCGTCACGGTGTTGTTTTTCCTCGCTCATCAAATGGGTGAGCATGCGGGCAAACTCTTTAGGTAAGCCTAATGAGTTTGGCGTAATGACATGGCGCCCAAACCGGCTGGATTGACCAGAGGCCAGCGCGTAGAGGGTGCCGGCCGCGCCTTGTTCATCGAAACGCGGTGAAGAAAGGCCGCCGTTAAGTTGATCTTCACCAATAAAATAAATGTCGCCAAGTTTTGCATTGGTTTGGGCGGCATCTACCGTTAGGGCGCTTAGGCCGCTATTGGTGGCGTATTGGCCTTGGGCGTCTAGCTGTGCAAATACCGCAGCCCCCCAATCTATAAGGCGCAGTTTTTCGGTGGTTTCATCCCACATGAGGTTGGAGGGCTTGATGTCGCCATGCACAATGGGTGCGCGGTGCTCTTGATCGGCTTGATCTCTTAAACCCTGCAGAATTTCAGCCAGCTGGGCCGCGATTTTTAGAATCAGCCTGGGTGACAGGCGCCCTACGCGCCGGGCATAGTCGTCCAGATTTACACCGGGCGCGCGTTCCATCATCAATATGGATTGCCCGTGCACCCGCTGAAATTCCACAAATGCAGGCACTCCCGGCAGGCGCACTTGTGAGAGCATGTAGCCTTCATCTTCTAGCCTGTCTTGCACGTGCTGGGGCAAGGTGATGCGCGAAAACTTAAACACGTAATCGTGGTTGTTGCTGTCTTTGGCGGCAAACACAAAGCCGTAGGCACCTTTGCCAATCATGCGGGTGCCCGAATAGCCGAGCCTGCGCAACTGCGCTTCACACAGGCCCAGCCAGGATTTGAGTTTCTTGGCGTCGCGGTGGCTCAGCAGGTAGATTGACTGCTCTTCATTGATATAGAAGTGCTGAAGGTTGCGGTGTTCCATAATCGCTCGAATGCCAACAGATGCTGCTAGGTTAGCAGGTTTGATGGGGCAGGGTCACACCGGGTTTGGCCAATTGGGTGAGTAACTCTGGGGCTATTGTGGCAAGTGCATTGGCCGGTGCGGCCTGCTGTGCCTGGCCACTATGCGCCGTTTCTGGCGGGCAAGTTGTCGGCAAATTCCAGCAGTTGGGCTTCTGGTATGGGTTTGCTGAATAAATAGCCCTGCGCCTGATGGCAGTTTAGTTGTTTAAGGCAGGTGAGTTCCTCGGCCAGCTCAACGCCTTCGGCCACAATTTTCAGCCCCAGGTTTTCACCCACGTTGATAATGCTCTTTACGATGGCTTGCTTGCGGGGGTGAATGTGTAAATCGGTGATAAAACTGCGGTCAATTTTCAAGCTGTTTATGCGCATTTCCTGCAGGTAACTGAATGAGGAATAGCCGGTGCCGAAATCGTCTATGGCCACCTCTACCCCGTGGCGGTGCAAGTGGCTGATAACTTTGTTGGCTCGCGCGTTATCCAGCAAGGTGGATTCCGTGATTTCAAACTCCAGCTTGCCCTGCGGGATGGGCTTGTTATCCAGTGCTTGTATCACCGTGGGTAAAAATACCGGGTCGTCGAAATCCTGTGCTGAAACATTAATAGACAAGCTTACATTGGCAAGCGCTGTGCCTTGCCATGCATGAATGCGATCGTGGGCCTGGGCAAAAACCCAGCGGGTGATGGCGTAAATTAAGCCCGTGCTTTCGGCTACGGGAATGAACTGATCGGGGAAGATGAGCTGGCCGTCTGGCAACTGCCAGCGCAGGAGCGCTTCCACGCCCACAAGGGTGCCGGAGCCGAGCGAAATTTTAGGTTGGTAATGTAGCAACAGTTCATTGTTGTCGAGCGCCTTGCGCAGTTTTTGCTCGGTGCTTACCCTGTGAAGCGCCATTCGTTCAAGGCGTGCATCAAAGAAATGAAATTTGTTTTTACCCGCTTGCTTGGCTTGGTACATGGCCATGTCGGCTTTGCGAATAAGCTCTTCTGGCTGTTTGCCATCTTGCGGCGCCAGCGCAACGCCAACGCTTGCGGTCACTACATAGTGGGTTTCATGAATTTGAAACGGCGTATTAAAGAGATTCAGCACGCGATCCAGTAGAGAAATTATCTGCTGTTGGTTCTGCAAGCCTTCCATTATCAGAATAAATTCATCGCCGCCAAGGCGCGCCAGGGTATCGCAGTCGCGCAGGTAGCTGGCCAGCCGCGCGGTGGTTGATACCAGAAAGTTATCCCCTTGGGCGTGGCCTGCGGTATCGTTAATTTTCTTGAAGTCATCAAGGTCTATAAAAATGACGGCGGTTTTGCAGCCGTGTCGCTGGCCTTTTTTCAAGGCGTGCGCGAGCTTTTCAAGTAATAGGCGCCGGTTGGGTAAACCTGTGAGCGTATCGTAAAAGGCCTGATGCTCCAGTTGCGCCTGTTGTTGGCGGATTTTGGTGATATCGCGGTAGCACCAGATGCGGCCCAGGTACTGGTCGCCGTGACGTATAGGGATAGAGTTATATTCGTAGTTTTGCCCGTTTACCGTATCCATATAGTTGTGCAACACGGCCATTGGGTCTGCACGAATTTTTTCTATGTCGCCCAGGAAATCTTCAGTATTGCTGATGATCTCTAAAATTAGCTCCAGGTTTGTTTCGGGTGTGTTGCTTTTCAGTTGATCCCAGGTCTTGTTCATTAGCGTGCAGGCTGCGCGGTTGATTTGTACCATGCGCCCGCCCGGGGCAAAGCAGAATATGGCCTCGGGTGAGGCATCTAATAGCGCGTGCTGGCGCGAGCTTGTTGCTTGCAGCTCACTTAACAGTGCCTGGCTTTCGGTTAGGTTGTGCTTGAGCCTTTCATTTTGCTCGGTGAGCTCTTTTGAGGTAAGCACCAGCGAGCGCTCGATGTTTGAAAGCAGGTTATCTTGCAGGCTAAATGCATCTGACAGCGCCTCTACCAGAGGATCATCCGGCTTAAGGGTGGCCGAATGCTCGTCTAAAAGGCCGCGCAATAATTTATGCATCGCGTTCTTGCAGGGTTGTGATGGTCATGGTTTGGTTGTGCAGTGCACAATGGTTTCCGCCGGCCATGGGTGAAATTTCGCCATAGGAATAGAAGCCTGTAAATTGCCAGCCATTGCCCAGTACGTCTTCAACGGCTTCCAGTTCTTCTTCTATGCGTTGGTTGAGCACCAGCCTGCGCCCCACACAGCTGATCAATAGCGCAAGCCCGCATCCGTTGGCGTCTGCTTGCCCGCTTAATGCAGCGCTTGCCGCGGTTTCGGCGCCGTCTATCAGCCGGTCAAAATTGGCGCGCATCAGCTGCGCTTTCGCGCCTTGAGGCATGTCGCCTGCAAAGGTCATGGATTCATCTTGCTCATTCACACCCAGTATGGTGCGAATGACGGCCTGCTCTTCACCTTCGCGTTTTATTAGCAGCGGAAATAACAGCGCCGAGGCTGGCAGGGCGCTGGCGTGCTCGCCCAGGTAGCGCTTGTAGAGCGCCAGCGCCGGCTGATCATCCAGGCTGTAAAGTACATTGCTGCGCGCACGGGTAATCAGGCGTTCTGGGCCAAATGGGTCCCACCCGCCCATGCTGCCGTGGCCCACCTCAATGCAATTGCCATAAAAGCCGCAAGCCACAATATTGCCTTCACCACCGCGGCCATTGTGCCAGGTGGCTGTGCGTTCAAAGCGGGTGTCATCACCTGCCAGCCCGCCGGTAATAACCACGCCCTTGGGCAGTGCGGCTGTGAGCCCATTGACAAGCTCGGTACCATTCACCCGTTGGTCATCGGAAAGCACCAGCAGGTACTTTAAATCTGGCGCACCAAGCGCGTTTGCCAGTTCATCTACAGCCGCCTGTAGTGGGCGGTTGCGGATATCAGCGCGCGCGGCTTTAACGGGTGTGTGGTTAAAGCGCACCGCCGTCAGGCACAGGCTTTGATCGTGCAGCTCGGTGCCCAGAATTTCACCGGAGGTACTGCAACCCACAATCTGGGCATTGGGAAAGCTTGCGGCCAGGGCTGCGTTAATATCTGCGCTGAGCGCCAATTCGCGGTCGCCAAACAGCAACACCAGCTGGGCATCGGTGTTGGCAGGCAGGGGCGCGCGCCAGTGATTGTCGCGGTAGAGGTTTTGGTAGGTTTCCATCGCTAAACTCATTCCAAGGGCTTGTTTGAGTTTAGCAGGCCGGGCCGCGGGCGCAGATTTGCCTTTGGCGCCTGCCCCAGCATAGTGCCGCTGGTGCCAGGCAATCAGGCGGGCACTCCATTGCCCAATAGGAGAACGCTTTACGCTGAGAAAATTTTTAAGGCAGCACCCACTGGATGTTATCCAGCTGTAAATGCACGCCTGCCTGTTCACCCCAGGTGGGCAGAATGGCGAAAGGTGTATTGACCTGCGACAGATTCAAACCGCCGGCCACCAGATCGGCCACTGGCACCTGAACCGTTTGCCAGCCGCCCATACCTGGCTGGCCGATGGCGATGTCGCCAGAGCTGCAGGGGTGCACGCAGTCGGCCTTGATCACAAGGCCCGTGGCGGCCGCATAGTCCAGCACCTGAATGTCGAAGCTGAAGTAGCCGCTGCTGGCAAAGGCGGAGAGATCTTTGGGCGAGGCGGTTTGCATAAAGGCCAGCCCGTTGTGGCTGCTGGATGTAAATTGCACGTCGATCACCTGGCCGCGGGTATTGTCGGCGGCATCTACCGCGGAGAGTTGCACGTGCGGGGAGCCGGTTTCCCACAACAGCAGGCCCAGCTCCCAGGCACCGTTTACGGCATCTTCAAACACGCTGATGGTTTCGGTAATTACCGAGCCCGGGTCATTCACCCGTGGCTGGATACCGCACGGGCCAAGGCACTGAATGCGGACATTGTTAATGCGCAGGTCGGCGGGGCCGGTGGCTTCCAGCACGAAGGGGTTGTGCACCTGCTCGAGGTTGGCGCGGCCCGGGTCGATGCTGTTGTCGGCCATTTGTGCGAATGCGACGGCGTAGCTTGCCCAGTCGTTGTGGTCGGGCAGGGTGAGCGTGGTTTCACTGACATTGGGCCAGCCGGAGTCGAGCTTTACTTTCAGCCGGGTGGCGGGGTCGATACTTAAAATTTTCATATCGAATTTGAGCTCGCCATAGTCGGCCATGTTGACGAATTTCACGCCTGTGTCGTCATGCGCTAGGGGGCTTTCGGCAACATTTACAAAACTGTTGCCGGCGCTGAAGTAGGTTGCCGCCCAGTGGGTGGCATCGCCCTCGGTAACCATGGCCACTTCCACATCGCCATCAATAGCCGACCAACTATAAAGGTTCAAAGGTTGTTGAAACTCGTAGCCCTCGTGGTTGAGCGGCAGCGGTGTCAGGCCGTTGTCGAACAAACTGAAGGTTTCCGTGCCGGGTAGATCCGTGCCCACCGGTTGCACGGCTTCATCCACCTTGGTTGCGCAGCCGCGGCCGTCGGGTGTGGGTTCATCGCCCAGCGTGCACTGGTACACGCGCACATAATCTACCGAGAGCGTTTGTGGAAATTGGGTGTTGGCATCGGGCGCACCGGGCCAGTTGCCGCCCACGGCAAGGTTCAATAGCAGGTGAAAGGTTTGATCAAACGGCGCTCCGTTTTCGCCAAAACTGAAGCCTGTTTCCTCATGGTTCCAGAAATAAGTGAACCAGCCCGGGCGGGTTTCAGTGGCCGGCCGCTGGGTGCCATAGTGCTTGCCATCCACGTACCAGCGGATTTCATCGGGTTCCCATTCGATGGCGTATTGGTGCAGGCCTTCCCACACATTGCCGTTCACTGTTGTGTGGCTGCCGCTGTAGTTGTTGTTGGGCCACAGGCGGCCATAGTGCAGGGTGCCATGGGCTTCATTGGCGTGTGCGCCCACACCGGGATTTACCACTTCAACTATGTCTATCTCGCCACTCAACGGCCAGCCGCCGTAGCGCCATTGGGTGGGCAGCATCCACACTGCGGGCAACAGGCCCTGGCCCTTGGGCATTTGCGCGGCCACTTCTATGCGGCCATAGCGCCAGTCGCCCTGATTTTTACTGCGCAACCGCGCGCTGGTGTAGGGCTGGGTGGCGCTGGTGTCGGCGGGGTTGTAATTGGGGTCGTCGTCATTGTGGGCCGGGCCGCTGAAGCTTTCGTGCCGTGCAACTATGTGCAGCTTGCCGTCTTGCAAGAAACTGTTTTCGGGCCGGTCTGTGTAGCATTGCAGCTCGTTATTGCCGCCGCCCCAGCAGTTTTTTTCGTGGCGCCACTTGCTGGCATCAATACTTTGGCCATCAAATTCATCACTCCACACCAGTTGCCAGCTGTGCGTTGGTGTTGGCGTAGGAGTGTTTGTAGGCGTAGGGCTGGGCGCGGGCGGCGCGCCCTCCTTGCAGGCGCCCGCGAGTAACGCGGCGGTGCAAAGCCAAATTGTTGAAAGTTTCATGGTGGCTCTTCGTTACATTATTGTTATTAATTTGTGTGCAGCCCGGGCGCTGCCCGGGGCGGGTTTGCCGCAATGGCAGCTTAAGGCTTGGGGCAGCCGTGCTCGCCTTTTTCCAGGTGGATGTTGTACAGCCACACCTCCGAGTTTTTGCTGCCGGTAATTTCAAAGCCACCTGCTACGGTTGCAAGATCTTCTGTCAGGCACGCCAGGGGTATGCGTACCTGTTGCCACTGGTTGCGGTCTAGGCGTGCAAAATCCGCAAGGTTACGTGCCTGGCACTGTTCGCATGCCAGTTGTATGGCCAGTTCGCGAGCCTCAGCCACCTGTAAATCAAACACCAAGGTGCCGCCTGCAAATTCACTTAAATCTTGTGGTGTAGGGCTGTAAAAACCGGCGCGGGCGGGGGCTTGCCATTGCAGGCGTACCGTATCTTCCTGCACAAAGCGATCGCGCATTTGAAGGCTTAAGCCTGGCACCTTCAGGCTCGCGCCATTGAGATCGGTGGCCACGCCGTTGGTGCCTTTAAGCTGCAGCGTCCAGGGTGCGAAGGTGCGGCGGTGGAAGATGGCCTGGGTGCGCGTATCGGCCACAGCGACATCGGCTTTGGCCACCGCCAGCGGGTAGTGCAATTCACTTTGCTGGCCATTGGTTAATCCAAAACCGCGTGCAAACAGCGGCTGATATTCCCCATCGCCTGCGTTGAGTGGCGTTTGCTGGCCGTGGGTGGGCCAAGAGAAACTCAGCTTGCCGGTGAACGGAAAGTTGATGGAACCATCGGGCTTTTGAATAAGTACATCGGCCACACCCGCGCCTTCAGTGCCCGGTTGCCAAATTACCGCAAAGGCGTCGCTGGCGTTCAAAAAGGGGTTAACCGCCAGCGGCCGGCCGGTAATAAACAGCGCCACCACCGGAATATTTTCGCGGCTGAATTTTTCAAGCAGTGCCAGATCTTTTGCCGAGCGGTAGGCCAAATCTTCCACATCGCCTTGCATTTCTGCGTAGGGGTTTTCACCAAATACCACGATGGCGGCATCTGGCTTTTTGGTGTAGCTGCCGTCTTCGCTGTAGTGGGCCTGGCCGCCGGCGAGCTCAACGGCGGCTTTAATGCCATCGTAAATAGTGGTGGCGCCGGGGAAGTCTTCATTCATGTTGCCGGTGCCCTGCCAGCTGATGGTCCAGCCGCCGGTTTGCTTACCCAGATTATGGGCGCCATCACCGGCTACCAGCAATCGGCTGTTGGCGGCAAGGGGGAGCAGTTGGGCGTGATTTTTCAGCAGTACAACAGACTCGCGCACCGCCTGGCGGGCAATGGCCCGGTGTTCGGGTGCGCCAATCAGCTCGGCTTTGGCGGCCAGGGCGTAGCTTGAGGGCTTGCCGCGTTCAAATAATTTGGCGCGCATTTTTACGCGCAAAATGCGTCGAACAGCGTCGTTTAATCTGGCCTCGGAAATGCGTCCGGCCTTGACGTCTGCCAGGGTATTTTTATACAGCTCGCGCCAGTTGCCATCGGGCGCCATGAACATGTCCAGGCCCGCATTGATGGCGGCCGGGCAGTGGGTATCGGTGCAACCGGGCACAAAGGCGTGGCCGGCCCAATCGCCCACAATAAAGCCGTCAAAGCCCAGGCGTTTTTTTAGTACATCGTTTAGTAAGTATTCATGGCCGTGCAGCTTGTCGCCATTCCAGCTGCTGAACGATGCCATGATCACCTGTACGCCCGCCTCGATGGCGGCGAAGTAGCCGGGCGCATGTATGTCGATTAACTGCTGCTCGCCAAGCCGGGTATCGCCCCTGTCTATACCGTTGGTGGTGCCGCCGTCGGCAATGAAATGTTTTGCCGTTGAAATCACTTTGCCATCGGCCAAAAATTGCTCGCCAGCGCGCGCGCCTTGCAGGCCTTCAACCATGGCGGTGGCATACTGCGCCACCAGCTCAGGCGTTTCACTGTAGGATTCATAGGTGCGGCCCCAGCGATCATCGCGGGCCACTGCAAGGGTTGGTGCGAAGCTCCAGGTGATGCCGGTGGCGGCCATTTCTTTGGCGGTAACCGCGCCAATGTGGCGCATCAATTCAGGATTGTGGGCAGCACCCAGTGCAATGTTATGCGGAAAGAGCGTGGCCCCAATCACATTGTTGTGGCCGTGCACGGCGTCGGTGCCCCAGAGAATGGGTATTTTAACTTCGGCATCCACGCTCATGGAGCCTTGGTAGAAGCTGTCTGCCAGGGCCAGCCAATCGTTGGGGCTTGCATATTTATTCTGGCTTGGAAAGGAGCCGCCACCGTTTAATACAGAGCCCAGGTAATATTCGCGCACATCTTCGGCGTTCACATGGCGGATTTCCGGCTGAATAATTTGGCCGACTTTCTGCTCAAGGCTCAGGCGTGGCAATAGCGCATCAATTCTGGCCTCTATTTCAGGCGAGTGTGGTGCAGGCGTGAGTGCAGGCCACAGCGACGCCACCTGTGAGCTGGCTGAATCTCCACTGGCCGCCAAGGGTGCGGCGGGCTGTTCACACCCCATCAAAGCGGCACCGCAGAGCGCGGCAATCAACGATTTTTTCATAGCAATTCTCATGTGTTTTCAGTGTGTTCAAACCTGGCGGCCCATCGGCTGAGTATTGATCCTAGATGCCCGCTAGGTGCGGGCGTTGCCTGGCCGGCACAGCGCGCTCTTAGGGCTGCTTATTATCAAAATGTAAGCGCTTACATTTGTGCGTTAAGTTAGGGAATTGGTGGTCATAAGTCAAGCTTTGGCGCGCGTGTGGTGGTGGTGCTGAGACTTGCCCTGTGCGGGTAAAATGCGCCTATGGCCGCAGGCTGGAATGCCTACAGCGCGGCGGTTCAGTCGCGCGAGCGGCTGCCAAAAAACGCCGCCAGCGCGTGGCCGCTGGCTTTGATGGTGCGCTTTTGAGTGGCGTAATCTACGTGCACTATGCCAAAGCGTTTTTCATAGCCGAGCGCCCATTCGAAGTTATCCATTAAGCTCCAGGCGAAATAGCCTTGTACGTCTACGCCTGCGGCCACCGCATTGTGCACCGCCCGCAGGTGCGATTGAAAATACGCAAGCCGGCTTTGATCGTTAACCTCGCCTTGGCGCAACTGGTCTTTCATGGCTGCGCCATTTTCGGTGATGTACACAGGCGGCAACGCGTAGCGGGCGTTGAGGCCGGTCAGTAAATCGGTAAGGCCCTGTGGGAAAACTTCCCAGCCCATGTCGGTTACTTGGGCGCCATTGGGAATGGTTTCGCCAAAACCTGTGGCCGGGTCTGCATGGTATACGCCACGGGTGTAGTAATTCAGGCCCAGATAATCCAGCGGTTGGCCAATGATTTCCATGTCGCCGGTCTCGATGTGCGGGTGCGCATCGGCTGGAATGTGCGCCAGCGCGCGGGCAGGGTAGCGGCAATTAAACAGTGGCTCAGCGTACCAGTGAAATAGAAAGTCTTCCGCCAGTGCCGCGGCCTCTTGATCTTCCAGGCTTTGGGTTTTCGGGTAGCCGGGGCTCATGTTGAGCACAATGCCGTTAAGACTGTTGGGGCTGTTTTTTTGCAGCACCTGCATGGCTAGGCCGTGGGCCAATAACAGGTGGTGCGCTGCTTGGCGGCCGGCTTTTTGGCAGGCAATGCCGGGCGCGTGAATGCCCACTTCGTAACCTAAATAGGCGCTGCAAAAGGGCTCGTTCAAGGTGGCGTAGGAGTGCACGCGATCGCCAAAGGTGCGGCTAACCAAATCGGCATAGGCCTGAAATTTGTAGGCCGTCTCGCGATTTTGCCAGCCGCCGGCGTCTTCCAGGTGCTGGGGTAAATCCCAGTGGTATAAGGTCACATAGGCTTTGATGCCCTTGGCGCCCAGCGCATCCAGAAGTGCCAGGTAGAAATTGAGGCCCGCATGGTTGGGGCTGCCGTCTGCGTGCATCACCCGCGGCCAGGAAACGGAAAAGCGATAGGCATCTACATTGAGCTGCTCAATCAGCGCAAGGTCATCGCGCCAACGGTTTATGTGATCGCAGGCAATCAGGCCGTTTGAGCCATCGCTAATGGTACCGGGCTGTGCACAAAAGGTATCCCAAATACAGGGCAGGCGTTGGTCGGCTGCGCCCTCAATCTGAAACGCGGCAGTGGCCACACCGTAGGTAAAGGTGTTGGTTGCCAGCGGTGAATGGGCCGGTAATTGAATTTTCATGTGCGTGCGCGGCTGCTCTTGGCTAACGGTTATTGTGGCGCGGCTCGCGCACCAGCGGATTCACGTGCGCGATTGACCGGGTTGGTGAAAGCGCTTACATTTAGGTTAGGGGTTTGGCTGTTAAAGGTCAACCCCGTGGCCTGGGTTTCAACCATGAACACTGTCTATTGGCCGATTTAACGCGCAGACACCTGCCTGAATCTGGCTTAGGATAGGCGCGAATAATAATGAAAACGCTGTGAGGCAATGTAGCAATGCTGACGTTCCGTGAAAAAGTGGCCTATGGCCTGGGTGATACGGCAAGCAATATTATTTTCCAGACGGTCATGCTGTTTCTGACCTTTTTCTACACGGATATCTTCGGCATTTCGCCTGCAGTGGTGGGCACCATGTTTTTGGTGGTGCGCATTTTTGATGCAGTAACAGACCCGCTCATGGGCGGCATTGCCGATCGCACCCACACCCGGTGGGGCAAGTTTCGGCCCTACCTGCTGTGGCTGGCATTGCCCTTTGGCGCCATCAGCGTATTGGCGTTCACCACGCCGGATTTCTCGCCCCAGGGCAAGGTGATTTATGCCTATGTAACCTATGCCGCGCTGATGCTTGCCTACACCGCCATCAATATTCCCTATTCAGCGCTGGGCGGCGTGCTTACAGATAAACCCGAAGAGCGCGTGTCTGTGCAGTCTTACCGGTTTGTGTTTGGCATGCTGGGCGGCTTGTTGGTGACGGCCTGTACACTCCCGCTGGTGGGCTATTTCGGCCAGGGCGATCAGGCGCTGGGTTACCAAATGACCATCGGCGTACTCAGCATTTTCGGGGTAATTTTGTTTTTGTTGTGCTTTGCCGGCACCAAAGAGCGCATTACCCCACCCAAAAGCCAGCGCACCAGCATTCGCGGCGATTTGCAGTCACTGTGGCAAAACGACCAATGGCGCGTACTGAGTGTTGCCGCACTCATATTGCTCACGGGCATGGTGTTGCGCAGCACGCTCGCCATTTATTACGTGAAATATTTTTTGGGTCGCGAAGACTGGGTAACCGCCTTTGTAACGCTGGGCATGGTTGGCAATATTTTGGGCTGTGCCTGCGCGCAGCCCTTGGCCAAGCGCGTGTGCAAGGTTAGGGCCTACATCGCACTGCAACTGATTGCGGCAGTGTTCTGCGTGCTGGGCTTTTTTGTGCAGCCAGATCAAACGCTGTTGGCGTTTGGTTTGTATTTTGTGTGGTGCTTTTTCCTGCAAATGGCCACGCCTTTGTTGTGGGCTAAAATGGCCGATGTGGTGGACTATGGCCACTGGAAATCCGGAGTGCGCATTACCGGTATGGTCTATTCCTCTATTGTGTTTTTTATCAAAATGGGCCTGGCCATTGGCGGCGCACTGGGCGGTTGGCTGCTGGCCTATTACGGCTACCAGGCCAATACCGCTCTGAGCGAGCGCACCTTGCAGGGCATTGTGCTGTCTTTTACATTGGTGCCTGCACTCGCCTCTATTCTGGTGGCTTGGGTGATGCGTTGGTACACCTTAAATGAGGCACGCATGGAAAATATTCAGGCAGAGATTAGCGCCCGCAGTGCATAATGGCCCACACTGCCCGGCTGAAACAGAGAGCGACAGACCCCAATGGTGACAATTTACGATGTATCCGAGCGCGCCGGCGTATCGCTGGCTACCGTGTCGCGGGTAATGAACAAAAATGCCCGCGTGAGCGATAAAACCAAAGAAAAAGTGCAGCGCGCCATGGAAGAACTGGGCTACCGCCCGAATGCCATTGCCAAGGGGTTGGCCTCCAACCGCTCAAACAGTGTGGGCGTGTTGATTTCAGAACTGCACGGCCCCTTCTACGGCATGATGATGAGCGCCATTGAAACGGAGCTGCGCAAGTACGACATCCATTCCATTTTTGCTGCCGGCCACAGTGATGCAGCCAAAGAAGAAGACGCCGTAAATTTTTTGCTTAGCCGCCGGTGCGATGCGCTGATTTTATACGTAGAGGCAGTGAGCGATGAATTTCTAGAGGCGCTCAATGCCCAAGGCACGCCCATAGTGGTGCTTGGCCGCGACATTAAAAGCCTTGCCACCCAGTGCATCAACCTCGACAACGAGCAGGGCGGGTATCTGGCGGCGAAATGCCTGCTGGAGGCCGGCCACCGCAGCATTGCCTACCTTGCCGGGCCACTCTGGAAGCACGATACCCAAGAGCGCCTTGCCGGCCACCGGCGCGCGCTGGCGGAATACAAACTCACCTTCGATGAGCGCCTGCTGTACGAGGGCGACTTCCAGGAAGAGAGCGGCGTGAGCGGGCTGAACCAGCTGTTAGCGGTGGGTGAACCCTTTAGCGCGCTTGCTTGCGGCAACGATGAAATGGCCGCCGGCGCCATGGCCGCTGCACGCGAGGCGGGCCTTGCACTGCCCGATGATCTCTCGATAGTGGGCTTTGATAACGTGGCCTACTCCCGCTTTGTATTCCCGAAACTCAGTACCGTGAACTACCCGGTGCGCGACATGGCGGCCATGGCCACTCACTGGGTGCTGCGCCATGTGTACGATCAGGGCAGGCTCAGTATTGAAAATACCTTCAGCCCACAGCTTGTGGGCCGTGATTCCGTGCATCGCCGCGACTAGCGCCCAACCACCTGCCCCGCGAAAGCCTGATAATTTATTTAATTTCAATGGCTTACATTTTTCGCCTTGTATTCGAAAAGGGTTGCAGGCTGAAGTCATTCGCACGCTTTAAGCACCTTCCATAACCCTGGGCAGTTGAAAGCCTATCCGCGCGCCGAACCGCGGTTATTCCTATGAATGTTTAATAATCCTTACAATTTCAATGGCTTACACTTTTCGCGCTGTATTCGAAAAGGGTTGCAGGCTGAAGTCATTCGCACGCTTTAAGCACTTCCATAACCCTTGGCAGTTGAAAGCCTATCCGCGCGCCGAACCGCGGTTATTTCCTGCGAATGTTTAATAATTCTTTTAATTTCAAAGGCTTACGCTTTCGCCTTGTATTCGAAAAGGGTTGCAGACCGAAGTCATTCGCACGCTTTAAGCACTTCCATAACCCTTGGCAGTTGAAAGCCTATCCACGCGGCGAACCGCAGTTATTTCCTATGAAATTTAAAAAACCTTTTAATTTCAGAGACTTACGTTTTCGCCTTGTATTCGAAAAGGGTTGCAGGCTGAATTCATTCGCACGCTTTAAGCACCTTCCATAACCCTTGGCAGTTGAAAGCCTATCCATGCGGCGAACCGCAGTTATTTCCTATGAATTTTTAAAAATCCTTTTAATTTCAGAGACTTACGTTTTCGCCTTGTATTCGAAAAGGGTTGCAGGCTGAATTCATTCGCACGCTTTAAGCACCTTCCATAACCCTTGGCAGTTGAAAGCCTATCCGCGCGCCGAACCGCGGTTATTCCAATGAATGTTTAATAATCCTCACAATTTCAATGGCTTACACTTTTCGCGCTGTATTCGAAAAGGGTTACAGGCTGAAGTCATTCGCACGCTTTAAGCACTTCCATAACCCTTGGCAGTTGAAAGCCTATCCGCGCGCCGAACCGCGGTTATTCCTATGAATGTTTAATAATCCTCACAATTTCAATGGCTTACACTTTTCGCGCTGTATTCGAAAAGGGTTGCAGGCTGAAGTCATTCGCACGCTTTAAGCACCTTCCATAACCCTTGGCAGTTGAAAGCCTATCCGCGCGCCGAACCGCGGTTATTCCTATGAATGTTTAATAATCCTCACAATTTCAATGGCTTACACTTTTCGCGCTGTATTCGAAAAGGGTTGCAGGCTGAAGTCATTAGCACGCTTTAAGCACTTCCATAACCCTTGACAGTTGAAAGGCTATCCATTAATTTTGTAAGCGCTTACATTACTTCTTGGCGCCTCGCGCTTTTTTTTGAAAAGACTTGTAAGCGCTTACATATGGGTTAAACTAAGCGACAAGAATTAATTAACCCGCTGAACAATAATCAAATAACTCGGGTCAGAGCTATGGAATACAAGAGCTTTAAGAAATCGCAATTGGCGGCCACCATCTCCATGGTGCTCGGTGCGGCGGCGATGCTGCCTGCGCACGCGCAAACAGAGGGCCAGCAAGGGCTGGATCAGCTGGAAGAAATCGTGGTAACCGGTATTCGCGGCAGTTTGCAGCGCTCCATGGACATCAAGCGCGACGCCCAGGGCGTGGTGGATGCCATCTCCGCAGAAGACATCGGCAAAATGCCCGATACCAATTTGGCGGAATCTCTGCAGCGCATTACCGGTGTGTCTATTGACCGCTCGCGCGGCGAAGGCAGCAAGGTGACAGTGCGTGGCTTTGGCCCGGATTATAATCTGGTGACGCTCAATGGCCGCCAGATGCCTACAGCCAGTGGTACCAGTCGCTCCTTTGATTTTGCCAACCTGGCCGCTGAGGGCGTTGCCGGCGTTGAAGTGTACAAGAGCGGCAAGGCCAACATGCCCACCGGGGGCATTGGTTCAACCATCAACATCAAAACCACTCGCCCGCTGGAGTCGCCTGGCTTGGCGGCAACGGTTGGTATCAAGGGTGTGCACGATACCTCTACCCGCGACGGCGACAACCTTACGCCAGAAATTTCTGGCCTGTTCTCGAATACCTTTGCCGACGACACTATCGGTGTAGCACTGACTGCCAGCCGCCAAGAGCGCGACAGCGGAGCGGCCACTGCCAGCGTGGGTGGTTGGCGCACCTTCCCCGGCGAAGTAGATAACTGCTGGTGTACGGCAAACCCCTCCGAGTGGGGTGGCATTCCACCGGAAGGTGATCCAAATCAGGTGAACCGCCCGGGTGCCGGTGATATTTACTCCGTACCGCAAACCATTGGCTATGAGCTGGCGGAATACAACCGCGTGCGTACCAACGGCCAGCTGACCGTGCAGTGGCAGCCAGTGGAATCTGTGCGCACCACGCTTGATTACACCTACAGCGAGTTGGAGCTTGAGCGCACCTACAACAATATGTCTGCCTGGTTTAACTTCGGTGCCCAGGAAACTGTCTGGACTGATGGCCCCATTGCGTCACCTCTGGTGTATACAGAAAATTTAGCGGGCAGCGATTTCTCTATGGGAGCGGGTAAAGATGCTTACCGCACTGAAAATAATTCGGTTGGCTTCAACGTTGAGTGGAATGCCACTGAAAATCTGACCCTTGAGTTTGATCACCATAATTCGACTGCTGAATCTGAACCCAATAGCCCTTACGGCGACAGCGCATTACTTTCCATTGCCGCTTACACCCGAGATAAAACCACCGGCTATTTTGATTCAGATTTGCCGATTCTGGAGTTGGGCTTAGCCAATCCCTTGTCGCCTGACGACATGCAAATCACCGGTAGCGTGTTTACCAATAACCAGTCAAAGATGGATATCCAGCAAACGAAATTTGCTGGCACATATGCATTTATAGATAGCAGTATTGTTGAAAGCATTGATTTTGGTATAGAGCTGAGTGAGGTGAATAACCGCTCAGCCAGTTCTGTAATTCAGCGCGATACCTGGAGCGCAAATACCGATGTTGGGGCTATTGCAGATTTGATGGAGCCTATGTCAATCGATGGCGAGTTTGATTCTGTCGACGGCGGAAAAAATCTTGGACAAACGGAATTCTTTGGTTTTGATATGGTCCAACTGATCAACCGATTCAATGCGTTGGTTGCCTCCGGTGATGCAACTTATGGCAATCCAGATCAGATTAATGGCGTTGGCGATTGCGGCACGCCCCTGTGTGCATCGAGTGACTTCACAACTGATCGCCGGACAACAGAAGATTCCACAGCGGCCTATGTGCAACTGAATATGGCCACTGAAATTGCCGATATGCCCGCCAAAATCAATGTAGGCTTTCGCCATGAATCCACCGACGTGACTTCGCGAGCGCTCGTGCCCGCCTACGAGTATGTTACCTGGGGTGGTGGCAATGAACTCTCGGCTGTGCGAAGTGGCGATTCCGCTTTCACCGAATTGGGCGGTAGCTATTCCGTATTACTACCTAATCTAGATTTCAGTCTTGAAATGACTGAGAGCCTTGTTGCGCGAGCGTCGTGGAGCAAGACCATTGGCCGGCCAAACTACCGTGATATTCAAGGTGGCGTGACGATTAATAATCCATTGCGCACCGATGGTGGCACGGGTGATCGTGGTAATCCTGATCTTAAGCCGCTGGAATCGCAAAATACCGATCTTTCCTTCGAGTGGTATTACGACGAAGGTAGCTATGCCTCAGTTGGATATTTCCACAAGCAGGTTAAGAATTTTATTGGCATTGATTTTGTCGACGAACCTACTTTTGATCTGCCAAGTCCAACAAATAGTCCTATGTACGCAGAGGCGATCGCTGCAGGGAATACCCAGCCAGGCGATATCTTTAATTACATCATGACTAACTACCCGACAGCAGAGGGCGTTGATGTTGCAGGTGGCTCCATTGTGGGTGTTGAGGGGCGCGATGGCCCAACCAACTTCACGCTGACTGTGCCCGCAAACCTGGAAGAGGCTGTGGTAGATGGTTGGGAGTTAAATGTTCAGCACGCCTTTGGTGAATCAGGTTTTGGCCTAATTGCCAACGCTACCCTGGTAGATGCCGATGTGGGATACGATGACTTCAGCCTGGAGTCCCAGTTTGTGGTAACCGGCCTGAGTGATTCTGCCAACCTTATCGGCTACTACGATAAAGACGGTATCCAGGTGCGTATCGCCTACAACTGGCGCGACGACTTCCTTGCCGGTACCGGGCAGGCGAACGTTGGCGTAGGCCCAACCTACGTTGCGGCTTACGGTCAGTGGGATATGAACGCCAGTTATGAAATCAACGACAATGCCTCTATTTTTGTAGAAGCCTTGAATGTGACTGAAGAGACTACCCATGTGTATGGGCGCGATGAAAAGCAAACCCTGTTTGCTGCACAAATCGGCCCGCGCTACGCCATCGGTGCTCGCTATAAGTTTTAAGTGTTAGTTCCTGAAAGGCATTAAGTGATAGGGAGAATCACCTCTGGTGGTTCTCCCTTTTTTCTAACGCAAACAGTGTTTGCAGTACTTGTGATCGGGCAAGTGCTAGCGCTTAAACTAAGTAGATGCACCTCAGGCACTCTACACGTGATATATTTTTAAAACAGATTCTTGCAGCCTCCCACAGCGTGAGGCCTGCTAAAACCGGCGTAATGAATTCCAGGCGATACCCCATGATGTCTGATAAAACCACACCTGATTCCCCCAAAACGGCAAAGCCCGTGCGCCGGGTGGTGATTGTGGGCGGCGGTGCTGCAGGTTGGTTAACGGCCGGGGTATTGGCAGCGGAATTTCAGGGCAACAGCGCGCAGCCTTTGCATATCACACTGGTTGAATCGCCCGATGTACCAATTTTAGGCGTTGGGGAGGGCACCTGGCCCTCCATGCGTATGACGCTGCAGCGCATCGGCATTTCCGAGGCGGAATTTATTCGCACCTGTGATGCCAGTTTTAAGCAGGGCACACGGTTTGTAGACTGGCGGGCGCCAAATACCCAATACCTGCACCCCTTTAGCCTGCCGCCGGAATACAGCCAGCTGAACCTTGCCAATTTTTGGTTGGCAGAATCCCAGCGGGGTTCGCAACACTTACCTGCCTTTGCCCATTCCGTAACTCCCCAAGCGGCAGTCATTGATGCGGGGCGTGCACCTAAGCAAGCCACCACACCAGAGTATGCGTTTAACCTCAATTACGGTTATCACCTGAATGCGGGTAAATTTGCCGAGCTGTTGCGTCGTCATGGTGTTGAAGCGCTGGGTGTGCAACACCGTTTGGCCAGGGTAACGGAGGTGGTGTCTGATCCTGGCGGTGATGTGCAAGCGTTGCAGTTAGATACAGGCGAGCAGCTTGCCGGTGATTTGTTTATCGATTGCAGTGGCTCGCGCTCGTTGTTGATTGGTGAACATTTTCGTACGCCGTTTATTTCTTTAAAGGCAAGCCTGGCTAACGATAGGGCGCTGGCCATAGGGGTGCCCTATGCCAAGGCTGATGCGCCTATAGCGCCTACTACTCACTCAACTGCATTGAGCAACGGCTGGGTGTGGGATATCGGTTTGCAAAGCCGCCGCGGTGTGGGATTTGTGTATGCCAGCGAATTTTCCGGTGAGGGTGCCGCCTGTGAGCAGCTGGCCGCTTATCTCACAAAAACTGCGCCACACATAAAGATCAATGAGCAGGATTTCAGGCAATTGAAATTCAACCCGGGCCACTATGAATCTTTCTGGGTGCAAAACTGTGTGGCCGTGGGTATGGCTGCGGGTTTTGTAGAGCCATTGGAGGCTTCGGCGCTGGCGCTGGTTGAGCAAAGTGCCGCGTTCATTGCCGAGCAATTGCCAAGCGATTCACAAAAAATGGCGCCCGTGGCGCGGCGGTTCAATCAAAAGATGCGCTATCACTGGCAGGGCATTGCTGATTTTTTGAAATTGCACTATGTGCTGAATCAGCGCGCAAGCAGCGACTACTGGCGCACCATGGGCGATAGGCAAAGCTGTTCGGCAGCACTTGCAGATAAGCTTTTACTGTGGGAGCAGCAGCCGCCTTGGCATGAAGATGCGCCGCGCATTGATGAGCTTTTCCCTTCGGCCAGCTATCAATTCGTGCTCTATGGTATGGGCTTTATGCCACAACATCTTGCCGCGACCGTCAGTCGCCCGCGGCTCGCCGCCCAATGGCCGCGTGCCCGCCAGTTAATGCAGGATGTGCACACCAAGGCTGTGGCCATGACCCAGGCCTTGGAAACCAATAGAGCGCTACTCAACAAGATCACTGCCAAGGCTAATAGCTAATAGAGTGGTATTAACAATAAACAGCAAAGAAACAGGTTCACGGTATGCCGAATTTTGAATTGCTAAATAAAGACAAACACAAAGATATTCGGGTGATTACCGAATTTGGCGCACGCTTCGGCGACGCGGTAATGTATGCCATGAGTTTCCCCTTTGAATTTCGCTCTTTACAGGGCGAGTACCCGATTTTGTTGCACAAGGATATGGATAACAATGTGACCTATCCGGTGGCGCTGTTCGGTTTTCAAAATGGTGAAAATCTCTATCTAGACGAACAAAGCTGGCAGGCGCGTTACAAGCCTTTAATGATTCGGCGCCAGCCCTTTCTTATCGGCTTTCAAGGCGAGCAAGCGGGGGGCGTAGACAACCGGCAACGGGTGGTGTCTATCGACATGGAAAATCCGCGCATCAGCACAACCGAAGGTGAGCTGTTGTTTGACAGTTTTGGCGCCAATACACCTTTCCTTGACGAGGCGGCTCACATGCTTGAAGCAATCCACGCAGGCCACGAACACAATCAAAAATTTGTAGCGGCACTGGAAACCTATGAGCTGATTGAATCCATTACGCTGGATATCACACTCAATGATGGCTCTAAAAACCAACTGCTGGGCTTTCATTTCATTAATGAAGAAAAACTGCAGGCGCTATCTGGTGATGCACTGGCTGATTTATCGCAACAGGGTTTTCTGATGCCAATTTTCATGATGCTGGCTTCTATGAGTAACATCGGCCATTTGGTTGACAAAAAGAACCAGCGCGACGGCCTGAGCTAATGCCTTTGTTACGGCCCGAGCCATCGCTCGAAAAATTGCCCAAACCACGCGCGATGGAAGAACTCACAGGCATCGACCCGACTATGCTCGCGCAATTACTGGGTGAGCGCACTGAGCCTGCGATAATCCGTGGCTTGGTAGCCGATTGGCCTGCTACCCAGCAATGCCAGCGATCGCTTGGCGATGCGGCGAGCTACCTGTCACGCTTTTGGACCCAGCAACCGGTGACCGCTTATGTCACAGAGCCTGGCAGTGAAACCCGCCTGTTTTATAACGAAGATTGCACGGGCTTTAATTTTAGGCGAGGGGCTGCGCCCTTGCATCAGGTGTTTCAAAAACTGAATGAACACAGCAAGGATGAAAAGCCACCAGTGATCTACGTGGGATCATCCATGGTAGACAAATTTTTGCCGGGCTTTCGGGCGGAAAACGATCTCCCGATGACGGGGGTCGAGCCCTTGGTGAGTGCGTGGCTCGGCAACGAAAGTCGCATCTCGGCCCACTATGATTTTCCGCTGAATATCGCCTGTGTTGTGGCTGGGCGCCGCCGATTTACGGTGTTTCCGCCTGACCAGCTGAAAAACCTTTACGTGGGCCCGGTTGATGTAACGCCCGCAGGCCAACCCATCAGTTTGGTGGATTTTGAACGGCCGGATCTCGCGCGTTTTCCGCGCTTTGCCAAGGCCATGGCGCAAGCGCAGGTGGCTGAGCTTGCGCCGGGTGATGCCATTTTTATACCTGGCATGTGGTGGCACCATGTGGCGTCTTTATCGAAATTTAATATGCTGGTGAATTATTGGTGGTTGGATACGCCAGATTATCTGGGTTCACCTTCTTCTGCATTGCTGCACGCCATACTGGCGTTAAAAAGCCTGCCGAAAGCAAAGCGCAAGCAATGGCAGGCGTTATTTGAGCACTATGTGTTTGAAGCAGAGAGTGACGCATTTGCCCACATTCCAGAGGCGGGGCGCGGTGTGTTAGGCGAGGTTGACAGGGCGCTGGCCAATCAATTGCGGGCTGAGTTAATCAATAAATTGAAGTAGGCAGGCATGTGCCCGCCCGGAGGTAGTGACGTGAGTGTTAAAACACCAAAAAATACTATGGGGCATCACAAAAAAGTACACAAGGTTGTGATCGCCGGCGGCGGTACGGCTGGCTGGATTGCGGCGGCCTCGCTGGCGAAATTGTTGGGCAAAACACTCGATATTACGCTGGTGGAATCTGACGACATTCCGACAGTGGGTGTGGGCGAGGCCACCATTCCCACGCTTCTGACACTGCATCAATTGTTAAAGATTAACGAAAAGGAATTTTTGGCGGCAGTACAAGGCACCTTTAAGCTGGGTATATCCTTCGAAAACTGGCGCGATGTGGGCAAGGATTATATTCACTCCTTCGGCTGGACGGGTAAAGATTGCTGGGCGGCTGGCTTTCAACACTTTTGGAAAAAGGGCGTGGATTTAGGCATTAGCGAAGAGTTTGGTGCCTATTGCCCCGAATGGGCTGCCGCCAAGGCCAATAAATTTGCAGTGCTCAGCCGAGAAGGCCTTAACTATGCCTACCATCTGGATGCTGGCCTGTACGCCAAGTTTTTACGTGGCATTGCGCAGCAGCATGGTGCCAAGCGGCAGGAAGGCAAGATTCGCGCGGTGCAGTTAAATTCCGATGACGGTTTTATTGAATCGCTGCTGTTGGAAAGCGGCCAGGTAATTGAGGGCGACTTATTTATAGACTGTACAGGCTTTCGTGGCCTGTTGATTGAGCAAGCGTTGCATGTGGGCTACGACGACTGGAGCCACTGGTTGCCCTGCGATGGCGCAATTGCTGTGCAAACAGAGGCCACCGAGGCGCCCATCCCCTACACCCGATCAATCGCCCATGGCGCAGGCTGGCAATGGCGTATACCGCTGCAAAATCGCGTGGGCAATGGCTTGGTGTTTTCCAGTAAATTCTGGCGTGATGAGCAGGCCATAGATTGTTTAACCAGTAACATTCAAGGTAAACCACTGAATGATCCGCGGGTAATTAAATTTAAAACCGGCCAACGGCGCAAGCATTGGCATAAAAACTGTGTGGCCATGGGGTTGTCTAGCGGATTTATAGAGCCACTTGAATCTACCAGTATTCATTTGATTCAGCGCGCAGTAGTACGCCTGATGCAAATGTTCCCCTACGACGGGATTCGCACACCGGATGTCGAAGAATTCAACGCACAAATGAAGTTTGAATCAGATAACATCCGCGACTTCATTATTCTGCACTACCACGTAACCGACCGCCGGGACACCGAGTTCTGGCGTCACTGCCAATCCATGGAAGTGCCTGAATCCCTGACGCATCGCATCGAACTATTCAAGCAAACCGGGCGCGTATTCAAGGTTCCCACGGAATTGTTTGGCGAAAACTCCTGGACTCAGGTAATGCTGGGCCAAGGCATTATGCCTGAGCAGTACCACCCCATTGTGAATATGATGAGCGAGGCAGAGCTTAAAGACTTTCTAACGGGTATCCGTAGCAATGTTGAAAAAACCGTAGCCCAATTACCCAGCCATCAGGACTTCATTCGCCACTATGCCCCCGCCGGTTAGCGGTTGCGGGGCGCTGCGCCACTGTTCATTTCATTGGCATTAAGCCCGGGTGCATTGCAACCTGCTGGTATCGCTGGCTGATTTCTCGGCCCGCATCACTACAATTGCATGCACTAGGTCCCATTGCGCCCACTTGCCCTGTAGTTGTGCAAGTTGCTGTGCTAGCGTTTGCACTAGTTGTTGCGAAACCGAGGGATAACACAAGGAGGGACTATTGCGCCTGCTCTTGGGAATATGGCTACTGGGGTATGCCTGCTTGAGTGCTGCTTCAGCGCCGCTGCTGTTGGCGGCAGATGTGTGGTGCCCCTTCAATTGTGCAGCCAGCCAGCAGCCCCAGGGCTTTATGATAGATATTGCCACCCGCGTGTTCGCCCGTGAGGGTATTGAAGTGCGCTACGTTAACCTCCCATGGCCCAGGGCCAAGGCGCGGGTGAGTGAAGGCCTGGTGCATGGGCTGGTAGGCGCCACACGCACAGACCCCGATACCCAGCATTTACACTTTCCAAGCCTTGCTCAGGGGCAAATGCGCAATCTGTTTTGGGTGCGAGCGGGCGATGACTGGCGCTACCTTGGCCCCATGAGTTTGGCCGAGCGCAAGCTGGGTGTGATTAAAGATTATGAATATGGCGCGATTATAGACGGCTACATTGCCGGCCCCGGTGTGCGGGTGCATTTGGCCTCGGGCAGTCAGCCTTTGCAGCAGCTGATGCGTATGCTCCAAAGTGGGCGCATAGATTTGGTGATTGAAGACCAATCCGTATTTACCTACACAGCTGCGTCACATGCATTTTCGGCCTTTAGCGCTGCCGGCCCTATTCCGGGCTCGGAGCAGGGGGTTGATCTGTATATCGCATTTAGCCCTACGGCCGAGGGCATGCGCTATGCAAAGTTGCTATCTGAGGGTACTGCACGCCTACGTAAGCAGGGTGAATTGGCAAAAATTATGGCAAAGTACGGCCTGCAAGATTGGCATGCGGGCCACCCAATACCACCGCTTGCGGTTAACTAGCTGCAGGGCCCGTGTTACAGCGCAACGCGTAAGAAGAATCAGTAGCCACACACCATGATTGAATTTATCAATAACCAGGCCGAGCTCACCACGGCCGCCACAGATCTCTTACTGGGCTGTGTAGCATTATGGTGCGCCAAAAGTTTACCCAAACCCCAACACGCACGCTACCGTACGCTATGGCGTGCCATTTTTTTGCTGCTGGCACTGGCTGCAGTGCTGGGCGCTGTAGCGCACGGGCTGGTGATCAGTAAGCCTGTTTATGAAGGCCTGTGGGCGGTAATTTATTTAGCGCTGGCGCTACTGGTGGCGGCCTTTCTTGTGGTGTTTGTGTGGGATCTATTCGGCCCCGCGCGCGCCCGGCAAATTATGGGGCCGGCGGTATTGTTAGGTGGGGGCTTTTTCGCCTATACCCTGTTGTTCCCAAGCTCATTTTTACCCTTTGTTATCTACCAAGTGAGTGTGATGCTGTGTGCGCTGGCGGGCTATAGTTGGCTTGCAGTTCAAGTTGGGCGTGCCGGGGCCGGCTGGCTGGCACTGGGCATTGCGATAACCATTGTTGCCTCGGCTGTGCAGGCCACCAAGGCGCTGAGTTTTACCCTGGTTTGGGCGTTCGACCACAACGGTGTTTACCACCTCATTCAAACAGTGGGGCTGTGGGTGTTGTTGTACGGTTACAGCAAGGCCGTTAATGCCCCTGCGTCACCTTAATATAGCGAGGCAGTGATGATCTACGTAGAAGGATTTGTTGCAGCAGTACCCACTGAAAATAAAACCCAATACCTTGAACATGCGCACAAGGCCGCAGAGGTGTTTAAGGCCTATGGCGCCTTAAAGCTGGTGGAGTGTTGGGGCGATGACGTACCCACCGGCAAGCTCACCTCTTTCCCGCAGGCGGTAATGGCAGAGCCCCATGAAACGGTGGTGTTCTCTTGGGTGGAGTGGCCCTCCAAGGCAGTGCGCGATGAGGCCATGCCAAAAATCATGGCCGATGAACGCCTAGACCCGGCCGTTAACCCCATGCCCTTTGATGGCAAGCGGTTGATCTACGGCGGCTTTCAACAGCTGCTCGTACTTTAATTTAGGGGTAGCGCTATGGCTGTTGTCTACCAGGATGTGGTGCGCGCCGCAGATCGCATTCGCCCCTTTGTACATCAAACACCGGTGCTTACCAGTGCTTTAATTAATGAGGCACTGGGTGCTAATGTTTTTTTCAAATGTGAAAACTTCCAGAAGGTGGGTGCTTTCAAAGCTCGCGGTGCAATCAATGCCGTGGCCCAGCTCACGGGCGCGCACGCCGTGGCCACCCATTCATCGGGCAACCACGGTGCGGCACTGGCCTATGCAGCCGGCGTATTCGGGTTAACGGCCCACATCGTAATGCCAAGCAACGCGCCGGCTGTTAAAAAAGCTGCGGTGGCGGCTTATGGCGGCAATATTGTGGAATGCGAGCCCACACAGGCCGCCCGTGAAGCTACCGCTGCCCAGTTAGTTGAAGAAACCGGCGCCTGCTTTGTGCCGCCCTATGATCACGCGCACATCATTGCCGGCCAGGGCACGGCGGCGCTTGAGTTAATCTCCCAAGTGCCTGAGCCATTAGAAATTATTATGGCCCCCGTGGGCGGTGGCGGCCTGCTGGCGGGCACGGCGCTTGCCGCGGCTGGTGTGAAAGGTTTACGGGTGATTGGTGCGGAGCCGGCTGGCGCAGACGATGCCGCGCGCGGGTTCAAAACCGGCGTGCGCGTGACCGAACAAACGCCAAATACTATTGCCGATGGGTTACGCACCTTGGTGGGTGTTGAAAATTTCGCCGTGATTAAAAACCACGTACACGATATTCTCACCGTTTCAGAGGCCGGTATTATTGAGGCAATGGCGCTGGTGTGGTCGCGCCTGAAAATCGTGATAGAAGCTTCTGCTGCGGTACCTGTTGCCGCCATACTTGAGCACCCGGAAATATTTCGCGGTGCGCGCTTGGGTGTAATTTTGTCTGGCGGCAATGTGGAGCTAACCGCGCTGCCCTTTGCACAGCTCGCGCGTTAATTGCAATTTAAAATTTTTGGTAAATGAAATATGCATATTTGGGTTGATGCCGATGCCTGCCCGGTGGTAATCAAAGAGATTATTTTTCGCGCAGCCGAGCGCAAGTGTATTGGCACTACACTGGTAGCAAACCAGTACATTAAAGTGCCGCCGTCAAAATACATCTCCAGTGTGCAAGTGGCCGCAGGCTTCGACGTTGCAGATAACGAAATTGTAAAGCGCCTGAGCCCGGGCGACCTGGTGATTACCCAAGACATCCCTCTGGCTGATGAGGTGCTAACCCTGGGTGCCTACGCCATTAATCCGCGCGGCGAGGCCTACACCAAGGCCAATATCAAGGCACGGCTTAATATGCGCGATTTTATGGATACGCTGCGCTCAAGTGGTGTACACACCGGCGGCCCGCCACCGCTCAATCACGGCGACCGCAAAACCTTTGCAGATCAACTAGACCGATTGTTGGCTAAACTCTCTAAAGCGTAGGTGCTGCCTGTAAATGGGGTGGCCTTGCACATTTTGACGAACAGGAGCCGCCTATGAGCCACGGTTTCACCATTGGTATAGAGCGCCATAAAGGGCGGTTGCATTTAAATCTGCGCGCCTACGGCAAGCTCACCCATGAAGATTACACCCAAATGACGCCACTGCTTGAAGCTGCATTGGCCGGCGTGCCCGAGCAATCTGTAGACGTATTTATGGATATCACGGCTTTCGAAGGTTGGGAGCTACGCGCAGCCTGGGACGATCTGAAACTGGGACTGGCGCATGGGCGGCAATTTCGGAAAATTGCGCTGCTTGGCAGTGCCGGGTGGCAGTCGTTGGCGGCAACCGTGGGCAACTGGTTTGTGGGCGGTGAAGTAAAGTATTTTGAATCCCGCAGCGAGGCCTGTGCATGGTTGGCGCTATAAATTTGATTGGTGGGCCAAACTTTGCGGGTACCCTAAGAGCCTTTTGCCAATTCGCTCAAGGGCTTCTTTTTTGTGCCTGCTTAATGCTTGCCCCTCTCTGTAATGCACAAAGCGAGCAGCCAAAACAGCAAAGTCAGGGGGCTGCGCATTATTGGCCTGCTGAAAATCCTAAGGCTTCCGCCTTGGTGCAGGCGGCTATAGCGCGCACCCGCGAGTCTGTTGTGTACGATGGGCGCTATCTGTCAATAGGTTACCCCATGGGGGATGTACCTGCGTCTATTGGTGTGTGTACCGATGTGGTTATTCGCAGTTATCGCGCGTTGGGTATTGATTTACAGCAGCAGGTGCATGAAGACATGCGCGAAAATTTTTCGGCCTATCCATCAGCCAGAATTTGGGGATTGCGCGCACCCGATACCAACATAGATCACCGGCGGGTGCCGAATCTACAAACTTTTTTCAGTCGCTATGGTGAAGCGCTGGCGGTAACAGATGCGCCTGAGGATTATCTGCCGGGGGATTTGGTCACCTGGCGAGTAGGAGGGGCGCTGCCACACATTGGCATCGTGATTGATCAGCATTCAGAAGATGAGCTGCGCCCGCTGATTGTGCACAATATTGGCAAGGGGCCTGTAGTGGAAGACATACTCTTTGCCTACCCTGTTACCGGCCATTACCGGTATTTTCCAAAATAAGTGTAAAGCCTGTAGCGTTTGTGTAAGTTAATTAATAGATGACTTTAAAAGGACGTATATGAATCAATTAATCCCTCCTTCTAACATGAATAAATGGCCAGGTATTCTTATTGTCGGGTTGCTGGGCGTGTTGTTGTTTGTTGTGACGGCTTGCAGCCAGCGGCAAATTTACGACGGCATTCAAACCAGTAACCGCTCGGCGTGCATGCAGCGCCCGCCAAGCCAGCAAGCCGAGTGTATATCCCGTGCGGAAAAGTCCTACGAGCAATATCAGCGTGAGCGTGAAATGTTGGAGCGCTCAGGTGAGGCTGAATGACGCCAGTGTTTTTATCTTTCCCCGATAACTCGCGGCGCTGGGCCTGGTAGGCAGCATCATTCGCCCGCTGCACAGGCTGAGATTTAGCCATTCTACAGCCCGAAACTACAGCCCGAAACTACAGCCCGAAAACGCGCCGTAAAATAACCGTACTTAGGTACAGAGGAATAGCAGGCGAGTCTATATATGCACAGGCCTGGATTTAGACATGTCTAAATATGGCTATGTCTAAATCTGGACATGTCTAGATCCAGACCCAGGCCCGAAAATTAACAACCCGAGGCTAGATCTAGACACATCTTGCCGGGCTAAGGGTTTCATTGGCGCCAAATATAGACACATGCCCGCTAACTTATGGCATTATTTGGCTCAAATGGATGGCATGCCTAGATATAGACACAGGCATGTCTAGATATGGAGGGCTGGTCTAGATTTAGACTGGCCATTGAATAAGCTGTTATGTTTACTTCAGGTTCAATTGATTTCAGGGAGAGTAAAATCCAATGAGCTACCAAAAAGAAGATTCAAAGTTTGCCGATCGATTTCTTGGTCAAAGCATGATGTTTAGCGCGGCCCTATTAGGGCTTTCCTTTACCGATAGTGGGGCTATTCAGTTTTTCTACGTTTTTGTAATGGCTGTTCTGCTTCCTCTTTTGCTAGGTCTTGATAAAAAGGGTGAGCAAACACAGGTTGCACAAGAAAACATCGGGTGAAACTAAAAACATAACAAGGCCATCTTGCACCGCCAGCAAAGCTGGCTGGACAAATTTTCCGTGGTTCGTTTTGCGCTTTAACGCTACGCTAGCTCAAAACGCTCCACTCAAAATTTGCCGCAAATGGCGGCGTTATGTGTTCTCTGTGATGCGAGTCTTACGGAATATTTATGGGTAACAACCTTTCTTCAATAATGTTTTATGTTTTTTCCGCTGCGTATTTGTTTTTAGTTGGTGGGTCTATCTATGGTTTTTTTGTAAATGAAATTTCAGTTTTTCAATATACGTTAACTGGTTGGTCAAAGAATTTGCTATGTTTGTTTGGCATACTTATAGCGGGTGCTGTGGCTGCTTACCCAATTGTATTGGCAGTGTATAGGGCATTTAGCCTTGGTGGTAAATAATAAAGTGGGCGGTAAACTACCACATAACAATCGCATTAAAATCGACGGCCAATACTCCGGTTGTTTTGTGTTGTTCGCTAACGCTCTCAAATTAACACAAATCAACCTCCGTATTAGCCGCGTTTTATGCGGGCGTTATGCGGAAAAGCGAAATCCCGAGAATGATGGCGCGCAAATTACTTCGTAGTCATGATCAGCGCGGCATTAAAGTGAAGCAGATCAAAGAAGTAAGGTTGCAAATTTAATTGATTGGGCTAGCCCATTGTTGTTAACTTCGTATTCAAGATAAGTTTGGAGTCAAAGAGAACTCTTTAAAAATATTGTTGTAAGGTCAACATTATTAGGGGCTTTTCTTGCGCTGCCAGGTATTGGCGGTGTTGGTTCAAGAATAATGTGCCTGTAAATTGGGCAAAATAAGCGAAGGGCGGTGTGTAACTAGGTCGCGCATAACAAGCGGTTCTAGGGTCGCCGCAAAAAACGCGGCTGGGACGGCCTACGCTGACGCTCCGGCCGCCCCTAAACCGGGCGTTATGCAGTGGAAGATATATGGACATTAATCGACTTGATGGAATACTTGATAATGGATGGAACTCTACAAAGGAAGAGAGAGTCCGGTCAGCGCTTGAGTATCTCGAAGGTGTGGAGCCAGCAAAGGTATTGCCGGTCTTGAAAAGACTCAAAACTAAATATGAAGATCAACTCCTTTTGCAAGTGAGAAACATTACAGGATCAGGCTCTCAGCAAGACTACATTGATGCATATGTGTATGCTTTTGAAGCATGCGAAATAGTCTTAGATGCCATTAAAAAGAAGCATGATGTTGCATAACAAGCCAAAGCAGCAAGGGCCTGCGGCCGGGACGCGCTGAACGCGCGCCCCTGTTTGAGGCGTTATGCGGAAAAGCGAAATCCGGAGTTTGGTTGCGCAACAAGCACTTCGTAGCGATGATCGGCAGGGCATCAAAGTAGGGTGCCTCCAAGTAGTACGGATAAAATCAAGATTGATTAGTGGCGTCCATCGCTGGTAACTTCGTAGTCAAGAAAAGTTTGGCGTCAAAGAGAACTCCTTGAAACAAACATTGTTGTAAACTCCGTCTTATTAAGGGGTTTTTCTAGCGCTGCCAGGCAATGGCAGTGTTAATTTAAGAATAATTGGCCTGTAAGTTGGGCTAAATAAACAAAGGGCGGTGCGTAACTAGGTCGCGCATAACAAGCGGTTCTAGGGTCGCCGCAAAATACGCGGCTGGGACGGCCTACGCTGACGCTCCGGCCGCCCCTAAACCGGGCGTTAAGGCTCAATCAGTATCAAGCATGGAAATATACAAACAAGTAAGACTATTTAGAAAATCTTTACTTTCCATTGATCCTGAGGAGTTTAGATTCGGTCTATTCTCACAATTCCCCAAGGCTTGTTGTGAGTATTCGTCATACCTTTTGGCAAAGTTTCTAGTTGAAGAACTTGATCATAAAGGGATCATGATGCTGCGAGGTGAAAACAGATACAAAATATCACAGAGACACGTGTGGCTTAGGTTAGGTCAAATGGATATAGATATAACAGCAAATCAGTTTTCATCTACAGCAAAAACGGTATTTGCAGAGGCTCATAGTGAATGGCATAAGCGGTATAGGGTATTTGAGCAATCGATTCCTGATACTAGTTTTAATCAATTCCATGGAGAGCCTAAATCTGACTTGCTATATGATTACAAAAATATACTAAGCAGGCTAAAATGCCTTAACAAGCCAAAGCAGCAAGGGCCTCCGGCCGGGACGCGCTAACGCGCGCCCCTGTTTGAGGCGTTATGTTTCTAGGTGAACGATGAAGATAATTCTAATACTGTTAATAGCTCTGTATTCTCTAGCCGCGGTTGGCCATGAAGATACCATTATTAAAAGAGATGGCGATATACTAATTGGACTTCCGAGTGACTATCAGCCTGCTATTTTTGTAGAAAGTAAATTGGAGCTAAGGCTTGGGAGTAAATCAGTTACTTTTCCTAAATGTATGAAAGAGCTGTTCGCACTAAAAGGCGACGAAATAATTACTCTCCACGCTTCGTGGTATCACGGATCCGAACCAGGAGGGTTGCCACCTTACATATCTCTTCAGAAGAGTAGCCATCCATACGATTTTGAAAAGCATTTACTTATTAATATGGATACCCTTCATCCAATTGACACCGGATTTAGCTACGGTTTGCAGGAGGATGAAAAGAAGTGCCTAAAGGAATTCAAACCAAGAAGTGAAAAATAAACATAACAAGGCAATTATATCGCCCGCTAAAGTCGCGGGCTGGGACGGCGTACACTACGCTGCGCTTCGTTCCAGCCGCCCCATATTGCGGCGTTATACAAAGGTCATCTATGCCATATGAAATAAGCTTCCGTAAAAAGGTCGATTATGCGGATGAAGATTTTTACTTCAATGAATGTTGCTACGGCGGTGAGCACTTTGTCGATCTATTGAGTCATTTGGTCAAGGAGTTTACTGATATTCAGTCGGAGCAAGAAGATTGGGGTTGGTTCATTTGGTTTAATAACGGAAAAAGTGATCCATTTAGCTACGCAATTGATGTGTTTACGGATGATATAGAAAAGTATGAGTTCAGGATTCATCTAACCTCAAATAAAAAAATTAAGCGTCTTTTATGGAACTCTACAATTATTGAGGATTCAGAATATCTTGAATCTCTGAAAGACCGAGTCTCAGCAGTGTTAACAGAGTATGGCGTTGAACATCTCGTTAGCGTTAAATTAGATAAGGATCACAGAAGGCTTGAGTCAGTTGTATAACAAGCGGTTGTAGGTTCGCCGCACAAAAAACGTGCGGCTGCGACGGCTTACGCTACGCTCCAGCCGCGCCTAAACCGGGCGTTATGCGGAAAAGCGAAATCCCGAGAGTGATGGCACACAAATTCCTTCGTAGTCATGAACAAAAGGCGTCGAAGTAGGGTGGCTCCAAGTAGTTCGGATAAAATCAGAATTGATTGGTGGCGCCCATCGCTGGTAACTTCGTAGTCAAGAAAAGTTTGGCGTCAAAGCGAACTCTTTGAAACAAACATTGTTGTAAACTCCGTTTTCTTAAGGGGTTTTTCTAGCGCTGCCAGGCAATGGCAGTGTTAATTTAAGAATAAATGGCCTGTAAGTTGGGCTAAATAAACAAAGGGCGGTGCGTAACTAGGTCGCGCATAACAAGCGGTTCTAGTCACCGCACAAAAAACGTGCGGCTGGGACGGCCTACGCTGACGCTCCGGCCGCCCCTAAACCGGGCGTTAGGCAGCCATGAGAGAAACTACCATCTTCGAAAATAAGAACCTTATCGAAATTCGAACGGGAATAAGTCATGATGAAGTTCATTCGGCTTGGAAAGATGATGCGAACGAGGGTTTTCTTTTTTGCCATTCGATTGAATTGGTTTTTGATGATCAATCTACATTCACGATTAAGCCGTGCGAAGTAGAACTGCCAGGTCGCTTTCCCGCGCTCGGGCTGAAGGTGAGTGAGGGGAAATTTCAGGAGCAGTCTTTTCTACTTGAAATGGAGGGCCTTCCTTCAAAAATATTGGAAATAAAGCAGGATGATTACCTTGGCGAGGGTGTAGAAAACCAAACGAAATTCACGCTCAAAAATGACAAAAAGGTAGTAATAAGGCATGTGTTTCCTCCGATGACACTGGGTATTAAAATCGAGGCAAGCAATGCCTAACAAACAGCTCAAACTGACCTCCACTGCGTTGCTCGTTTTGTGCTTTTCCGCTACGCTCGCACAAAACAATCAACTCCGTTCCGGCGGCTTAGCTGGGCGTTATGCAATCTAAAGAGTAAAAGTATGAATATGAATCAGGTGACTTTGCCAGTAATAAATATGGAAGAGGCAACAGATTTTTATAGGCGAATGGGATTTCTTCAAATAGTAGATACTCCCCACTATGCCCGGTTTGAATGTCCTGAGGGTGAAGCCACTTTTTCCCTTTCTCTCGAAGCAAATCAATATTCAAATGGTGCGGTAATCTACTTTGAGAATACAGAGTTGGATAAGTTAGTTCTTGGCCTAAAGAAAAAAGGGTTTAAGTTCGATCAAGAGCCCATGGATATGAATTATCTATGGAGAGAAGCTGTGCTGCATGACCCATCGGGTAATAAAATTAAACTATTTTGGGCTGGTGAAAACCGTTTAAATCCTCCATGGAGAGTCGAACAAAGTGCATAACAAGGCAATTTACCGGACTTCCACTGCGTTGTTCCTTTTGCGGTTAATCGCTACGCTACCGCAAAATCCACAACTTCGTTTCAGCCGGTAATTGCGGCGTTATGCGTAAGCAGGAATCAGCCTTGAGAAAAGTAATAGGAATTACAGCCCTGGTAGCAATCACTTTTTTTGCTGGATATCTAACTGCAAGTTGGCAATTTGTATATTCAACGACCTATGAGTTGAATGAACCGCTTTCCATTAATAGTTCGCAAGGCTCTGGTGTACTTCCAGTTGGTACAGAGCTCCATTACCAATCAATGGCGCATGGAGAAGTCGATTTCTATGCGTTCATACGAATTCCTCGGGAGGAAGCGATGGCTAAAACCAAAGAGATTGAAGTAGATACATACAATGGTATAAAAAGGCTGAAATCTAGTGCAGAGTAAATCGCATAACAAGGCGCTGTTGTCGCCGCTAAAAACGCGGCTGGGACGCTCACTACGTTCGCGCCCCAAAGCTTGGCGTTACGTGATGGTAGCTAAACATTGAAAATTCTATTTCTACCAGGAATGGATGGAACGGGTTTGCTCTTCAACGAGCTAATTCAGAATATCCCGAAAGAAATAGACCTTGAAGTTGTTTGCCTCAATGAAATGCAGGCCGTGAGCTACCGCCAGCAGGCTGAGGAGATAGCTGGAAAAATTGGATCTTCAAACGTTGTGGTGGTTGCTGAATCATATTCTGGAAGAATTGCGTATGAATTATGCAATATCCTTGGCGGTAGAGTCTCGAAAGTAGTTTTTATAGCTAGCTTTGTTTCCCGTCCCGGAAAGCTGGCAAGGTTTGCTGCCTCCTTGCCGGAGTCTGTTATTAAGCCTAATCTGTTTCCAAACTGGCTTATGAAAATGCTATGTTTTAACGGCCTTGGCAAATGGGTGCTAATGGATCAAGTTCGCCAAGCAATCGCAGAGGTTGGGCCAAGCACGTTAAAACAGCGTTTATTGAATATTGCTGAACTTGATGAGCCAAAAGGTCATCTACCAACTGCAGCCGTGTATATCCGGCCAACAAATGATCGCTTGGTTTCATATGATGCAGTTAAAGTTTTGGGTGATATCTATCCCCACTTGAGTATCGAATCTGTGGAAGGCGGACACTTCATTGCACAAACGGCCCCGGAATCGTGTGCGAGAGTCATAGTCCGTGCCATAACCACGTAACAAACAGCGGCAGAGCGACAGCCAACGCTACGCACATTTTGTGTTACTCGCTGGCGCTCAAACATTAACACAAAATGCGATCCGCGCTGGCTGCGCCTGCGCTGGGCGTTAGTTGTTTTATGAAGAATTTACTGATCTTAAATATTTTATTAATGATGACCTTAGGTTGTTCTTCTACGGCGCCATATCCCTATCAGGTTTGGTCGTCACAGGAGACTCCAAGGACTTTCAAAGTGAATGAGCCGTGGGTTCTCGTGATCTTGGATAACGAAGGATCCATTAAGCAACGGCTCACGGTTAAATTCACTGAAGCCGTTGCAGATTCCTGTTCCTCGGGTGATTGGAGAGTATTAGATGTAGTTAATACGTATCCTAACGGAAGCGATATCATTCTGGGTGAGCCTGCCTACTATTTGAGCGGCGCCGCATTGATCGTCGATTTATCGGCCAATTTGTGTGACGCGGGCTATGAATTGATGGGTCAGCTTACGTTGGTTGGCGTTTCTGGGGAGCACTATCCAGTCAGTATGTTTGGTGGAGAAAAGGAAGGTAACTTCTATGGAGTTCCGGTCTATGACAACTAACAAAAATAGGCAATGCGACGCCGAAAAGCGGCGCGCTTGCTATTGGCGTTAAGAATCTGGGATGAGCTATGTCACGAAAGGTAAAGGAAATTATTGCTTGGGGGACCAAAGGCTCTGTAGAGGGTAAGAAGTTTATTGCAACTCCGAAGAATGGTTACTATGTTCTTCACTCAGAAGAGCTTTCAAGAAAAACTAAAAAACCACTAAATTACAGTGCTACGAAAGTATATGTTGAAACGTTGGAGGAAGCAGCGAAGCTAATCCTATCTGTAGGACATCATATACGCGTTTACAACAAAGAAACGAAACAAGAAAACAAGCGCCAGGCCAGTGAAGTTGAAATTATATGGGCATAATGCTTAACAAACGCAACCAAAACGGCCTGTCGGCCTCGACTCGCTCCGCTCGCGTTTTCTCCGGGCGTTAGTGAGGCCAGTAGATGTATTTGCATACTCGGAAAGCAATTATTCAAGCTGGCTTTGATCCCGAAGTTGTTGAGGTAATAGCAGCTTCTATTTCAGCATCTGAGAGCCTTAGCTGTGCAAAGGAAATATTTAGGATTTTTATTGTTGAAGCGGAAAAGCTTCCTTGGCCTCAAGACACTGATTTTGGCTCGTTGGTATTGCAATCTAAAAGCGCGCAAGCCTCAAATCTTGAAGTGAAGCGGTTCATGCTTGAGGAAGCTATTTTAAGAGCACAGTGGTGCGCTACTTGCGCAACTTCTGTCGGTGAAGGGCTTGCTCGGATGGTTCATGTTGATGTACTGAAAGCCGAGCTAGAGAAATGCAACTAACAAGGCGGTCAAACATCGTTCCGCTTCGCTCCACTGGACAGATCAATAGGGTCAAGATCAATAGGGTCCGACTCATTTGATTTCTCTGGTGGTACCAATAAAGCCAAGGCTCCGGGTGATGTTCCATTCATTGTGCGGATCGAAGCCAAGACCCGGCGTAGAGCTTCACTCGTCCGGCAATGTGGTGAAAGAAAATCGGCTGCTTACAAGAATAGACGAGATCAAAGACCCTATTGATCAGTAGCTGGATCGCACTGACTAATTTTCGCTTTGACTAAATGAAATCGGTTGCTATGTGAAATTATTGTCTTTTAGCTTGGTACATCCACATTTAATAATCTTTCAGTTATAGTGCACAACTGACTAAGCGCCAAAAGGAATTCGGTGTTGCAAACCAATTATTTACTTATTCAGTTAATACTGTATGTGTTTTTACCGCTTTGGGGCATTGCCGGGTTTGTTGACTGGTGCTGTCACCGATCTACACGCATAGAGCATAACTCTGGCCTAAAAGAGTCACTTATTCACTCGCTAATGGGGCTGCAAATGGCAGTCCCAATTTTGCTATGCCTACTCTTCGAGGTGAATGTCCTGATTATGTTGATATGCCTCGTAGCCTGGTTGGCACACGAGTTGGTGGCGCATTACGATGTGCACTACGCCGCGCCGAAGCGCTATATCAGTATCTGGGAAATGCATGCACACAATTATCTGGCTACCTTGCCTTTGTATATGCTGCTGCTGATCATCGTAATTAATTACCCGGTGTTTATTAAGCTGGTGAGCTTTGATTGGCAAGGTGAGTTTAAACTTAACCCCATGCCTTATGCCCACGGAGGGGAGGCCTATCTGCCGTATTACCTCGGCTTTATGGCTTTAGTGTGCGTGCTGCCTTATATGGAAGAAAATATGCGTTGTTTGTTGGTCGCACTGAAGCGTCGTCGGGAGCAAGAATGAGCGTTTACATCACGAGTAGTGGCAATTATTTACCTGGCCCGCCGATCACTAACGATGAAATGGAGCCCCTGCTGGGTATGGTGCACGGTAAACCTAGCAGGCTGCGGCGGCGTATTTTGCAGTCTAACGGTATTCAAACGCGGCATTATGCAATTGATGCTGATCACAATACGACTATTTCCAATGCTGCTATGGCTGCCAAAGCCGCAGAGCACTGCTTGAGCAGCAGCTTTTTAGGCAAACGCCAGATTAAAATGCTCAGCGCCGCCACCAGTCAGGGGGATATTGTGCTGCCTGGTTTCGGCTCTATGTTGCAGGCTGAGCTGGCGTTGAGTGACGTTGAATTGCACAGCAGTCACGGCATTTGCTCCAGTAGTTTGATGGCTTTGAAAGCTGCCTTTACTAACTTGAAAGCTGGCGAACAATCCAATGCGTTGGTGGTGGCCAGCGAGCTGACCTCGCGCCTGTTTAAAGCCAGCCGCTATGAAGCCGCCGGCAGCAAGCTCGATTTTAATGCCGAGTTTTTACGCTGGATGCTATCTGACGGTGCAGGTGCTTTGTTGCTGGAAACCCAGCCGCGTGGTAAATGCTTTCGCATTGACTGGATTCGTAGCTTCTCCCATGCCGATGCCTATCCGGTGTGTATGAGTGTTGGCTATCCGGCAGGCGACAGCCAACACAAAAGCTGGCAGGACTACCCCAGCTATGGCGAGGCTGAAGCTGCCGGTGCTTTGTTAATCCGTCAGGACGTTCGCCTGCTGGAAAATATCGTCAAGTTAGGTGTAGACGGTTATCTGCGTTTAATCAGTGAGGGGCGAGTGCAGCCGGAAAATATTGACCATGTACTATGCCATTACTCATCTCATTATTTTAAAAGTAAAATTTTCGACATGATGCAGCGAGCCGGTGTAGGTATTGCCGAGCACAAGTGGTACACCAATTTGTATAGCCGCGGCAATACTGGTTGCGCCTCTATTTTTATCATGTTGGACGAATTTCGAACCAGTCAGCCGCATCAGCCAGGTGATACTATTTTATGTATGGTGCCCGAGAGTGGGCGCTTTAATAATGCTTATATGCAATTAACAGTCGTAGAGGCCTGAATGAAAGAGCAGGAATTGAGTCCGCAGAGCCAGCAGTGCTTGCAGGAACTGATGCGCGTTTGGTTCGAGTTTGAGCGACAGCTGGGCCGGGTGCCATTGCTGCAGCGGTTAGACCGGGGCCAGTTCAGTAAAGCCGACTATTGCCAACTGCTTTTAAATTGGCGCCAGCAAGTAATCGAGGGTTCGCGCTGGATAAGCCGTTGCGCGTCTAGCTTTGATCGCGACTATAGCGACGTGCGATCCACCATAATCGGCCACGCCCGTGAAGAGCACCGTGATTACGAAATGCTCGACTGCGACTTTGTTGCCGCCGGCGGCAACTTGGCAGATATTCAAAGCGCACCGCGCAATATCGGTACCGAAGCCTTGCATGGATTCCTGATGTATCGCGCCAGTCAGCCAAATCCGGTCGATTTAGTGGGCGCGATGTGGATCATTGAAGGTCTAGGCCAGAAGATGGCTGACAACTGGGCTACCCAAATCGACAAGGCTACTGGCGGTGATGGCAGCTATACCCGCTTTATGCGCTACCATGGCGCGAATGATGATGCCCATATGCAAAAGCTTTATAAGCTGCTTAACCGTTTATGCGAAAGCCCGACCCAGTTGGCTGCGATAGTGCGCACCGCCCGCGTGACGGCCAGGCTATATTGCCTGCAAATGGAAGAGGTGGATAATGACTACTGATAAAAAAGCCAGCTACAGTGCCTATCTGCGTGCCATTGCCAGCGATAACTCACTGCCGATTGAACAGGCGGCGCTGGATCTCTGGCTAAAAGATCTGCAAAACCCGTTGCGTTGGAGTGTGCGGCCGCTACTGCAGTTCTTTTTTGCTGTATTACTGCACCTGATTTGGTTGTTTAAGCGCTTGCCGCTTCCGCAGTTTAGTGCGCATGTCACCCTGCAACGGCTCATCTGCTGGTTCTGCACTCATTTTGTAAGTAAAGAAGCCAATTTGCTGATTTTACGCCACTATGCCACTGAGTCTAATATCCTCAACTTTCTTGCTGAAAACAGCCCCGAGGTGGAGTTTACTCCGGTGCGCCTCTATCCGAACAAGATTGCCGATATGATAAGCGCAAGCTTCGTTGAGCACGACCAGGAACTCTTTCGTTTGTTTAGTGAGCTGGGTCATTGGAGGCCCCCAGAGCAGCCGCTTGAGGCAGGGGAGCTGAAATGGAAAGGCTGGCAAAGCATTGATATGGAAAAATTCGAAGTGAGTGAAAAGTTCACTCAGTGCCTTGATTTTGAGACTTCACATGCGTTGTTCATGTGTCTGTTTAGTCTGTTGTTAACTCGCGAAGAATACCGTGATGCCATTAATGGTTTTAACCTCGACCAATCTATTGCCATCCGCATTGGTAATCTGGTGGGAGACAATAGCTTGCGCGAGATGGCTTATAATAAATATCCTCATTATCTGGTGGGCCCCTGGAACTTGGGTCAGCGATTTTTAATGCACGGTTTTTTTACTGAGCATATGTATGCTTATTTGCAGCAACGCTATAGGAGCGCTGTTTAGGATAATTTGAGTCAGATAAGCATTTTGGCGCGCATTGCAGCTCTTCGCTTGCGCCAGCGTTATGCTAGGGTTACAGAACTTTCAATCAATGGTGACAAGGATGCTGCCATGGCAATACTTCCCCGCATATGCCCGTTGGGCATTCCGCAACACCTAGTGCAGAGCGTGGTAATAGCCGTCAGGTTTGTTTTGGTTCTTGACAATATTTGGCAGTATACGCCCATTGGTTGGCGCAATTGGCTTAGGGGCACAAGTTGCCATACGCCTGCGTAAAAGAAGAGTAGGGTGTCAAGATGCTTATCTGATGCCGATAATCCGCGCTATTTCTTTAAGTGCGCCCTCAAGCCATGGGCGGGCCGGTTTTCCGTCTGCACACATTAATAAACTCCACGCGCTGGTAAACACCCAATAGCATAGCTTGGCATCGGCCAAATCTTGTTGCTGTTGCGACGCGGTGCCAGCTAGGTGGTGCAGTAAATCGGGTTCAAAATTGAGCGCCGTATGGCTGGTTAGCAGTGCCGCCAATTCCATGCGTGGGTCGCTTGCGCAGGCGTATTCAAAATCTATACACATGAGCCGCCCTTTGTGCAGTAGCAGGTTGTGCGGGTTTAGATCGCGGTGGCAAAACCGGGTATTTTCACGTTCGCTCAGGCGTGTAAGGCTCTGTAACATCTCGTCATTGAGCGAGAGCACCTGATGGCATTCTGCCTGTAAGTGCAAAGGCATTGCCGGGTGTGATTCAAGCAGCTGGCGGTAGTGCGCCCACTGCTGGCTTGGCGTTACCCGGTGCTTGGGCAGTGCAAGCTTGGCAAGGCTTTGCAGCAGCTCATCTATTAACTGGGGTGCGTTTTCAATGTGTGGGTAGTGCGCGCTCCAAGGTGTGGCTTGCGCAATAAACTGGCTGATGTATATGGCGTGATCGTCACTCACATACTCAAGCGCCGGTGCCAGCCCTGCGTCTGCCGCCAACTGCCAGCAACTTACTTCATTGGCGCGCGGGCAAAGGGCTTCGGTGAGCGGGTTGTTAATGCGTAGCACCCACTCACGGCCGCGCGCGCGAATGTGAAAATTTTGGTTGCTGGTACCGGCGCACAGCGGCGCTACCCATTCAATATGGGCAAAGCCTGCTTTGGCGAGTGTGCATTGCTGTGGGGCTGTTAAGGGTGTGTGCATAAGGTTGATTAACGGCTGGGCTGATCGCTGTTATAGGGCAGTGTGTCTTGCCAGCGTAAGTAGCCGATTGCAGCCAACACAATGTAAATTAAAAATAGTGCGGCGGTGAGCATCAGATCTTTTTGGATATACAAATAAATGCTGGCTGCATCAATCACAATCCAGTAAAGCCAATTCTCCAATACTTTTTGCGCCACAAGCCACGTGGTAACTACCGCGAATACGGTGGTGGCTGCATCCAGCCAGGGGAAGTGGGCCTGGGTGTAGGTGGCCATCAGGTAGCCGAGTATTATTGAGCCCAGGGTGCTTATGCCGATAATCCAACCGTGGCGGGCCAGCGACCAGCTCACTACCGGTTTGGTATCCTGGTGGGCATTTTTATTTGCTCGCCAGTGCCAGTAGCCATACACGGCCATGGCCATGTAGTAAACGTTCAACACCGATTCCATTAACAGCGACACTTCCCAAAACAGCCAGGTGTAAATGGCGGTGCTTAAAAATGCCGCCGGCCAGCACCATAGGCTTTCTTTAATGGCAAATATTATGTATGCCATGGCGAGTGCCACGGCAATGGCTTCGGCTATGCCCAGGCTAGTGGCTTGCTGAAAGGCAGTGCTTAAAAATTCAGTGAGGGCCGTCATGGTGTTTATTGCCGAAAGGAAAGGTCGAGTGCATCGCCAATAAACTTGCACACAAACACGGCTTTGCCCCATTTCTTAAAGCCCGCTTGCATTTCGGTTGCGAGCATGTGCATCACTTCTTGGTAATCGCCGCACACCTGGGTTGCGGTGGCATTGGTGACGCGCTCGATATTGGGGTATTGATCCAGGCGATCAATAAACCATTTAATTGGGTCTAGGTAGCCCTCGCGAAAAGGGTACATGGCGATTTCAACGGTCAGCTTCATATTCACTCCAGGGGCGCTGCATGCAGAGCCCTGTTTATTTTTTGACCTTCACGCGATGAAAGCGCGAGTTATTGAAAAGCATTAACGATTAGTTAAATTTCAGATTAAAGGTGAGGCCTAACTGGCGCGGGTCGCCAAAGCGGATGTACTGCTTGTCGGCCCAATCCTGATCCGGCTCGTTGCCAAAATAAAAACCGCGTACACCGTAGCGTTCATCGGTGAGGTTGCGGCCCCATAAGTAGGCGGCCCACTGTTCGGTTTCGTAGCCGAATTTTGCGTTGACTAGCGTAAAGGCTTCAGATGTAGAATCGTTGCTGTCTGAATAGTAAAAGTCGCTTTTGCCATTGGCGTTGAGGTTGGCAAACCAACCGTTTGCAGGCCTGAAGGTGATGCCGGCACTGTAGGTGTAACGCGGTGCGTGGGCGAGGTCGCGGCCAGAGAGATCTACGGGGCTGCCGTATTTATCCTGGTAGCTGTAGTCGCCGTATTGGGCCTGCAGGTAGCCCAGGCTGCCGTACACTTCCAGGGTTTCGGTGGCGGCAAATTGGCCTTCAATTTCAAGCCCGTAGTTGTTGGAGTTGCCGGCATTTTCGGTAAACAACACGAAGCGTTGCGGGTCGTCCGGATCTTGCTGCGAGGCCGAGACCTGCTGATCTTCGCGGTTCATGTAAAACAGGGTAATGCCGGTGCTGGCGCGCCCCTCTGCCCAAACGGATTTAACGCCCAGCTCGTAGTTCAGCAGGCTTTCGGTGTCGAATTGCTTTTTATCGGCAAGCGCGGCTGGCAGGCTCATGTTAAAGCCGCCGGCTTTGTAGCCGCGGGCAATGCGGGCGTAGCTGGTGTGCGCATCATTCAGGCTGTAGCTCAACGCCAGGTGGCCACCCCACATAGATTCAGAGGGCGAAAACGCATCGCTGTTGGAATCGCTGTAATCGGCATCGCGGGTTTCGCTGCGCACACCGATCGATAGCGCAAGCGCACGGGAAAGCTGCGTATCGGTTTGGGCAAACACGGCCGTGTTTGTGGCTTGGTAGTCTGATTGTAAAACCGCATCAGGCCAGGTGTTGTATTCGGAGTAGAGATCGTTGTTTTCTTCCAGTGTGTGTTGATACACACCCACTAGCCAATCGGTGTTGTTAAACAATTGGCTGTTGGCAGTAGAGGCCAGGCGCACTTCCTGGCTCAGGGTTTGGCGGCTTGCCTGTTTATCCCAAATGTAGTCGTACACGCAGGGTTCAGTGCCTATTACGTTCCAGTCGCTGTCGTAGGCCGTGCAGGATTTGCTTGCCCAGTAGGCGGGGTTTGCCCAATCGCCGTCATAGGCGTGGCGGTGATCGGTATCGGTACCAGACGTAATCGCCGTTACCTGCAACTGCTCGCCGGCCCAGTGAATTTTCAGGCTGCCGCCATGGGTTTCCTGGCTGTCTACGCCGGGTTTATCTGTGAGGGTGTCAAAGCCGTTGTTGTCGAGGGTCCAGGCATCGTAGCCGTTATCCAGATTGGCGTAGAGGTAGTTGAGATCAACTTGCCATGCATCACTTGGCGCCCAGCGCAATTTGGCGCGGGTGGTGAGCTCATCGCGGCCATTGGTGTCTGTGCGGTTTAAAAATTTGTTGTTGCGGTAGCCGTCTTGTTGCTGGTTTTCCACTGCCACACGGTAGCTTAGGGTATCGGTCATCGGCCCGGAAATCGCAACACCCAGGCCTTGCTGGTTGTCTTCACCGAGCGTGGCCTGGCCTTTGAAAGTAAACGCATCGGTAGGGTCGTTGGTTTTCAGGTAGATCATGCCGGCCATTGCGTTGGCGCCAAAGCGGGTGCCCTGGGGGCCGCGTAGTACTTCCGCTTGCTGCACATCAAAGGTGCTGGCGGCCATGCCCAGGCCCGAGAGGTCTATGTCGTCAACCATAAAGCCCACCGAGCTGTTGGGCGCGCCCTGGTAGTCTTCCTGTTCGCCTACGCCACGAATCTGGAAGTAACGGGGGCGGCTGGTGGCGCCCGACCAGTTCAGGTTGGCAATGTTGTTAAGCACATCTTCAAAGTGGCGAGCGCTTTCATCTTGCAGGGTTTGGGCGTTAATAACGGTAATACTGCCGGGCACTTGTGTGAGTGCAACATCGCGGAAATCTGCCGTTACGGTAACCTCTTCCAGTGCGTTTGCACTGGCATTGGCGCAGCTCATGGCAATGGATGCAGCCAGCAGGCTATGTGGCAAGTGATGAGAAAGCTGTTTCATAGGACCTCAATTCAAACAGGAAAATTGAGATCCGGCAAAGGACGTGATGGTGGGGAAAGTTATCAGGCGATAGCTATCGCTTTTGTGCCCATTCCTACGCCGGTGCTAGCCGGATCAGGTTCCAGGGTTCGTCGAAGACATCTCAGTCTGGCGCGCCAGACACCCCTTGGCGGGCGAGATTGTACCAGCAAACGAGTAACGCCGTCAGCTTGGCTATACTGGAAAGCCAGTGGTTGGAGGATACGATGAACAGTAATATTGTTGAGCTGGATTATTACCGCAGTACCATCCCGAAGGTTATGTCAGGCATTGGCAACAGTGCCGGGAAGGATTTCTATCAGGCGATCACACAGCAGCTTGCAACCTGTATCGCCTCAGACTTCACCTTCATCAGCCGGTTGCTACCTGGCGAAACCCGGGTAAAAACTTTGGCACTTTGCGCCGGAGGCCAGCTGGGCGACAACATGGAGTACGACCTAGCGTACACCCCTTGCCAGGATGTGCTAGACAACAGCGTGTGTGTTTACCCACGCGATATCTGCAGCCTTTACCCGAAAGATCAGCTACTGATCGACATGCAAATAGAAGGGTATATAGGAACACCTTTATATAACCGTTCTGGTAAGTGTTTGGGCTTGATTGTGGCTCTGTATAAAACGGAAATTCGCCACCCAGACAGGGTGCAGGGCCTGTTTGAATTATTTGCCGGCCGGATTGCGGCCGAAATTGAAAATCACGAACTTAATGATGCGTTAACCCGCGCCAATGACGAGTTGCGCGCGCACCAGACATTTCTGGAATTGCGGGTGCAAAGGCGCACGGCGGCACTGGAAGATGCCATGGCTGCAGCAGAAGAGGCAAATCGCGGCAAGAGTGAATTTCTGGCGCAAATGTCTCATGAGATCCGCAACCCCTTAAACGGCGTGTTGGGGGTAGCCGATTTACTGATGGATGCCGGTTTAACGGCAGAGCAACAACAGCTGGCACAAATTATTACCCATTCCGGCCAGCATTTAATGGGCGTAATTAACGATATTCTGGATTGGTCCAAGGTGGAAGCGGGGCAGTTGGAGCTGGAAGCCAGGCCCGTTGATTTACGCACATTGGTGCATGAGGTTGCGGCGCTTTTTCAGCATAGAACCGGTGCCATTGCGTTGCACCTTGATATAGATGATGCCGTGCCCGCATGGGTGGAGGGCGACAGCACGCGCATGCGCCAAATCCTGGTCAATCTGTTAAGCAATGCCTTCAAGTTTACCCGTGAAGGCGAAGTCCAGGTGAGGCTGGGGTGGCGCCAAGGCCTGGAAGTGGCCATTGAAGACACAGGTATAGGTATTGCCAAAGACAAGCTTGCGCGCCTGTTCCACCGCTACGTGCAGGGCGACAGCAGCGTAAACCGCAAGTTTGGCGGCACCGGCCTTGGCTTGGCCATCTGCAAAGGGCTTGCAGAGGCTATGGGGGGGCGCATAGAGGTGCGTTCTACGGTGGGCGTGGGTAGCTGTTTTACCCTGTGGTTACCACTGGCCGACACTCAGGCTCCCAAGCAGGAAATTGCGCCGTCTGAGGTATTGCCTGATTTGAGCCATTTACGGGTACTGGTTGCCGAAGACGACTCTGTGAACCAGATGGTCATCAAGGGATTGCTTGCGCGTTACCAGATCCGACCCGAAATGGTGGCCAACGGCGCTCAGGCGCTCAACGCCGTCATCAAGAATGTGCCCTTTCAAGTGATACTTATGGATTGTGAAATGCCGGTTATGGATGGCCTGCTGGCTGCAAAAGCGATTCGTGAGCACGAGCAGTCGCATGCGTTGGAAGCGTGCACAATATTTGCGTTAACAGGCCACGTGCTCAGCGAGGAAATTGAACTTTGTGTTGCGGCGGGTATGAATGGTCACTTGGCTAAACCTGTAGAAAAACAGCAATTGCATAAATTACTCATAACCTGCGCCAATAAGCGTTAGGGCGGCCGGCTAGGTTGAGCGGGCCTAAAACCAAGGTTTAGGTCATGTGCTGCACTAACTTAAGGCTGAAAGTGCGCAAAATTTAATGTCGTTTCCGGTGGTGGTTTCGCCATTAGCATGGCAGCTACGGATGATTACCTGCTTACATGGCCTTTAACAGGGGCCGGAAGTCTTCCAGTTTATCAAACAGCTGCCAAATATAATTGCTGGTGCCTTTTTCCCGGTGCGGGTGCATATCGGCTAGCGCCGGGTTATTGCAGTAGTTTTCAAAATGTTCAACCGATTGCCACTGCACCAGAATCATTACTTGGCGGGGCGCCAAGTCACCGGCGCGTGCTTCGCGAAACTTGCCGATGGAAATCACTTCACCGCCGTGGCTTGCCACCGCTTTGCCGGATTTGCGCACATAGGCCAGGTATTCTTCTTTGTTTGCTACATCGAATAGGTTAAGTGCCAGTACGGGCATGGTGTGTCCTCAATTTTATTTTACAGAGCCTGATTAATCATTCATCGCCATCGCCATCGGCAGATTGGCTGCGCTTTTTGTCGGCTTCTTTGAGCAGGTTTTCCACATTTTTGGATTTCTCCAGCGCATCTAATTGATGCTGTGGAATAACGCCATCTGGCTGGGTGTCGTCTTGCGGTGGTTTGCTATCGCACGCTGTGATCGCTGTGGTTGTTACTATGAATGCCAAGAGTGTGTGTTTCATGGGCCTGCTCCTGAATAGGGGTGAGTTACTTTATAGTGGCTTGATTTATGGCCGAATGGCTAGAATTTTTTAGATTTTGATGATGTTATCACGCGCCGGGCGAAGCGGCGGGCAATAAAAAAGGCAGGCGGGTAACCCCGCCTGCCTTTTTATGTTCCAGCGCCTGTTAGCGCATGGCAACCAGCATGCTGGCCGGGTCTTCCAGAAACTCCTTCCAGCGATTGTTAAAGCGCGCAATGGTGCCGCCGTCGATGACGCGGTGATCGCCAGACCAGCTAACCGTCATGATCTTGCGGGCCTCTACCTCACCTTTGGCATTAAAGCGCGGCAGCGCCTGCATTTTACCCAGCGCCACAATGGCCACTTCCGGCTTATTGATGATGGGTGTGGCCGCTGTGCCGCCAATGGCGCCAACGTTCGAGATGGTAATGGTGCCGCCTTTTAATGTTTCAGGGCTTACGCGGCCCGAGCGTGCGCTTTCGGTAAGTGTAGAAATTTCACCGGCCAGCTCCAGAATACTGAGCGCCTGCACGTTTTTGATGTTCGGTACCAGCAAGCCCACTTTGGAATCTACCGCCATGCCAATGTTGTGCGCACCCAGGTAGGTGATTTCAGTGCAGTCTTCGTTCACGCGGGAATTCATGGTGGGGAATTCCTGCAGCGCCAGCGAAAGGGCCTTCATGAACAAGGGCATCATGGTGATTTTGATGTCCGGGTACTTGGCTTTTAATTGCAGGCGCAGTGTCACAAGATCGGTGATGTCGATTTCATCCACGTAGGTGAAGTGTGGAATGCTAGACACAGATTCCTGCATGGCGCGCGCCATCACGGCTTTCACACCTTTGATGGGCTCGGTGCGATCAACGCTTGCCTTGGGGCTGGTGGCCGGCTGCTCTGCCTTGGCCTGGGTGTCGCCACTCAGGAAGTTGAGCATGTCTTCTTTCAAGATGCGGCCGTTTTTGCCCGTGGCGGGCACGGTGCTTAAATCTACATCATTTTCCCGCGCAATGCGGCGCACGGCAGGTGTGGTGAGCGCGCGCGAGGTGTTGCGCTCAAAGGCGACGTCTGCGCTGTCGTCTACGGCGGCCTGCTGCGGCGCGGCCGGTGGTTTGGTATCTGGTGCGGGGGCGTCGGCCTTCGCCGCAGGGGCGGGCTCTGTGCTTGGGCCTTCATTAATTTCAATGGCAAACAGCGGCTCGTGTACCTTGGCGATGTCGCCCTCTTTGTAATAGAGCTTTACCACCTTGCCATCGTACATTGAGGGAATTTGCACCAGGGCTTTATCGGTAGACACATCGGCCACGGCCTGGTCTTCGGTAATGGTGTCGCCTTCTTTTACCAGCCACTCAACCAGCTCGCACTCCACAATACCTTCGCCGATATCGGGCAGAATAAAATCTTTAATCATGGTGTCTTATCCTTGTCCTGATTGCTTAGTAGTGAATGCTGCGTTTAATGGCTTCGAAAATTTTGTACTGATCGGGCATGTACTCTTTTTCGTGCACCAGGGGGAAGGGGGTGTCCAGGCCGCACACGCGCGCAATGGGTGATTCGAGATACAAAAAGCAGTGATCTTGAATAGTGGCGGCTATTTCACCGGCAAAACCGCCGGTAATGGGGGCCTCGTGAGTGATGAGCAGGCGGCCGGTTTTTTTCACGGATTTGGCCACAGTGTCTACATCCCACGGCAGCAGTGTGCGCAGGTCGATCACCTCACAGGAAATGCCCTCGGCTTCGGCCATGGCGGCCGCCGCTTGCAGGTGTTCCATTTGGGCACCCCAGGCCAGCAGCGTGATGTCTGCGCCTTCTTTCACCACTTCGGCAACGCCCAGCGGCAATTCAAAATCGTCTTCGGGCACTTCGCCAACGGCTGCGCGATACAGGCGCTTGGGCTCGAAGAAAATTACGGGGTTGGGGTCGCGAATGGCGGCCAGTAATAAACCTTTTGCCTGGTAGGGTGTGGAGGGCACAACCACTTTCAAACCCGGTGTTTGGGTGAAGTAGGCCTCGGGCGATTGCGAGTGGTACAGGCCGCCTGCAATGCCGCCGCCGTAGGGCGTGCGAATGGTGAGGCCGGCCACATTAAACTGGTTGCCCGAGCGGTAGCGGAATTTGGCCGCTTCATTCACGATTTGATCAAACGCCGGGAAGATGTAATCGGCAAATTGCATTTCTGCCACCGGCACATGGCCTTGCGCTGCCATACCAATGGCAAAGCCTGCAATGCCTTGCTCGGTGAGCGGGGTATTAAAGCAGCGGGCGCGGCCGTACTTTTCTTGCAGGTTGCTGGTGGCGCGGAACACGCCGCCGAACTTGCCGATGTCTTCACCAAAACACACTACGCGCTTGTCGTTGGCCATGGCCAGATCCAGTGCGCTGTTTACGGCTTGCAGTAAATTCATTTTAGCCATGATCAGTGCTCCTTACCGGTAACGCTGGCTGCGGTTTTGGGGTATTTTTCCGGGTATTTGGCGATGTGTTCGCGTAGCTCGGCCATCTGGTTTTCCAGGTTGGCGCAAGGTTTGTCGTAAACATCGGTAATTAACTCGGCAAGCTCGGGTGCGGGCACTTTTTCGGTGGCCTTTAGGGTATCCAGCACCTCTTTGCGGTAGGCTTCCAGCCGGGATTTTTCCTCGGCTTCACTCCACCACTTTTTGGCAATCAGCCAGTTTTTCATGCGTAGCACCGGGTCTACTGCGCGCCATTTGTCTTCTTCATCGCGCGAGCGGTAGCCGGATGGGTCGTCTGAGGTGGAGTGTGCGCCCAGGCGGTAGCTCATGGCTTCAACCAGCACCGGCTCGTTGTTTTCCACGGCAATTTTGCGCGCCTCTACGCAGGCGGCGTATACGGCCAGTACATCGTTGCCGTCTACGCGAATGGTTTTCATGCCGTAGCCCACACCGCGCGCGGCAATGCCGTCGCCGGCGTACTGTTCATCTGCCGGGGTAGAAATGGCGTAGCCGTTGTTGCGGCAGAAAAACACCGTGGGGCATTTAAGTACCGCGGCCATGTTCATGCCTGCGTGAAAATCGCCTTCACTGGCGGCGCCTTCGCCGAAATACACCAGCGTACAGGCCTGCTGGCCTTCCAATTTTTGTGCGTAGGCATAGCCTGCCGCTTGTGGAATCTGGGTGGCCAGTGGCGAGGATATGGTCATGTAGTTGAGCGCGTTGCTGCCATAGTGAATGGGCATCTGGCGGCCTTTGCCCAGGTCTTTGCTGTTAGATAGCATCTGGTGCATGAACTGTTCGGTGCTGAAGCCCCGGTAGCGCAAAGCGCCGTGCTCGCGGTACTGGCCCATGATCATGTCTTTGTCTTCGAAGGCGGCGGCAGAGCCGATAACGGCGGCCTCTTCGCCGGTGCAAGTCATGTAGAAGCTCAGCCGCCCCTGGCGCTGGGCGCCTACCATGCGTTCATCCAACACGCGGATAAACAGCATGGTGTCGTAAATGCGCAGGGCGGTTTCCTTGCTGAGCTTGGGCGCTTTGGCGCCGGTGTGCAGCGTGCCGTCGGCCTTTAGCAGGCTCAGGGTGGGAATGGGCAGTTCGAAACCGGACATCAGTCGCAGTTGGTGGGTGATTTTGTCGCTCATCTGTTACCTCTTACCCGTAGGTGGTGTGGATTGAGACTTTTTATAAGCATCTGCCTGCCGTGTTATGGCTGTTGTGCAGGTCTAGCCGGTGGCTCTGTCCGGCCCGGCCAGGGTCTCTGAGTGTAGTCGCTCCAACCCCAGCCAATAGCCCAAAAAATTAGCATGCAAGGCTTTGGTGAGTCCTACTTATCTTGAGGGGCCTAAGGTGCCACTTGGGATATTAGTTGCTCGCAAGTTATAAATATTAGTGACTTATACCAAGAATATAATAAATGGTAGTTGATATGGCTCGGCGCGGCGGGGGCAGGCCTTGGTATTTCCTGAAAATTGGCTCCCTATTGGGCGCGCGATTGGCGTAAAATGGCGGCTTTTTACCCGCCAGAGGAATTAGCCCCATGCCCGTAACTGATCAGCCTTGTGATATTGGATTCATTGGCGCCGGCGTGATGGGGAAGAACCTCATCATGAACCTTGTGGATAACGGCTTTCGCGTGATTGCCTTTGACCTTGATCAAACCAAGCTTGAGGCGCTCAGGGCGCAGGATGAAGCCGAGCGTGGCGATGCCAGCCCCCGGGTATTTACCTGCAATTCCTATACAGATTTGCTGGCAAGCCTGAGTGCGCCGCACTTGATTGTGGTTTCTGTTCCTGCTGGCGACCCGGTAGATGATGTGTGCCACAAGCTGATAGATGCAGGCCTGCAGGCCGACGACATTGTAGTAGATACCGGCAACAGCCTCTGGACAGACACCCAGCGCCGTGAAAAAGAGTATGAGGGCAAGTTTATTTTGTTCTCAACGGCGGTATCTGGCGGCGAAGTGGGCGCTCGCTTCGGGCCTTCGCTCATGCCCAGTGGCGACCCCTACGCCTGGACGCGCATCAAACCCCTGTGGGAGGCCATTGCCGCCAAGGTGGACCCCGAAACCGGCAAGCCCATTGAGCGCAAAGCCCCCGGTGAAGTAGTGGCCAAGGGCGAGCCCTGTGCGGCTTACATTGGCCCGAGCGGTTCAGGCCACTATGTAAAGATGGTGCACAACGGCATTGAATATGCCGACATGCAGCTGATATGCGAGGCCTACCAGGTAATGCGCGACGCCCTGGGCATGACCGACACCGAAGTAGCCGCGGTATTCAGGCGCTGGAATGAGGGCCGTTTAAACAGCTACCTGATTGAAATTTCTGCCGAAGTGCTGGATACCCGAGATAGCGAAACCGGCGAGCCGCTGGTAAGCATGATTCTGGATAAGGCCGGCCAGAAGGGCACAGGCCTGTGGACCGCCGTCAGCAGCCTGCAGCTTGGCTGCCCCGCGCCCACCATTTCAGAGGCGGTGTTCGCGCGCTCCATTTCCACCCTGAAAGATCAGCGCGTAAAAGCCGCCCGGCTGCTGGCAGGCCCAGATCAAGCCCTGCCCGATGTGGCCGAGCGCGAAGCCATTATCGAGCAGCTGCACGACGCCCTTTACTGCGCCAAAATCTGTGCCTATGCACAGGGGTTTGACTTGATGAAGACCGCAGCCAGTGAGCAGGAGTGGAGCCTGAACTTTGGTGAAATCGCCAAAATCTGGCGCGCCGGCTGCATTATTCGCGCGGTATTTTTGCAATCCATCGCCGATGCCTACGAGCGCGATGAAGAGCTGGATAATCTCCTGCTGGATGCCTACTTCGCCGAGCAGATCTCAACCTACCAAGCCAACTGGCGCAAAGCCGTGGCAAACGCAAGCCTGTGGGGCGTGCCTGTGGCGGCGTTAAGCTCGGCGTTGAGCTACTATGATGCATACCGCACGGCGGTACTGCCCGCCAACCTGTTGCAGGGCCAGCGCGATTACTTTGGTGCCCACACCTTCGAGCGCACCGATAAACCCCGTGGCAAGAAGTACCATGTTGAGTGGGGGCAGGCCGGTCGCCCTATGGTAAAAATGAAGTAAATCCCTGCCCCGCGGTCATGGCGGGGCCTCGTTCGATCTGGCAGATCGTTTTTTGCAATCCTACATTGGAGGTCGCTCATTCAAGGCCTGACGTTGGTAGCGCTGTTGAACGTGGTGCGGGTGAAAATTTTACGGGTAGCGCGAGCGTTGCCACTTTTCGCGGCCTTGGGCAGTGGTGTGCTCTATGGCCAGGAGTTTTCGCCGCGCGGGTTTCAGGGCGTTGCTGCATCTGAGGCGCACTCTGAAAGCCAGCGCGAAAGTATCCCGCTCTATTACTACCACGATAAACCGCCCTATATCGTTGATCCCTCGAGCCAGCAGGGTGACTATTTTGAATTGGTTAGCCACCTGAACAATGTGCCTGGCGGGTATCACTTTTATCTTGAGTATCTGCCGCGCAATCGCGTGGATCGGAAGCTGTCTCAGGGGCAGCTTGATGGGCCGGTGATCGGCGTTAATCCACTCTGGTTTAAAGACCCGGATGAACAGCGCTACTGGTGGACTTCAGCCATTTTCAACGATCGCGATATATTTGTGTCCAAGGCGCTTCGCCCTTTTGAATTTGTCGATGCAAGCTCGTTGCACGGTAAGCTCGCCTGTCTGGTGTTGGGCAATTACTATGTGGGTGTGAGTGAAGCTGTCTCCGAAGGTGTTTTGCGCCAAATAAAAACAACCCGTGAAGAGGTGGTGCTGGAAATGCTTGATCAGGACCGCTGCGATTTTGGGATTGTGAGTGAATCCTTGTTTCGCTATTGGCAGGCAAGCCATACTGCACCCGGCAGTTTTTACGTCGCCCGTCAGCCACACGATGAATTCCAGCGCCGGATTTTAGTGCCCCGTAGCCGGCTCACCTTGTTCCTCCATTTGCAGCAGGCCCTAGAAGCCTGGCCTGTAACGCAAAATTGATGTCCGCGCACTAATTTTTTGTATAGGTGTCAACCGATGGCCGGATGCGCCGTTGTACCCAATGTTCATTCAACGAATTGGCTTTGGGAGCTGACAATGGAATATTCGAAAATCAAAAAAACTGTGGTGGGGCCGCTGGCTCTGGCGATATTGGGTTGTGGCTTGGTGGCCTGTGGCGGCGGCAGTGCCAGTGGCGAGCCAGATCAACCGGTGGTAGAACCCGCGGCTGAAAACACCAGCCTCACCATCGGTATTACCGATGCCGAAGGCGATTTTATTCAATACGAAGTTGCCGTGGATAGCTTGCAGCTGGTGAATCTTGCCGGCGATGAAATCAGCGTGTTGCCAAACAGCGCCCGTATTGATTTTGCCCAGTACACAGATGTGACAGAAATTTTATCGGTGGCGTCTGTGCCTGTGGGTGTATATACCAAGGCCATAGCAAACCTCAACTTTGCCGACGCCAACATCGTAACGCAGGATGCAGAAGGCAACCTGTTAGCTGCCACCGCGATAGATGCGCAAAACAACCCCCTTGGCGAGGTAAGCGTGGCGATTGACTTGGCAGGCTTTGGTGACGATCGCGGTTTGCGTTTGCGCACGGGCATGCCCGCGCGCTTTACATTGGATTTCGATCTGGACGCCTCCAATGTGGTGGTGACAGATGACGCAGGCACGCCTGAAGATGTGACTGACGACACGGCAACCACCGAGGTGGCCGCTGTGTGGGTGGCCGAACCGCTGCTCGACGCCGCGCGCGATCACCGCATTCGCGGCCTGCTTCAAAGCGTGAATGAAGCAGATGCGAGTATGACTTTGGCTATTCGCCCGTTTCATTTGCGCGATGGCGCCTTTGGTGAAATTACTTTAGCGGTAGCGGAAGATGCCGCCTATGAAATTGATCAGCAAAGTTATAGCGGCGCTGAAGGTTTAACGGCCTTGGCCGCAATGGCGGCAGACACGCCACTTGTTGCTCACGGGCACTTTGTTGAAGCCGATGCGCGTGTGGTGGTGGATACCGTGTATGCGGGCAGCAGTGTGCCCTGGGCTGGCGGTGAGTTTATTAAAGGCGTGGTAACTGCCCGCAGTGGCAATCAAGTGACGGTGCAAGGCGTGCGTTTCACACCGGATGACATGTCTGTTGAAGTGAGCCCGGAGTTGATGTTCACTTTAACAGACAGCACAAACATCTCCCGCCCAGGCGCGATGGATATGCTCGACAGCTCGGCGGTCAGCATCGGCCAGCGCGTGCGCGTGTATGACGAGGTTGCCGGTGACGGCGTGCAGGCTAGCCATGTGGGCCTGCTGAAAAATCAATTGCGGGCAAAAGTCACAGAGGTGAGCAATGGCATACTGGTTTCCGAGTTGTCGCTGTTCAATGGCCGCAGGCCCGCCGCCTACCAATGGGTTGATAGCGAAGCAGATGCCGCGCTGTATCGCATTTACGAGAACGGTTTGCCGCACACGCTGGCAGCCGGTGATTACCTGAAAGCGCGCGGCTGGGTTACGCCCTACGATTTCAGTGCTAGTGCCGCCATTAACCCCTGGGATTTTGAAGCCACCACATTGATTGATTTACAGGTGGCTAACCGGGGTGCGGGTTTGCACCTCTCGTGGGATAAGGCGTCTTCCGGGCTGTTGGAATCCAGTGCTGAATCCATTGCACTAAGTGTGACTGAGAGCGATAAAGGCCTGGTGAGCTTTGCCGGCTTTCGCGAGCCATTGGCGGGCACAGAGCGGTTGACCATTGCACCTGCAGGCGCTCCCAATGCGCTGTATTCGCTGGTGGTGAAAGGCAGCGAATCGGTGCAGGTATTTCTAAACTTTGCCGAATTCAGCAGCGCCCTCAATGAACAGGCCACAGCCGGGTTACAGCTTGCACGCCTAAGTGCCAGCGGCCGCTGGGAGCCAGAAACCGACACTTTTACTGCCGCGCGCCTGGTGGTTGTGGTGGCTGGGCCCGATGCATAAAGCGCAGGCTTTAGCCTGTAGCTCCCAAGTGCTGCAGGCTTTTCTGTTCAAATAGTTCGCCCACTACTTTGCATAGGCCCTCAACATAAGTTGAGGGCCTTTTGTATTGGCCCCTGTAAAAACTCCGCGTTTCGCCCGCACAGGTTGATTGAGCCGCCATGATGGGCTTTGCCGCTTAAATTTTCGGATCTCACGCCGATAGCGTCTAAGCTGCTATAGCAAGGTGGCCTGCCGATGGGCAGCTGACAAAATGTTGAGGAGGCTAGGGTGCGTAAAACAGGCCCAGTGACCGGGCGCAATGTACCGGTTCAACCAGGAAAAGAGATCATCAGCGCTACCAATACCAAGGGGGTGCTCACCTACTGTAACGATTACTTCTGTGAAATCGCCCAATATGAACGCGATGAATTAATAGGTCAGGCGCACAATATTATCCGCCACCCGGATATGCCCCAGGCGGCGTTTGAAGGCCTGTGGAGCACCTTGAAAAGCGGCCGCCCGTGGATGGGTGCTGTAGTAAATCGTTGCAAAAATGGCGATCACTATTGGGTGGATGCCTATGTGACGCCGCTTAAAGAACATGGCCAGATAGTGGGCTACGAATCCGTTCGCGTGGCACTGCCGGAGCCGGCAAGGGCACGGGCAGAACAGGCCTATGGGCGCCTGCGCGCAGGTAAAGACGCGGTGCCTGCCTCAAAAGTGCTGTGGGATAAGTTTTCGGCCGCGGTGTGCGCGGGCAGTTTGGTGACCGTAGCTTTATGGGTGCTGCTCGGCGTTATGGGCCAGCTGAGCCTGAGTGCAGCACTTGTTGAATTGGCCATAGGCGTGGGGTTTGGTTGCCTGCTGCATTGGTTTAGTGAATCGCGTATTAGTGATGCGCTTGCGGCCGCCAAGGCCGAATTAGACGACCCGCTCGCCACTTACGTTTATACCGGGAAAACCCATTCTGCCGGAACTATTGAGCTTGCCTTTCTGGCCAAGCAGGCAAGGCTGAACACTGCATTGCTGCGATTTGGCGAGGCCTCGAAAGAGCTACTTAGTAAAGCCCAGGTAGCGCAAAATCAGGCCAATAGCAGCAATCAAGGCATGGAAAAACAGCAGAGCGAAACCAGCCGGGTGAGTGCCGCCATCAGAGACATGGTGTCGCAAATTCATTCAGTGGCCCAAGGGGCCGGTGAAACATCAGAGTTAACGTCAAGCGCATTAACCCAGGTGGCTGATGGCCGCCAAGTGTTAAATACCGCAGACGGCGCCATCAAAGATCTCACCAATATGGTGAGCAGCCTGGAAGCGGTAATGGCGCGCCTGACGGAAGATAGCGGGAAAATTGCCTCTGTTGTTGATGTAATTCGTGGCATTGCCGAGCAAACCAATTTGCTTGCTTTAAATGCAGCTATTGAGGCTGCGCGCGCAGGTGAACAGGGCCGCGGTTTTGCCGTGGTGGCCGATGAAGTACGGACACTGGCGCAGCGCACTCAGGAATCTACGCAGCACATCCAGGAGATTATTGCGAACTTGGGTGCAGCTACCACAGATGCCGCAACCAACATGGAAGAGTGCTCACGCTTTGCAGATTCAAGTTTAACCGAGATGCGAAACGTGGGTGAGGCACTGGGGACTATCAGTGAATCGGTGGCTATTATTAACCGCAATGCCAGTGAAATTGCATCGTCTGCCAAGCGTCAATCTGAAATGGCAGTGGCCATAGACGATAACACGCAAACCATTGAGTCTATTTCCAAAACCACACGTGAAGAAACTGTCAGTACCTCGCAGGTGTGTGGCGAGCTGGAAACCTTAGCGCAACACCAGTTTTTGCTGATCGAGCGCTTTGGTGCGTAATGTGTAGATGCGTGATTTCAAAGAATGTAGTTGGAAGGTAGATTGTTATCTGCCACAAAGGGCAGGCTTTTCTAAAACTGGGGCCTTGAAGTTTTACTTACATAAATTTGCTAGGTAGCCAGCCAAAGATGAGGTTGTTTAGCAATAGGTGAACGTTGTGTGGTTGAGCACTCTGCAAAGTTTAAGGCAGCGGTAGCAGGCGCCGCCAAAATCTGGTGCTTTTTTGGCTGCTTGAACGCAATATTCACAGCCTGGCTACCTAAGGTTGTAATCAAGGCGAAGTATCCACGTCGATCATAAAAGAGGTCAGTGCGGGTTTTAGTGCGCTAAGCCCTGATTGATAGTCCTGCCAGGAAACATCATAGGTGGCTACGCTAAATGCAAAGGGCTTAAGTGCACTGTTATTTTTCAAGGCTACAGTGCGCAGGCTTGCCAACCGATTAATTTCTTCTGCGGGGCTTTCAAGCCCTCGCACGGAAAACCAGATACGATCGATGTAGGGTGCGGCGGCAATGGTTTCGCTCATGGCTGTTGAAAGCTCGGGTACAGGCCCTTTTGCTTGCGCGAGCAAAGGTTTCAAGCCTAAAAATCCCTTGCCTGAGTAGCCTGCAATAAAGCCGAAGCTTGTGGCATCCCGTAACGCCTTGCCACTGGGTGTGTGCCCTTCAAACCTCTGGTGCAGGTAGCGCAAAAGGCCCGGAGAAAAAGAAACCAGCCGCAGCCAGGAGGCACCCCCTGTAGCCGTGGGTGCCTTGTGCCTTTCAATAGCTACGTACTTTTTCAATATTGGCAGCAATAGGTCCGGGTAGCGCTTACAGCTGTCGTTGGCATAATCCGTGAGCTGGCATTTGCGTGGGGATTTCAGATCCAGATAAATGATGTGCTTCTCATGAAAGCCTTGTTGCACCACAAAATCCAGAATATTCACCAGCGAATTTTCCAACAGATACTGGTATGCGGGGCTACCGGGTGCGATGGCATCCCAGTCTGGGGTGTCGTGCATTACCACTGCGCATGTGTCGCCAAGGGCTCTGCACAAAGGGTGATTTTCAGGTGGCACCTGCACATCAATTTCAACGGCATCTATCTGATAAAAGCGAAAAGATTTATCGATTAGTTGTTCTACCGGCAGCGCGTAGGCGGCCTTGAGCGGCCAATGGTTGCCGCGCACCTGCACGGTGCTCTCGGATTCAAACACATTCATGGGGTATTGCCGAAAGGCACCGGCGCCGTGCCCAACCACTTCCAGCGGCGCGTGAACCTCTGGGTGGCCGGCGTGAAACTGCTGAATATCGAACAGGCGTGACGCCAGGTCGCGTTCGTGAATCCGGGCGGGGCTTACCAGGTTGGCGCAACCGGTGAGCAGCGCAAGCAGAATGCAGGCGCAAAACCACCTGCTGATGTGTTCTTCCATGATGTTCAAGGCCGGGGCCGCTCCAAGTGAAAGCCCGCATATTACGCATGCAAACTTTTGCAGTGCAACCCTTAAGGTTGATTGAAAGTGTCTCGCCAGATCGAAACCAATCGCCTTGCAGCTAGGAGCTGCACCCTAGGGTGTTGCAGGTCAGCAATGTTGGGAGCTGATGGGCGCAAAGATTTCAGGCCAGGCCGTGATCAGGCCAGGCCTTGATCAGGCGGCAGAGGCGTTGCTAGTACAAAATAAAAAGGCCGCGCAAAAACGGCGGCCTTTTTAACTGCTAGCCGGGATTTATTTTAAACCCAGTACCGATTTGCCCTGTTCAAATACGATGTCTACTGGAATGCCCGCGGCTGTGAGCTTATTCAGCTCGGCCTGCAGGTCTGCACCCATTTGGCCTTTCTCTTCAATCAGCTTCACTACGCCTTCATAGTCGCCATTGCCCTGTAGGGTAAGCAGCAGGTTGGAGAGGTTGTTCACCGCCTTGTTCATGGCTTCAAATTCCACCCGGTAACGGCCGTCGTCATCAATGCTGAAGGCGCCTGCATCGCGGAAATAATTAAAGCGCACCATGTTGGCTTTGCCGTGGGCGGAAGTGGCGCCGAAGCGTACCGAGCGGAAGATACCCGCGAGGAAAGTGACGTAGTTGTCCATTAACTCGCCTTCGGCGATTTGGTCACGCTTGTAAAGCTCAGAAATCATGTACAGGCCCAGTACGTCGGCCTTGCCTTCTTCCATGGAGGAGGCGGTTTCTTTCAGTGCCGAGCGCACCAGGCCTTTGCCATTGATAGTATTTTTAATGCCCAGGCCGTGGGCCACTTCGTGGAACATGGTGTTGGCAAAAAAGGCATCGAAAGTGATGTGCTGCTGTTGGTCTTTGGCAATCAGTTGCTCTGCTATGGGCACCAGAATTTTGTCGAACTTGGCTTGCATGGCGTTCTTTAATTGCAAGCGGCGCGTGCCTTTTTCCAGTTGTACCTGCTCATCGTTGGGCAGATTGATGGCGATGGTTTTCGAGCCCGCATTGGAGTGGCCCGCGTAGTAGACCACATCGTAGGCGTTCAGGTCGGCATCTGTGCCGGGTGTTTCGGTTTTGTAGGCTTCATCCACCGGCAAGTTGGCCTGCAGCTCTGGCAGGAAGGCCGCGTAGTGCGCCAGCTTCTCGCTCCATGCCTGATCTTTGATCAGCACGTAGGACTCATAGGCTGCGCGGTAGCCAAATAGCTGGTCTTCATAGGTTTCAATGGCACCAATCACCAGTTCTACCGGGTTGGTTTTCATGTCCATCCAGGCCATGTCTGAGGGCTGGTAGTCATCGGTTTCGATGGCGTGGGCGCGCATGTTCAAGTAGTTTTTGAACTCGGCGTTGTCGGCAAGCTTGGCGGCCTCGCGCAGCAACTTGGCTGCGCGGGTAAGCTGTTCGGAAAATTTCTTGCTGTAGGGCACCACCAATAGCTGGCCCTCCGGGCCCCGCTCAACCATAGAGTAGAGCTCAAGATCGCGGGTGGTGTTGAGCATGACTTCGTGCTCGGCGCGCCATTGCTCATATTCGGTTTTGGTCATGTCTGCCGGGTAAAATTGCGCACCTTTGGGTTTATCGGCAATACCCTTGAGAAATGGCGCGTCACCTGCCAGCCGATCCCAGGGGCCGTAATTAATTTCTGCAAACCGGCGAGTGGGCTGATCACTGATGGCATTCAGCAGGGCTTGCTTGTTGCCGTAGGCCTGTGCCCAGAACAAATCATCCATGATTTTGCTGGCATCAATGAGCAGGCTAATCATCTGGCGCTGGTTGCTGGACAAATGGCTGAGGTCGGCGGTGAGCGTATAGTTGGCGTAGATATCGAAACGATCTTTGCTTATTGCAGCCAGGGTGTGTGGATCTTTCGCTTGCTGGGTGTTTTTGGGAGCGTCGGTTTTTTGCCCGCAGCTGGCGAGCAGGGTGGCGGCACAGAAGGTTGCCGCAAGGGTTAGAGCGCGCATGGTGGCCTCGCTAAATGCTATGAATGTGATTACAGAAACCTGTGGCCAGTAGGACGAATGGCGCACAGGTGTTCGCAAGAGAGATTTGAGTGGGTTAGTCGGGCGCGCCTTTAAACTCTTCGGCATCTTTGGCCGCCTTGGCCGCGATGGCCTTTTCAAGATCAATGCCTGAACGGTTAGCCAGTGCCAGCAGGTAAAAAAAGGTTTCAGTAATGCCCGCCTCAATACGCTCGCGGCTTTGGGGCAGTCGCCCGAGGGTGATGGATTCTTCCTCGGTGATCCACTGGTAGTGCTGCAATATTTTGCTGGCGCTCACAGACACTGCGGAAGCCAGGTTCTTTGGCGTGTGGAAAACCTGCCAATCGTTGTCTTCGCAGAGGTCGTTGTATTGCTTGATAATTTGCTTCAAATCCATGGCCTGGCCTTTTGTATCAAGTGGTTGGGCGGCGAGTAGATCGCTTGTTATGGTTATCTGCAGTGTGGCGCTCGCGTGTAATTAGTGGCTGGCCTATGATGCTGGCCCGTTGCTAATTCGGCCTGCTTTATGTGGCCTGGTGCGGCGCGTTGCAGCCGGTATCAGCCTAGCATTTTGGGCGCTTCAACAAAACCTGTAAACCTGCTGTGCGTCACAGCCTGCCCGCGCCATCGGGCCTAAACCTCAAAGCCTGCCACCACTTGATCCAGCTCCCTGCTGCGGGCAAATACAGACTTGGCGTTTTCGGCCACTTGCTCGGCACCGTTTACCAGCTCTGCCGAGGCGTGGCTTACTTGGCCTACCGCGTTTTCAATGTTGCTGGCGGTAGTGGCTTGTTCTTTGGCGGCCGCGGCCACCTGCCCAATCACCGCAGCCATCGCCTTGATGGCGGTGGTTACCTCGTCCAGTTCTTTGCCGGTTTTACGGGTTTGTTCTTCACTTTTACCAGCCTGCGAGGAGGACTGCTCCATCACACTTACGGCATTGGCGGCGCCTGCTTGCAGGCTTTGGATCGACTTGTGAATTTCCTGGGTGGCTTCCTGGGTGCGGCTGGCAAGTGTGCGCACCTCATCAGCCACTACCGCAAAGCCCCGGCCCTGTTCACCGGCGCGAGCGGCTTCAATGGCTGCATTGAGTGCCAGTAAATTGGTTTGTTCAGCAATGCCGCGAATGGCATCTATCACCGAGGAGATGTCTTGTACCCTGTTGGAAAGTTCACTGATTTCACCGGCTGCTGCGGTGATGTTTGTAGCCAGTTCGCGGCTGGCATCGGCAGAGAGCAGTGAGCTTGCCGAGCAGTTCTCAGAGGCGCCTACGGCTTGCTTGGCGCGCAGAGCGGCATCTTCACACAGTCGCAATACACTTTGGGCGGATTCACTTGAGTGCCCAACATCAGTCAGTACGCGGGCAATTTGCTGTTGCTGGCTATCACCGGATTGGCGCGTGGCTTGGGAAACCTTATCCAGGGATTCCGCTGTGTTATTCAGCAGGGTTGATTCGTTGGCAATGGCTTTTACCTGTTTTTGCAGTGATTGCATGGCATCGTTTAACCCGTGAATGGCTTCACTGAGTTCATCGCTTGAACTGGGTTTTAGCAGTACGTTGAGTTTGCCATCTCTGAGTGAATGGGCTGCATCAAGAATGCTTTTTATGGACGCGCGGGTATTGAGCTGAAAGCTGATCAGTAAATAGAGTGCGCACAGGGTTAATGCCGCGTAAATGGTGAGCACCATGAACTGTTGAGTGGCGGCGTTGTTGCGTGCATAGCGCGCCCGCTCTGTAAACAGCTGAAAAACCTGTTCATACAATTCGCCCTGAGCTGTGATTACTGAGGTGCCCAAAGCGAAATAGTCGGCTGCAGAAATGGTGGGGATTGCCGGTTTTAGCAGTTGTGCATCGGTTAGCTCAACAAATTTCTCAAGTGCAGAAAGCGTATTGTTAGCGGGCCCGTCCAGCGTTTGGCTTAAGGTTTTGTCGGTGGCGATCAGTGCCTCTTTCGCCCCTTTAATCTTTTGCTGCATTTGAGACAGCCGCTCTACATAGCCAGATACTTCAATAAAGATCTCGGGTGTAAAACTGCCTTTGGCGGCCACACCGGCACCTCTCCCACGCAGTTTGCCGGTGATTTCGGCAATTTCAGGCAATTCATACACAAACAGATTCATTGATAAGTAGGTGGTGAGCTGTTGATCAAGAATCAGCCCGCTTTTGGTGGCGATGCCGTCTATTACTGCATTAACTTGGGCTACAAATTTTGAGTGCTGAGTGAAGACTTCGTCTGGGTTACTGGCTCGGTTAATGGTGCCAGCAAAGGTGCGAAACCGTTGTTGTAAATCGGCAAGGTTTTCTGCGGCCTGGTCGAAACCCAGAGTTTTTGCTTAGTCAATGGCCGCGGTGTATAGGCTGTTGAGCTGTTGGCGCTTGGCGGTAATTTTATTGGCGCCATCACCATTGGGGTTGCCCAGCCAGCTTGCCGTTAAACCACGATGTTACGCAGTGTTTATGCGAATGGGGTGCAGGGTGTAAATCAATTTTGCCCCGGTGAGCTTTGTATCCCAAGCGGTGATGTTAGCTCTGAAGCTGCCCACTATCTCGACGGTGGCATAAATCATGGGTAACAACAGCAGTGCCAGAATAACGGAAAACTTGTGGCTAAGCTTGAGATTGCCAATGACCTGCTGGCCAAGGTAGAAAATATTCATGCAATAATCCCTTCGTACATGCTTTGGCGTTTTGAGTGAATGTGCTGGGGTGGCTTCAATACACCTGCCCGCAGGCAGCCGGCACCTTAAGTGTTTAAGAGCCTTTGTTTGCCAGGAAAGTGTAGTCGGTTTGGCTGAGCGGAAAGGGTATTTAGTGGGTGGCTGCAGCTTGACTTGCTAGCCGCATATAAAGAAATGAAATTAAAGTGAATTTTCTTAATGTTTTTTCTAAAGCGTTAATGTGAAGGTTGGTTGCGGCGCCTGGTTAGCTAAGGCTCGCAGCTAGCCAAGCCCAGGGGTTTACCGAGCCGCGGCCAATAAAAAAGCCGCGTGAATACGCGGCTTTGGGAAACGCAACCAGGGGCTTAGCCTGCAGTCATGCGCTCTTTGTAGGCGCGAACGGCCTCGTTGAAGTTGGCGGCTACCGTTTCCATTTCGCCAATCATGGCGTTGTGGCGGCTGGCATTGCCTTTAACACACTCAATGTAGCTATTGGCAGCATCGAGGTAGGCTTTTACATCGTTTTTGGCCTTGATCATTTGCGCCGTTACGGCACTGGCGGGGTCTGGCAGCTCGGGTGCCGCCGGTTTGTCGCAAGCAAAGGTTGCGCCAGAAAACAAGGCAGCAGTGACTAAAAGTGCAAAAACATTCTTCAAGATGGCTCTCCAATCCGGATGGGTATTTGATTAGACGAAGGCCACTATAGTGAGCAGGTGATTTTTTGGCCAATACCGTTTTCGAATGGTTTTTAAAAAATCTATGCGCTGGTTGGCATTTTTATGAAGAAAAGGCAGATAATGCCCAGTTGATATGCCATGGCTCATAGCGAGGTGGCAGAATTGGGCCGAAGGGCAGCGCCTGTGTGTGAATGACCCATTCAGGGTGCCAAATTGCGCGGTATCAGTACAAATAAAAAAACGGAGTAGAGAGAAGGTATGAATCATCTAGAAGCGGTACGCAAAACAGGGTTTTTTGGGGTAGTGGGGTTGATGGGGTTACTGGGTGCCGGCAGTGCACTGGCAGACAACGCAAAAGCCGAGCAGCTGGTTGCCCAAGGCCTGCAGTGCAGCCAAATAACCACAGCCATTGAGCGCCTGGATTGTTTTGACCGGTTATTTACCAAAGACTCAGGCAAGCTCAGTGCCCAAGCTCAGGGCCAGGCTGCCGCTCAGGCCGCGGCCAGTAAGGCTGCCGTGGCTGCGCCCGCCGATGCCGCCATTGAACAAGCATTCCCCGCCCGTGCAGCTAATGGTAGCGAGGCTAATGGACAGGAGGCGCCCGTGCTGCACGCTACAGTGACTGCCGCTGAGAAAGCCGCCTACGGTAAATACTACCTGACGCTCGATAATGGCCATGTATGGCGTGAAAAAGAGAAATCCCGTTTTCGCTACAAAGCTGGCACCAAAATCCGTATTGAAAAAGGTGCACTGGGCGCGAATAACCTTTATGTGGAGGACAAGGCTGGATTCGCCCGGGTTGAACGCGTCAAATAACCCCTAGGTTACTGTGCAAGGGCCCGAAGGCTGGTAAAATCGCCAGCCTTTAATTGGCCCTATTGTTCTACCCCATCAGGTACCTCCATGACCCTCGCTCGCCAAGTGCTCGCCGTAAACGATGACCTTCCCATTCGCACCCATAAACCCGTGCACAGCGGCAAGGTGCGCTCTGTTTATTGGCTGACCCCCGAAGACAGCCAGCGCCTGATTACCGAGCGCGGCTACAACGTTGCGCCCGATGCCCCCTTGGCGATTATGGTGATCAGCGATCGCATTTCGGCCTTTGATTGCATTTGGCACGCCGAGGGTGATGTGCGCGGTGTGCCCGGAAAGGGGGCGGCGCTGAACGCCATTTCCAACCACTGGTTTGGCTTGTTCAAGGCGCAGGGCTTGGCCGACAGCCACATACTGGATATTCCACACCCTTTGGTGTGGATTGTGCAGAAGGCGCGGCCGGTGATGGTAGAGGCCATTTGCCGGCAATACATCACAGGCTCTATGTGGCGCGCCTACAGCAAAGGCGAGCGTGAGTTTTGCGGTATTCGCCTGCCCGACGGCCTGCAAAAAGATCAAAAGCTCTATGAATTGCTAATTACGCCCTCAACAAAGGGTGTGCTCAAGGGCATTCCGGGAGTGCCCGAGGCCGATGACGTTAACATCAGTCGCGCCAATCTAGAGCAAAATACCAACGCCTTCGGCTTTGCGAGCCTGGACGACATCAATACCTACGAGCGCTTGTTAAAAGAAGGCTTCGGGGTGATCAGCGACGCCTTGGCGGGTATCGATCAGATTTTTGTGGATACCAAATTTGAATTTGGCTACGTAAAAAATGCCGAGGGCCAAGAGCGGCTGATTTACATGGATGAAGTGGGCACGCCCGATTCATCGCGCATTTGGGATGGCAAGGCCTACCGCTCAGGGCAAATCGTTGAAAACTCCAAAGAGGGGTTCCGCCAGTTTTTGCTGAACCACTTCCCAGACCCAGACATACTGCTCAATAAAGACCGCTTCCCGGAGCGCCTGGCGCTGGCGCGCGACAACGCCCTGCCACTTGAGGCGCTCATGGACATTTCACGCACCTACACGGGCATTGCTGAAAAAATTACCGGCCAGCCCATCGCTCTGTCGGCCGACCCGAAAGGCGAAATTATTGAGGTGTTGCACCAGCAGTTCGGGCTTATTCGCTAACAAGTCGCGCGTACAGGGCCTTGGTCTGCTTGAGGTGGGGCCGTTAATTCAACGCTTTGCGGAGGCAAGGATGGATGCACAATGGCTAGAGTGGACGCGTCACAACGTGGCGCGCGGCTGCGATGTGCAGGAGTTACAGGCCATACTGGCGCGGGCAGGCTTCGCGGCCTGTGAAATTACCGAGGCGCTCACCCTGGCCGGTGCCCCCCTGGCCTCGACAGCCACGGCCGATGCCGAGGTGGATTATGTGGCATTGTCGCGCCCAAGCCTTGTGGCTAACCCACAGGCGGTGGGCGCGAGCCCAATTGACGACACCCGCGTGCAGCTTTACCAAATCCCAGACTTTCTGGATGCCGCCCGGTGCGAGGCCATTATGGCCTTGATGGATGCCTGGCTCAGGCCTTCCACGGTGACCACCGGCAGCCTTTACGCGGGGTTTCGCACCAGTCAAACCTGCGATTTGGGCCAAATGAACGATCCGCTTGTGGCTGAGGTGGATGCACGCATTGCCCAGACCCTCGGTATTAATCCCGCTTGGGGCGAGGCCACCCAAGGGCAAAAATACCAGGTAGGCGAGGAGTTCAAGGCCCACACCGATTACTTTCAACCGGCAACCCCTGAATACGCCAAGTTTGCCGGTGCGCGCGGCCAGCGCAGCTGGACCTTCATGATTTACCTGAACAATACCCCGGCCGGCGGTGCAACCCACTTTACCCGCCTGGAGCGCAGCTTTTACCCGCGCCAGGGCAGCGCGCTCATCTGGAATAACCTGCAGCCCACAGGCGCGCCCAACCCTCTTACCGAGCATCACGGTATGCCTGTTGTTGAGGGCACCAAGTCCATCATCACCAAGTGGTTTCGCGATCGCGGGCCGGGCGCCATGGCAGATACCCTGGGCACCGGCACCCAAGGTTGACGATGGGCCCCAAGGGGCCTTTGTGCCTTGGGGGTGGCTGCCCGGATTGCAGAACCGCCAGCCCAAAGGCTACTATTGCGGCACACCAAACGGCCGAGCCTCACATGCTGATACGTCTGCGCACCCTCATTGTTGCCCTGTTGCTGCTTGCCTTTGGCAGCCAGCTGATGGCGGCTGCGCAAGGGTGTAGCGATATGGCGCCTTCAGAAGGCCTGCACAGCAACCACGCTATGATGAATGCAGTGGCCGCTTTTGAGGCCGAAGACCCGCACGCACACCACCAGATGAGTGCCGTAAATAATGCCCCTCAAGGTGCCTGCTGCGATTCAGGTGATTGCGACATGAGCCAATGTAGCCTGGCCGCTGCACTGCCCGTTGCGGGCCCCGAGGCTTGGGCTATTACCCGCGCACCCATAATGCAGGCACTCGCCAATCGTGCCCCTTCATTTCTGCAAGACCCTCTCTACCACCCGCCCCGCAAAAGCTAACACACCCAAAATCCGTCTGCCGTTTGTGGCTTTTACTCCCAACAGCAAACGTTGAGTGATTGCGCACCCCGCGCACCCCAGAAGAGATGTGTTATGAAATCGATATTGCTGCTTGTTTGTGGCGCGCTGCTGGGCCTGTTGCTGGCCAGCCTTTTACCGGAAGCTAAAGGCCCGGTGGCCACTGAATCGGCCAGCGCAGGGCCCTTGTACTGGGTGGCCCCCATGGACCCAAACTACCGGCGCGATGGCCCGGGTAAATCACCCATGGGCATGGATCTTGTGCCGGTATATGAAACAGAAACCGAAGCGCCCGGCACGGTTACCATCAGCCCCGAGGTTGAACTGAACATTGGCGTGCGCACAGACACAGCGCGCGCGCGCAGCCTGAGTGCGCGCATCACCACGGTAGGTTACGTGGGTTACGATGAAGATAAACTCGTACACCTGCACCCGCGCGTGGCCGGCTGGATAGAAAAGCTCTATGTCAAAGCCGAGGGCGACCCGGTCAAAAAAGGTCAGCCGCTTTACGACCTTTACTCGCCAGAACTTGTGAACGCCCAAGAAGACTTGCTGCTGGCGTTAGCGCGCGGTGAGGGGCGTTTGATCGAGGGCGCAAAGAACCGCCTGCGGGCGTTGAAAGTGGCCGAGCAACACATAGATGCCTTGGTGACAGAGCGCAAGGTGCGCCAATCGCTCACCTATTTTGCACCGCAAGCGGGTGTGGTGGAGTCGCTCGCCATTCGCGAGGGCTTTTATGTCATGCCGGGCAGCACCCTGTTCAGTATTGGCGCCATTGATACCGTGTGGATAGACGCCGATGTGTACGCGCGGCAAGTGAACTTGCTGCGTAAAGGCCAGCGTGTGAGTATCCGCGTGCCGCACTTGCCGGGTAAAACATTTACCGGTGAGCTTGCCTACATCTACCCCACAATGAATGCCGATACCCGCACATTGCCGGTGCGCATCCGGTTTGAAAATCCCAAAGGGTTTTTAAAACCCAACATGTTTGCCGAGCTTGATATTGAAACCGACACCATTGCGCCCACCCTGACAGTGCCACGGGCAGCGGTGATTCGCACGGGCACGCAAAATCGTGTTGTGCAGGCCTTAGGGGCTGGCCGGTTCAAATCGGTGGCTGTGCAATTGGGGCGTATGGATGATCACTACATAGAAATCACAGAGGGCCTGGCCCCTGGCGATGAAGTGGTGATATCTGCACAATTTTTATTGGATTCGGAATCTTCCAAAAGCGCGGATTTTTTACGCATGAGCCCGGTGGGCGGCCAGTCTTCTGTGTGGGTGGCCGCAGAAGTGAAGGCGGTAAATCAACCGGCTGGCACGCTTACCGTGCAGCACGAAGCTGTAGCGCAATGGGATTGGCCTGCCATGACCATGGATTTTGCCATGGCAGAGGGCCTTGCAATGGATGACCTCACAACCGGTGCACCTGTTCACATTGAAATTGAAAAGCTCGGCCAAGCCTTTCGGATCATCAACATTCACAGGCCAGAGTCTGCACAGTCACAGAGCGCTTTAGCTCCTGATGCAACTGCAGATGATGCCGATATTGCACAAGCCCAAGGCGTTATTAATACACTCGATACCGAACACCGGCAGGCCAACATCAGCCGGGGGCCGGTGGCCAAATGGGGCCGTGGCCCGGCCACGGTTGATTTCAGCATTGCAGCATCGGTGGATATCAACGCCTTAAAACCCGGCCAACGCATTCAATTCAGGTTTCGTGCGCGCAAGGGCGTTTTCACGGTAATTAGCGCAACCCCAATTGCCGATGTGATGCCGGCCGGGGGTGAGCAATGATCAACGCGCTTATACGCTGGTCGGTACACAACCGGCTGCTGGTGTTGCTTGCCACAGTGTTGGTGGTGGGCGCGGGCTTGGTTGCGGTTAAGCAAACGCCGGTGGATGCCATTCCTGATTTATCTGACGTGCAGGTGATAGTAAAAACCCGCTACCCGGGCCAGTCGCCACAAGTGGTGCAAGACCAGGTAACCTACCCGCTCACCTCTGCGCTACTCAGTGTGCCCGGTGCACAAACCGTGCGTGGTTTTTCGTTTTTTGGCGACAGCTATGTGTATGTTATTTTCGACGACGACACCGATCTCTACTGGGCGCGTTCGCGGGTGTTGGAATACCTAAGCCAGGTGGCGCCCAGCTTGCCAAACGGTGCCACCCCTCAATTGGGGCCGGATGCCACAGGTGTGGGCTGGGTGTTTATCTATTCACTGGTTGATCGAACAGGCCAGCACGACTTAAGTGAGCTCCGCAGCCTGCAAGACTGGTTTCTAAAATACGAACTGCAAGCGTTGCCCGGCGTCAGTGAAGTGGCAGCCATTGGCGGCATGGTGCGCCAATACCAGGTGCAGGTAGATCCGCAAAAATTGCGCGCCTACGGCATACCGCTGGCCATGGTGCAGGCCGCCATCGAGCGCGGCAACCAGGAGCTTGGCGCCAGCGTGGTAGAGATGGCCGAGGCCGAGTACATGCTGCGCGCCACCGGCTACATTTCAAGCATTGCCGATTTGGAAACCATTGTGCTGCGGGTGAATAACAAGGGCACGCCCATTTTGTTGCGCGATGTGGCAGTGGTACAACTGGGCCCGGCCATGCGCCGTGGTGTGGCCGAGTTGAACGGTGAAGGCGAAGCAGTGGGTGGCATTGTTGCCATGCGCGTGGGTGAAAATGCCCAGCAAACCATCAAACATGTAAAGGCAAAGCTAGACGCCTTAACGCCCAGCCTACCACCCGGTGTTGAATGGGTAACGGTATACGATCGCTCGCTGCTCATTGAGCGGGCAGTTGAAAATTTGTGGCATAAGTTAGGCCAGGAGCTGCTCATGGTGGCGCTGGTGTGCGCAGTGTTTTTATTTCACCTGCGCTCATCACTGGTGGCGATGGTAAGCCTGCCGCTCGGCATTCTTATGGCTTTTTTGGTAATGCGGGCACAGGGGCTCAATGCCAATATTATGTCGCTCGGTGGAATTGCCATCGCCATTGGCGCCATGATTGACGGCGCCATTGTGATGATTGAAAACCTGCACAAACATGCAGAGCGCACCCCAATTACGAAACACAACCGTTGGCAGCTGGTGATTAAAAGTGCAACAGAAGTGGGGCCTGCGTTATTTTTCAGCCTGCTGATTATCACGGTGAGCTTTATTCCGGTATTTACTTTGCAGGCGCAAGAAGGGCGCATGTTCGCGCCCTTGGCCTACACCAAAACCTACGCCATGGCCGCAAGTGCGTTAATTGCCGTGACGCTGTTACCGGTGCTTATGGGCTACTTTATTCGCGGGCGCATGCGCCCAGAGCAGGCCAATCCCGTTAATCGCATCGCCCAGGCCTGCTACCGGCCCTTGTTGACCTGGGTGTTGCAGTGGCCGAAAACCTGCCTGCTATTGGCGGCCTTACTTGTTGCATCGATCCTCTGGCCGCTCGCGCGCTTGGGTGGCGAGTTTATGCCAGAGCTTGATGAAGGCGACTTGATGTACATGCCCACCACCTATGAAAGCATCTCCATTGGCAAGGCGCGCGAACTGCTGCAACAAACCAACAAACTCATTAAAACCATTCCGGAAGTTGAAACGGTGTTTGGCAAGGTGGGCCGTGCTGATACCGCTACAGACCCTGCACCACTGACCATGATTGAAACCTTCATCAGGCTTAAGCCCAAAAGCCAATGGCGCGAAGGGCTAACGCCAGAGGCGCTGAAAGCTGAGCTGAATGCGCGGGTGAATTTGCCCGGTGTGACCAATGCCTGGGTGATGCCTATTAAAACGCGCATCGACATGTTGGCCACGGGCATCAAAACGCCGGTGGGTATTAAGGTGGCGGGGCCTTCGCTGGATAAGCTGCAAACCCTGGGGGCAGAAATCGAACGTCTGCTGGGCCAGCTGCCGGGTACGCGCTCTGCGTATGCAGAGCGGGTGGCGGCCGGGCGCTATATAAAAATAGACATCAACCGCGAGCGGGCAGCGCGCTTTGGCCTGAACATTGGTGATGTTCAGCAAGTGATTGGCACGGCAGTGGGCGGGCGCAATGTCACCCAAACCGTTGAAGGCCAAGAGCGCTACCCGGTGAATATTCGCTACCCCCAGCAGTACCGCAGCTCGCCCGAACAACTGGCACTTTTGCCCATTGTGACACCCGCGGGCCTTCAGGTTACTCTGGGCGATGTGGCAGACATCTATGTTGAACAAGGTGCTGCGGGTATAAAAAGTGAGAATGCCCGCCCCAATGCCTGGGTGTTTATCGATATCGATAATACCGACGTAAGCACCTACGTTGCACAGGCCCAAGCGCATCTGGCACAGCACCTGCAGTTGCCCCCGGGCTACTCATTGAACTGGGCAGGCCAATACCAATACCTGGAGCGCGCCAAGGCCCGTTTATTGTATGTGGTGCCACTCACGTTGATGATAATTGTGATACTGCTTTACCTGTGTTTTCGTAATCTCGCCCAGGTGGGGCTTATTATGTTAACGCTGCCGTTGGCCTTAGTAGGCAGCGTCTGGTTGATTGATGCCATGGGCTATCACTTTTCCGTTGCGGTGGGCGTGGGTATGTTGGCGCTTGCCGGTGTAGCGGTGGAAACCGGCGTGATAATGCTGGTATACCTGGATCAAGCCTGGTGCGAATTGCGTGAGCGCAAGGCCCGCCCCACAGTTTGTGATCTACAGCAAGCGGTGATGGCAGGAGCCGTGTTGCGGCTGCGGCCGAAACTCATGACCGCCCTGGCCACCATCGCAGGGCTGGTTCCCATGTTGTTGGGCGAGGGCACGGGTTCTGAAATCATGAGCCGGTTGGCTGCACCCATGGTGGGCGGCATGGCAAGCTCTGTGGTGTTAACGTTACTGGTATTGCCGGCGGTGTATTTGCTGTGGCGAGCCCGTCAATTGCCGCGCGCAATCACTGCGGAAAATACCTGAACCCGGTGTAGATATTAAAAACACATGAACAGCAATACACAAAGAAACATCACCGTCGATTTATTGCGCTGTATTGCCATTGTTTTAATGGTGGTGTTTCACTTTATTTTCGATTTGAAAATGTTTGGACTGCATCAGTGGGATATTCCCGATGGCGCAGGCTGGCGGGAATTTCGCTATGTGATTTTGTCGCTGTTTTTCCTGTGCGTGGGCGTGGGCTTGGTGTTCGCCCATGGGCCAGTGATCCGCTGGCGGCTATTTTTCTGGCGTGAATTGACTCTGGTGGCGGGTGCGGTTGCCATCAGCCTGGCAAGTTGGATATTGGCGCGCGATCAATGGATTTATTTTGGCGTGTTACATTTTATTGCCGTGGCAAGCCTCGTTAGTTTGCCCTTGGTAAATCACCCGCGCCTGGCATTGGTGGCGGCCTTGGTTATGCTCTTAGGCGCGACAATTTTAGATTGGCCTCATGCCTGGCCGCTTAGTTATCTGGTGGCAGCCTGGCCCGAGTGGTTCCCCGATTACACGGCCGACTGGGTGCCGCTCATCCCCTGGCTTGCATTGGTGTGGGTGGGTATTGCGTTGGCGCACAGCCCGGCACTGTTGCGCGACCCGGCCGCCCGCTTGCGAATTTCCGCTAAACTCTTGTGGCCTGGCCGGCACAGCCTGCTGGTTTATCTTGTGCATCAGCCAATTTTGATGGGTGCAATTTACCTTGCCTTACAGTTAGCCTAACCGCGAACCGCGAACCGCTGCGCCAAAGCCGAGACTTGCTATGAATATAAACCCCACCGCGCGTTTGTGTTTTCGTTTGATGGATGCAAACGATGGCGATTTATTATTTGAGCTGGATCAAGACCCAGAGGTCATGCGCTACATCAATGGCGGCAAAGTGACTGCGCGCTCAACCATTGACGAGGTGATGATCCCACGTATGGCTGCATACCGTAATCCTGCGTTGGGTTGGGGCTTATGGGCAGTAAACAGCCGGCTAGATCAGGCGTTTCTAGGCTGGGTACTGGTGCGCCCCATGCAGTTTTTCAGCCCCGCGCCAGATTACCAATGCCTCGAGTTGGGTTGGCGGTTTAAACAGGCCTATTGGGGTAAGGGCTTTGCGACAGAAGCGGCCGCACAAGTGGCGGAGGCCGTTGCCGGCGCACCGGGGGTTAGATCGCTTTCGGCTATTGCACTGCCGGGCAACACGGCCTCTATTGCCGTTATGAAAAAGCTTGGTATGCGCTATGTAAAAACGGATATTCATAAAGATCCGCTGGGTGATGCAGAGGTGGTGTATTACACGCGCCGCCTCGCTACATAGCCCACACTGTAATTTGCACTTTAACGCACGCCCTTTAACGGCCGGCAGAATTCTTGCCGGCGCTATTATATGGCCTTGGGTTTATCAGAGCAGCCAGTGGCTAGTGCCAAACGCCAATGATGGCACCCATCAAGGTAAAACCCACTACATTAAAGCCCGCGTTAATGGCGTAGAGTGTGAATGAGCGTTGCTCAAATAAATCGTTTACGCCCATGGCCATGGCTACCCAGCCAAAGCCTGCCAAAAATCCATAAAAGGCACCGCTGGCCAGTGTGCTTTCGGCACCCAAAAACATGGCCAGATTTAACGCAATAACAAGGTTTGCCAAAAATGCCAAACCGAAAACGCGGGCCATGTTTTGTTTTTTGGCGTCTTCCTCGGATATGCCGGTTTCAAGCATCCAGCGCTTGCCAAACAGCAAAGGGGAATACCAGATACCGCCCAATGCAAAGCTGATGAGAGCGGCGCATAAAATTGCAAAAATATTCAAGCTGGCGAAATCCATATAGTTATCCTTTTGGGGTTTCAGGCTTATTGGTGGGGCAGCTACGTAACGCGGTGCTGCCGGTGAACAACCGTTATAGCATAGCCAAACAGCGCCGGGGGCGATAACTTTAAGCCTTGTACGAATCGCTGTATAAATAGCTGTTGCAATAGGCTGTTAGGAAAATCAGGCAAGTCATGCCTGATTGCTGCTACATGGGGGCTTGCTATGGCAATTAGCTGCGAACAACACGATTACTTTGAAATAGTCTGTATGCGCCAATCGCGCGTGCGTGTGGCCTTGGCCGATGGCACCCAGCGCGTGGGGCAGGCACTGGATATAAACACCCGCCGAGGCTCTGAATACCTGCTGCTTGCAATAGGTTCGGGCCAAGAGCCTGTAGCAGTGCCTTTGAATGACATACAGCGCCTGTGGGCTGAGGGCAACGCAGCCGCCCACAACTTCTTTATTGATCTCACCCAGGCTGCTGCGTGCACTAAGCTATAGCGTTAAAGCGTGGCAACCAAGCTTATTAGGGGTAAGTGGATGGCGAGCAGTGATTAGTACACCCGTTGGCAGGCCTGGTAAGCGGGTGCGAAAATGGATGCTTGCGCTCGCCTTGGCAGCGGGGAGTATGGGGCTACTGGCTGGCGAGCTGAACGAGCTGAGGTTTATCACCGAAGAAAGTGCATCGCTCAATTACGTATTTGAGGGCAAGCCCCATGGCCCGGCGGTGGAGTTATTGCTGGCGGCAACCAGGCATGCTGGCAGCCCCATGACACGCGCACAAATTGAAGTGCTGCCCTGGGCGCGGGGCTTTCGCAGCGCCAAGCAGGGCCCGCATGCGGTGTTATTCAGCACACTCAGAACACCGGAGCGCGAGGCGCATTTTCAATGGGTGGGACCCATAGGGCAAGAGCGTGATGTGCTCATCGGGCGCAAGGTTCATGCCTTCAGTTTTACCCACCCGCAAGATTTCCACAAATACGTGATAGGTGCGTTGCGCGACGATGCGGCGGCCGAGCATCTGCGTGCCGTGGGCCTGCCTGATGAGAATCTGGTGCTGGCAACACAAGTTAACCACCTGGCCAAAATGTTGCACGCCGGGCGTATTGATTTGTGGGCCTTTGGGGAAGGCGGCTGGCTGCATGTGCTGGAAACCACAGGGTTAGATGAGCGTCTGTTTGAGGTGGTGCACCACTTTCCCTCGCGCGATTACTACTTTGCCCTAAGTCTTGATGTGGCGCCGGCACTGGTCGCGCAACTGCAAACCGCCGTAGACGCAGTACTCAGAGAGCATGGGGATATTTACAAACTGGGGCTTTCACACCAATCCTCAACACCATCCAGCCCAACAACGGCTGTCACACCTGCCACCACATCTGAAATCATCACCAAAGGCACACACCATGAATTGGATTGAAATTGCACCAGCCGCGGTTACGTTATTTCTCATTATGGATCCGCTCGGCAATGTGCCCATTTTTAACGCCGTGCTTTCACGGTTAGATGCCAAGCGCAGAACCCGGGTGCTAACCCGTGAGCTGATAATTGCGCTGGTGATTTTGCTGCTGTTTTTATTTGCCGGTAACGCAATTTTGGCATTCCTGGGCTTGACCCAAAGCTCCCTGAATATCGCAGGCGGGGTGTTGCTGTTTATTATTTCACTGCGCATGATCTTTCCCGTAGCCCAAGAGCGCGGCGAAGATGGCCACGCCGAAGAGCCATTCATTGTGCCCCTGGCCGTGCCAATGATTGCCGGGCCCTCCACCATTGCCGTGCTGCTGCTATTAAGTTCAAACCAGCCAGGCCAAATTATGGATTGGACGGTAGCGCTGATGCTGGCCTGGGGCGGATCTTCTGCGTTGCTTTTGGCATCGCCTTTGATTATGCGTGTGATCGGTGAAAAAGGTTCGCGCGCACTGGAGCGCTTGATGGGAATGATTCTGGTGATTCTGGCAACGCAAATGTTGCTCAACGGCATTCGCGATTTTGTGAACAGCTTCAGTTGAAATCGCCATTACTTGCCGGCCATTGAAGGCCGGCAAGTGAAAGGCTGCAGGCTAGTGTTTATGGCGTTCAATAAACCGTCGCATTTTTTCTTCAAGCATCGACAGTGGCAACGCGCCGTCACTGAGTAGCGCGTCGTGGAAGTCGCGTATATCAAAACGCGCGCCCAGTTGCCGTTCGGCCTCTGCACGCAGGGCGCGAATTTTTATTTCACCCATCTTGTAAGAAAGTGCCTGGCCCGGCCAGGAAATATAGCGGTCTACCTCTGCGCGTACATTGTCTTGCGAAAGCGATGTATTGGCGGCCAGATACGCCAGCGCTTGTGCGCGGCTCCAGCCTTGGGAGTGAATGCCGGTATCTATCACCAGGCGGCAGGCGCGCCACATTTCATAACTTAAGCGGCCAAAATGCTCGTAGGGCGTGGTGTACATGCCCATTTCTATGCCCAGGTGTTCTGCGTACAAACCCCAGCCTTCGCCAAAGGCACTGAGGTACAGGTTGCGGCGAAAGTGCGGCACATCTTCAAGTTCCTGGGAGAGTGCGCCTTGCAGGTGGTGGCCGGGCACCGCCTCGTGCAGGGTGAGTGCGGGCAATTCATACAAAGGTCGCTGATTGAGGTTATGGGTATTTAACCAATAGGCGCCACCGCGCACACCGCCAATGGCGGCCGGGTTGTACGAGGCTGTGGTGTAGTTGGGCGCGATTTCTGCAGGCACCGGCACTATGCCGTAAGACATGCGCGGCAGCTTCTTGAAAAATGCCGGCAGTTGGTAATCGGCGCGCTTGGCTATAAAGGCGGCCTCTTTTAAAAGTTGCTCGGGTGTTGTTGCATAAAATTTCGGATCGGTGCGCAGAAATTCAGTGAAATCTTCAAAGCTGCCTTCAAAATCTGTGGCTTTAATAAGCGCCTGCATTTCAGCTTTAATGCGTGCAACTTCAGCAAGCCCGATGGCGTGAATTTTGTCTGGCGATTCATCCAGAGTTACGTAGGTGCGAATGGCGTGGCGGTAGTAGGCCTGGCCGCCGGGCAGCTGCGAGGCGCCCAAGGTTTCTGTGGCCGCCTGCAGGTATTCACCTTCCAGAAAATCCGCTACGCGTTTAAACGCCGGCATGGCCACCTCGGCAATGGCGCGGGCACCGTCTGCTTGCAATTGCTTGCGGGTTTTGGCGCTTAGGCTTGTGGGCAGTTCGCTGAAGGGTTTGTAGAGGCTGCTTTGGGTTGGGTCTTTATATACCTGGGCGCGCACGGTGGGCGCAATGCCTTGCACTACAATCTTTGGCAGTACAAAGCCCGTGCGAATTCCCTCACGCATGTTGGCGAGATTTTCATCAAAGTAGCGGCCAAAGGCCTCAATGCGGCTAATGTAGTTGCGGTAATCTTGCTCGGTTTGCATGGCCAGGCCACTGCTGGCCTCTAGCGCTTCGGCATAAAAACTGTAAAAGGTGTTAAGGGGAATGCGCTCCAGAAATAACTTGTTGGCATCAATGCTGTTGCTCAACACCCAGCGCAGCAGTTGATGGTTAACTGCCTCTGTTTGGCTTAAGGATTGGGTGTCTATGGCATCCAGGCGTGCAACCAAGGCAAGCTCGGCGGCGAGCCTGCGTGCGCGATCGGCTTGGGTGACACCGGGCAGTGCATGGGCGTAGCCTGCAATGCCCATACGCGAGGCCATTATGGGGTCTTCGGCCAGGCTATAGCGCCAGTGGTCGTCAATAATGGCCCCCAGCGCGGCCGATGCTGCCGGTATTTGATGTGTGTTGGATGTTTCAGTGGCGCCAGCCTTTTGGCCAGGGCCTGTGCAGGCAATAAGGCTAAAGGTGCAGGCAAGGGCTGCCAGCATTGGCCCAAGGCGGGATAGGGTAAAAGTAAACAAGGGCATCTGGGCGCTCCGGTGATTGTGCGTGAACTCACCTTAGCACGGCGGAATTTCCCGGTGAATATTTGGCGCGTGTCGCGTTTATAAGGCTGCTTGATTTGGCAGCCTTGTCAATCTCATGCCGCTCGCGGGAATCATTATTGCGCGCACAACAGCCATGCCAGCTAACGCAAAAATCACCAGAGCCCGGCTTTTGCCAGCAGCAACAGGCCCGAGATAATCAACAAGCCACGGCAGGCGTTCATGAAAGTGGCATCGTCAATTTTTTGTGCAATGACTTTGCCGGCCCACACACCGAGCAGCGCCAGTGGCAGCAGCGCCAATGAAAGGCTCAAGGTATCGGCCTGCCACTGGCCCAAGAGCCCGTAGGGCAGAATTTTTATCACATTCAACACGGCAAAAAAGATGCTTGCCGTTGCCAGCCATTGCAGCTTGGGCAGGCCTCGCCCTAGCAAATAGATGTTGAGCGGCGGGCCGCCTGCGTGAATCAGGGTGGAGCTGGTGCCCGCCGCCGCGCCCCACACCCAGCCGGCGCCGCGAAATTTGCTAAACCAGTGTGACAATGGCGCCCACAGGCCAAACACGATACATAGTAAGGCAAGCGACAATTGCAGCGCGGCGTCAGAGAGCGTGCCCATGCCAAGCGCGCCAGCGCCAATGCCCAGGCACGCCGCCGGTAACAATGCTTTTAAACTGGGCCAGTGGGCATGGCGAAAATAGTAGTGCACGGTTTTGGCATCCATCACCAGCAACACCGGTAGCATGAGTGCTGCGGCCTGCGGCAATGGCATGATGAGCGCCAGCAGTGGCACGGCCACGACCCCCGCGCCACCGGCAAAACCGGACTTGGAAATACCCGTTAAAATCACGCCAAGGCCGCCCAGCAGCCAGAAAAGGGGATCGGTTAACAAAACTACCTCAGAATTTGGTGCCGGTTCAGCGGCGGCTGTGCCTGCTGGCCTCGGCGAGTGTGGCGTCGGCTGCGGTAAGCAGCCTGTTCACCGAGCCGAATGCATCGCGATTGTAGCCCATACGGGCCACCTCAAAGCGTAGATCATACCCGCGCAGCGCCTGCCTATTGTACTTGCCAAGATTCTTTTTAAAACGATCCAGCGCAATGGCGGCACCGGCATCGTCAGATTCCCCCAGCAGTACGGCAAACTTGTCGCCACCCAGCCGGGCAACAAGGTCCGACTCGCGAAACCCCTGGCACAGCAGCCTGGCAAACGCTTTGAGTGCCACATCGCCCTCGGCGCGGCCGAAATGATCGTTCAGTGGCCGAAAATTTTTCAGGTTAAACAGCAGCAATGTGGTGCTGCGCCCGCGCTCAAGGCCTGTATCAATAACGAACTGCGCCAGGGTTTTAAACCCCTGGCGATTGGAGATGTGGGTGAGGCCGTCCACCGTGTCTGGCAGGTGTTTACTCAGGGCATGGCTTGCCAGCTGGGCGAGTTTGTTCAGTTGTTTGAGGTGATCGACGCCGAAATTGCGCGGCCTTTTATCGAGAATGCACAGGGTGCCGAGGGTTGTTTTGTGATCAATGCACAGCGGGCAGCCTGCGTAAAACTGCAAACCATTTGCGCCTACCACACTTGGGTTGTGCTTAAAGCGCGCATCTTGCCGGGCGCTGGGCACCAGCAGTGGTTGGTTGCTGGCCACCACCTGTGCGCAAAAGGCGTTGGCCCTGGGTGCCCGCTCAAGGGGTAAGCCCTGGTGCGAGAGAAACCACAGCTCGTCTGCCTCCACTAAACTGATGAGCGCAATGGGCGTATTAAACAATCGCCGGGCCAGGCGGGTGTAGCGGTCGAAGCGCTCTTGGGGCGGCTTGCCAAACAGCTCAAGGCTGCGCAGCGCTGCCAGACGCTGGGGTTCGTTGGGCGGCATACCGGGTGCAATCATGGCGGGCCTGCAGCTGGTTGGGTTGGCGAGTGTTTTAGCATAGCCAACTGTGGCGCCAGAGCCACGTAAGCGCCTTAGAAGTTGATGCCGCCTGTAAGAATCAGCGAGGCAAACCCCAGGTAGATGATCACGCCTGTGGCATCCACAATGGTGGTTACCAAGGGGCCAGAGGCGGTGGCCGGATCGAGCTTGATTTTCGACAATACAAACGGCAGGCACAGGCCAATCAGCGAGCCCGTAAGCACCACGCATACCATGGCCGCGGCCACGGTGATTGCCACCTCCGGCCCGCCGCGCAGCCAGCCCAGTGCCGACACCGCCACGGCCAGCGTCAGGCCCAGTGCGCCGGCCACTAAAATCTCGCGCCCCACCAGCGTCAGCCAGTCGCGCATTTGCACCTCGCCCGTGGCCAGCGCCCGGATCATCAGGGCTGCCGCCTGTGAGCCCGCGTTCCCGCCACTGCCCACCAGCAGGGGCAGGAAGAACACCAGCGCCACCTGTTGGGCGATGATGTCTTCAAAAAATGCAATGCCTGCGCCGGAAAACAGTGCACCAAATACCAGCAACAGCAACCAGCCGATGCGCTTTAAGTACAACTGGCCGAGGCTTATGTCTTTAAACGATGAGCCGAGGGTGGCCACCGAGGCGCTCTTTTGGGCATCTTCTGTGGCCTCTTCTACGGCGGCATCCATGGCGTCATCGTAGGTAATAATGCCCACAAGCTTCTGCTCGTTGTCGAGCACCGGCACCGCCAGCAGGTCGTAGTGGCGTATCACCTCGGCCACTTTTTCCTGATCTTCCTGTACATCAACGCTCACTACGTCGGTGAGCATCAGGTCTGCGATGGAGGCTTCAGGGTGGGCCAATATCAGCTGCTTGAGCGACAGGGTGCCGCGCAGGGTGCGGTCTTTGTCTACCACATACACTTGGTAGATGGTCTCTTTGTCGGGCGCTTCAAGCCGAATGCGCAAGAGGGCCTTTTTTACCGTCCAGTGGGCCCTGAGTGTGGCGTAGTCTGAGGTCATCAGGGCGCCGGCGGTTTTCTCCGGGTAGCTGGCCAGGCGGCGCACATCTTCGCGCTCGGCCTGTGCCAGCCCCGGTAGCACCGCGTGACGTTGGTCTTCGGTGAGGCGGTTGTAGAGGTCGGCGCGCTCGTCGGACTCCATTTGTGAAAACAGCGCCGCTAGATCATTGCGCGGCATCACCGAGGCAATCTCTGCCTGGCGTTCTTCGGGCATGTAGGAAAAGGCTTCGGCGTGGTCGTGCAGGGTGAGCAAATCCAGCAATTTGGCCGCGTTTTCCGGCGTAAAGCTTGCCAGCGCGTCAGAGAGATCGGCGATGTGGCGGTGCGCCAGCAGCGCGCGCAGGGCGTGCTTGTCTGGATGGGAGGCGATTTGCTCAAGTTGGCGCTGGAGTTCGGCCTTATCCATGGGGTGTCCTGCTTGGTTGATGGCGCGATTGTAGGAAGAGTGGCAGCCCAATACAACGGCCAGCTGAATCCAGTGAGCTGGCTATACTGAACGCTGCGTCTTTAAATACAACGGGAGAACTACTTGCGCCTGGCCCAACTGTCCTCCTTTGCGCTGCCGGTGATGTGGGTGCTGATGCTCGCACTCGGCGCGGGGTTGGGCGTGGGTGCCTGGTACCTGGATAACCTTAACAGTGAGCGGTTTTTGGAGCAGCAGCGCTCGCTGGTGCTGGCGCAAAGCTCTACGCTGCGCGCCCAGCTAGAGGGCAATATTAACAACAACATCCAATCTGTGTTGGGCTTGGCCGCAGTCATTGCTGCAGAGCCCGCGCTAGATCAGGCCAAGTTTGGCCAGTATGCCAGCAAGATTTTTGCCGGTCGCAACCAACTCAGGAACCTGGGTGGCGCGCCGGACATGGTCATACAGCTGATGTACCCGCTGGCCGGCAACGAGGGCGCCATTGGCCTTAATCTGGCCGCTAATGAGGCCCAAAAGGCCGCGGCGTTGCGGGCCAAAATTACGGGCGAAATTGTTGTGGCAGGCCCCGTTAACCTGGTGCAGGGCGGGCAGGGGTTTATCGGGCGGGTGCCGGTGTTTGCAGGCTCCAGTGAAACATTCTGGGGCATGATATCAGCGGTAATTGATGTGCAGCGCTTTTATGCCGCCAGCGGGCTGTTGGGTGCGCCACTCAACGTGGCGCTGCGCGGCAAGGATGGGCAAGGGGCAGCCGGTGCGGTGTTTTATGGCGATGCCACCTTGTTTGACCAGGCGCCCGTACTGCAGGAGATCAATCTGCCCAGCGGCCATTGGGTAATGGCCGCCACACCCATTGGCGGCTGGTCACACCTTGCGCCCAACCGCCATTGGTTGCAGGCGGGCCTGGCGCTGATAATCGCGCTTATTATGTTGCCCTTGGGCTTTGTTACCGTGTTGTTGCGCCATCGCCTGGCCGAACAGCTGCGGCTACAGGGCTTGTTTAATCACTCACCTGTGGGCCTTGCACTGTGCGATGCAGAAGGCGGCACAGTGCTTCATCACAACGAAGCCTTAAAAGTGATTCTGGGCCAAAGTGCCTACGGCAATTCTGCAGAAAAACTACTCCCCCCCGATCGCGCCTATAAAGGTGTCTGGATTGATCTGCTTTCAGGTGCCACCTCTGCTATTGATTTTCGCGCCTCGTTTGTCAGCGAAGCAGGCAAGGTGCAGTCGGTTTTGGTGAAGGCCGTGCGCGTGGCGGGCACCGGCGCTGCCTCGTTTATTTGGGTAATGGTAGAAGACATCACCGCGCGCGAGCGCACGTCGCGCCAGTTAAAGGAATCCAATCAGCAGCTTAATCTGGTGGTAGATGGCACCGGCGTCGGCTTTTTGGATTGGCAATTGGTGAGCAATAGCATTGTGCTAAATGCACGCTGGCAACAGTTACTGGGGCGCGAAGTTTCAGAGCAGAAGGGGGTGGATGCCAGCGACTGGCTTGCCTGGCTGCATCCGCAAGACCGCATTCAACTGGAAAATTTTGTGGCTACCGCTCGCGAAGATGTGGAGCCGAGCATTGCCATGGATGTGCGCGTCAGTCACGCGGCCGGGCATTGGGTTTGGTTGAGTTTTAGCGGGCGCATAGTGCAATGGGCCGAGGGTAAACCTGTGCGCATGGTGGGCACTGTGCTCGATATTACCGAGCGCAAGCGCGCCACCCACAAGTTGATTGAATCGCAGGAGCAACTCAATAGCTTTTTCTCGCTTTCACCCGTGTTTATGGGTATCTCAAACGACGCAGGCTATTTTGAAGTGGTCAATAGCCATTTCACGCGGCAACTGGGTTATAACCACGCAGAAGTGATTGGTGCCCCCATTATTGATCTGGTTCATCCAGGCGACCTTGAAAGTGTAAAACAGGAAATGCGCAAGCTGCGTTCGGGCGTGCAGAGTGTGGAATTTACCAGCCGGTTTCGAAAAAAAGACGGCGATTACATTACGCTCGTGTGGAGCACCCGCGCAGATCCGATGCGCAAAAAATATTACTCCACCGGCATAGACATGACCGACAACATACGCGCCCAGCAGGCGCTCGAGCGCCAACAGGAAATGCTGGAGGCCATGAGTGAGCAAGGGCGCATTGGTGCCTGGGAATACGATGCCCACACCAAGAAATCTACCTGGTCGCTCATGGCCAAACAAATTCACGGTGTGGATGAAAGCTTTGAACCCCATATTGAAGACACCCTCAAATTCTACCGGGTAGACGACAGCGAAAAAGTCATTGTTGAATGCCTGATGAACGGCTTGAAAAAGGGCACCCCCTGGCAGGTGGAGTTACCCATTATTACCGCCCAAGGTGAGCGCCGTTGGCTTGCCTCAACGGGACGTTCACACATGGTTGATGGCCGTTGCGTGCGCATGTACGGCTCCTTTCAGGATATTACCGAGCGCAAGGCCGTAGAGCAGGCCTTGCGTGCTGCCAAAGAGCAGGCTGAAAACGCGGTGAAAGTGAAGGGTGAATTTCTGGCCATGATGAGCCATGAAATCCGCACGCCGTTAAACGGTGTAATGGGAATGCTGAACCTCCTAAAGCGCACGCCCCTGAACGCCAATCAGGCGCACCATGTGGATATTGCCCAGCGCAGCGCCATTACCCTGCTTTCAACCATTAACGATATTCTGGATTTTTCCAAGGTGGATGCCGGCAAGCTTGAGCTTATGCCTCGTGCATTTGATTTGCGCCAAACCCTGGAAGACGTGGTGCAAATTCTGGCGCTCTCGGCACACCAGCGCGGCATTTACCTGGTGCTTGATCAAGCGCAAGTAGGCCACGTTAAAGTCACCGCAGACCCAGACCGGCTGCGCCAAATTTTAATAAACCTGATCAACAATGCCATTAAATTCACAGAAGTTGGCCAGGTGGTGGTGCGGGTTGCCCTTGAAAGTACTCGGTTAACGGTAGCTGTGATCGATACCGGTATTGGCATGAGCCAGGCGCAATTGGCCGATTTATTTACGCCTTTCTCCCAGGTAGACAGCTCGTCTACCCGGCGCTTTGAGGGCACGGGTTTGGGCCTGGCCATCACCCGCAAGCTGTGCCAGCTGATGGGGGGCGAGGTATCGGTGGAATCTCGCCCGGGCGTGGGGTCAACCTTCAGCTTTCACATTGAACTTACCAATGTCACGCCCACACGCCGTGGTTCACTGCCTTCGCTGGCCGGCCAATTTGTACTCATTGCGCTCGAAAATGCGCCCTCTATCCAAGCGTTGGCAAATTTGCTGCAAGAGGCGGGAGCCGAGGTGTTTCAGGCGGATAATTTGGCCGATACCGAGGAACTGTTGGCCGCACGCGATTATCAATGGGTATTTGTGGGGCGTGAGTTTTGTTTGGCGGGCGGGCTCAGTGCCACAAGCCCCGGTTGGGCGCGGGCGCACAAGGCGCGGGTACTGGTGCATGGCCAGCATCTAGACCCGGATCCCAATTTTATGATGCAGCTCGGCTTTACCGATAGAGTGGCCGCACCCGTTACCGAGTCGCGCCTGTTGGCGTTGTTCACTGAAGGTGGCAGCCAAAGCGTGGCGAAAGCGGCTACCGCGGTTGTGGCGCAATCGCAAAAAGTCTTGCTGGTGGAAGACAACGCCATTAACCGCGAAGTGGCCACCATGATGCTGGAGGATTTAGGCGCCCGCGTGCTCACCGCTAAAAACGGGCGTCACGCGCTCACGGTGTTAAAAGCCAATACCGATATCAGCCTGGTGTTTATGGATTGCTTGATGCCTGAAATGGATGGCCTGGAAGCCACCCGCCGTATTCGCGCGGGCGATGCCGGTGAGCACAGCCGTTCACTCACGGTAGTGGCGCTCACCGCCAATGCCATGCGCGGTGATCGCGAGCGATGCATGGACGCAGGCATGAACGATTTTCTGAGCAAACCCATTGAAGAAGATGAGCTGCAGGTGGTGTTGACCCGTTGGTTGGCCCACGCAGCCCAAACGGTGGAAACTGCTGAGCCTGTGGCGGCCGACACCGTGTGGGATGAAAAGTTTGCCCTGCAAACCGTGCGCAAGCGCACAGACCGTTTACTGTGGTTAATAGAGCGCTACCTGGATTCCTTTGGCGATGTGGCCCAGCGCGCCCAGACGCTCATGGTAGCGGAAGACTATTCGGCGTTGCAGTTGCTCGCGCACACCGTAAAAGGTGCCGCCGGGCAGCTTGGCGGGCGCGAGCTACAAGCCTGCGCTGATACCCTGGAGGGTGATGCCGCGCGTTGTGATGCCACCGGTTTGAAGTCCAGTATTGCAGCTGTGGCTGCTGCCAGTAAGCGTTTTACCGCGCGGCTGCAGCAGTATGTGGCGCAGGCCGCTAGCAAACCATTACCCCGCTAATTTTTGTCGGGCAGCTCCCGGGCGGGCAGCTCTTCGGCGGGGAGCCCTAGTGAGCACACAGCAGCCAGTACCACCAACGCCGCCGACACCCAAAGGCAAGCCGTAAAGCCCGCGCTTTGGAACAGCCATCCCGAAAGCACCGTGCCCATTAAGCGCCCTGCGGCATTGGCCATGTAATAAAAACCCACATCCAGCGATACGCCATCGCGGTTTGCATAGCGCACTATCAAATAACTGTGCAGCGCAGAGTTGATGGCAAACACCGCGCCAAAAATTCCAAGGCCTGCAACAACCATCAATAACTGGGCAGATGTACCGCCGAGCGCGCCGGTGGCAAGTGCGCCGGGTGCGGGCATCAAGCCAAGCGCCAGAAGTGCAGGTATTGCCGCCAGCGCCAGCGCCCAGCCGATGGCGTGTTGGCGCTCAGGAGGCCTGCTAAACAGGCGCGGGCTCAGGCTTTGAACTACGCCATAGCCAATTACCCAGCAGGCCAGAAAGCTGCCCACGCCCCAGTGGCTCCAACCAAAGGTACTGGCCAAGTACACAGGCAGTGCAATCACAAACCACACATCGCGCGCGCCGAATAAAAACAACCGGGCACCCGAAAGGTAGTTAATGGGCGCACTTTTAGAAAACAGTTCACGAAATTTCGGCTTGCGTGTGGCTTTGCCAAGGCCCCGGGAAAGGCTGAGTAAACTTGCCACCCACACCAGCAATAAAAAGAGCAATAAACCCAACACCGCACCGGCAAATCCAAAGCCGCTAAGCAGGGCACCGCCCAGGAAAAACCCCACACCCTTAAGTGCATTTTTTGAGCCCGTAAGCCGTGCCACCCAGCGAAAGAGCTTGCCTTGTGCATGGGAAGGCACAAGCAGTTTAATGGCGCTTTTCGCGCTCATTTTATTCAAATCTTTGGCAACACCGGAAATGGCCTGGGCTACCATCACCCAGGGCAGGGTTAGCCAGTGGGTGGGTGCCAGCAGTAAACCCAGCGCCACAATTTGCAGGCCCAGCCCCAGATTCATGGTGTGGTTTAAACCCAGCCGTGCGCCCAGCCAGCCGCCTAAGAGATTGGTCACCACGCCCAGTAATTCGTAGAGCACAAACAGCATGGCTAAGGCCAGCGGGCTGAAACCCAGGGCGTGAAAGTGCAACACCACTAACATGCGCAGGGCACCGTCGGTGAGCGTAAAGGCCCAGTAGTTGCCGGTGATAATGGCGTATTGGCGCAGCGCCGGTGTGAGAGCCATGGCTATGGGTGCCTACTGACAAATCGGGCCAGGTCTATTACACGGTTGGCGTAGCCCCATTCGTTGTCGTACCAGGCGTAAATTTTTACCTGGGTGCCGTTAATCACCAATGTTGAAAGCGCATCAATGATGGAAGAGCGCGCATCGGTTTTGTAATCGACGCTCACGAGTGGGCGGGTCTCAAAGCCCAAAATGCCCGCAAGCTCGCCTTGGGCTGCGGTTTGCAAAAGCGCGTTTACTTCCTCAGCGTTGGTTTTACGGGCGACTTCAAACACGCAATCGGTGAGTGAGGCATTGGCCAAGGGTACGCGCACGGCGTGGCCGTTCAACTTGCCCTTAAGCTCGGGAAAAATGTGCGTAATGGCCGTGGCTGAGCCTGTGGTGCTGGGAATTAAACTCTGCCCACAGGCGCGCGCACGGCGCAGATCTTTGTGGGGTGCGTCCAGAATGGTTTGGGTGTTGGTGAGGTCGTGAATGGTGGTCATGGAGCCGTGCACAATACCAAGAGATTCGTGAATCACTTTCACCACCGGGGCCAGGCAGTTGGTGGTGCAACTGGCTGCCGTCACAATGGGATGTTCGGCCGAGTTAAACAGATGCTGGTTAACGCCCATCACCACATTCAATACCCCCGCCTCTTTAACCGGCGCTGTGACTACCACGCGCTTCACGCCTTGGTCTAGGTAGGCTTGCAAATCTTGCGAGCGGTTAAATTTGCCGGAGGCTTCAATCACCAGATCGCAGCCCGACCAATCGGTATCGGCAATGGCGCTGTTGTGGCTGCACGGGATTGGCTTGCCGTTGATGCTAATGGCCGTTGCAGAGTGCTCCGCTGTGTTGGCCCAGCGCCCGTGAATGGAATCAAAATTCAACAGGTGCGCCAGCGTTTCTGGGCCACCGGCGGGTTCGTTAATGTGTACAAATTCCAGCGGCGCCTGATTGAAACCGGCCCGCAAACTCAAGCGGCCCATGCGCCCTAATCCGTTGATACCTACTTTGATGCTCATGATGTTCTCGTGTGCTGGGTTGTGTATTGGTTGTTCAGGGTTAACAGCAGGCGCGCGCGCGTGCCGGGCGATCGCCCATTTTCGCGAGCTGTGCAACCGCAGGGGTTAAAAAGCGGGGGTTGGCTGCCAACGTATCGGCCAGCAGTGATTGGCACCATTCGGGCAGTGTGGGGCTAAGCCTGTAATACACCCATTGGCCTTGGCGCCGATCTTCCAGCAGGCCGCCCGCCCTTAACTGCGCCAGGTGGCGCGATATTTTGGGCTGGCTTTCCCCGAGCGCGCAGGTGAGTTCGCACACGCAAAGCTCGCCCTCGCGGGTGATCAGCAGGAGGCTCTTGAGGCGGGTTTCATCGGCCAGCAATTTGAAAAAGGCAGTGGGTTGCACGGCAACTCCCGGGCTTTGGCAATTTCCGTGCAATATATATGAAAATTCGTATATATGAAATATCGTATATGCGGCCTGAATCCCAGCCAGTTGAGTGACCTTCAGCTGAGTTATGGGCTTTGCGTGCTAGTGGGGTTCGCTAAATTGGTGCAAGGGGTGGGCGGGGTTATTGAGCTGGGCCTTAATTGCGGCCGCCAGCGGCGCGGCCAAATCTGCGTGCTGGCTATTGAGGTAGGGGTAGGCACCAAAGCTTGCCAGTACGCCAACTCGCGTGGGTGCGGGCAGCTGGGTTTTGTTTACCGCAGCACCCATCAGTGCGCCCGGAGCGGCAACAAGGTTAATGCGGCCGGCGTGCAGCATGCGCAGGCCACTGGTTAGCTCGGTAAATAAAATGCGCTTGTGTGAGGGCAACGTTGCCAGTAGCAGGTCTTGCACCAGTGCGCCACGTTGGTAGCCAACGGTGAGATTGCGTTCGATAATCTGGGCCGTAGTGAGTGCGTCGAGGGTGGCATCAAAGCTGTAAAGGTTGATGTTAAACCGAATCAATTCGGCATCTACACGCACTAGGTTATGGTAGCCGCTCTCGGCCATCAGCTGGCCGTTGCGGGCACACTCGCCATCTACCCGCCCTTGATTTACGTCAACCAGGCTGCGTTTACCGGAGCGTTCTTTTAGCACGAAGTCGTAGCCGAGGCTGTCGAAGGCTGAGGTATAGAGCGCATGCAGTACGGCAATCACCCGTGAATCGGGTACCACGGCGCAGGTGAAGGTAATGGTTGGTCTTGCGTTCGGCGGGGCGGTGTCGGCCAGTGTGCCTGCGGCGCATAGGCACAGCGCAGCCACTAGCTGCACCAAGCGCGGCGAGGTTAGACGTGAGCGGTGGGCGCCTGAATTCGGTTGCATAGTTGCTTTTTGGCGGGCATACCTGAAGTCTTGAGTAATGAGTGTGATACGTCTATCAGCGGGTATTGGTTGTCAGTGTAGCGCTTAGAGTTGCCCCTTGCCCCTGTGTGGCTGGGCTAGGCCAATAGCTGGCCCGCCGCAATTACCCCAAGCCCGATAAACAAGGCCGCAGCCAGGCGCTGGGTTAGCGCCATGGGAATGCGCCGCATGAGCGATTCCCCCAAATACACTACCGGCACGTTGGCAATCAGCATGCCGAGGGTGGTGCCCAATGTTACCCACAAAAGTGACTGGAACTCGGCGGCGAGTACTACCGTGGCCACCTGGGTCTTGTCGCCAATTTCCGCCAGAAAAAACAGCACCAGCGCCACCATGAAGGCGCCGTATTTGTCGAAGCCGGGGTTTTCGTCATCGGGTTTGTCGGGCACCAAAAGCCATGCACCCAGTGCAATAAAACTGATGGCCATGGCAGCCTGCCCCCAAGTGGCATCCAGCACGCCACCGAGCCAGTGGCCAAGCCAGGCCGATGCCCCGTGGTTTACCAATGTGGCCACCAAAATGCCCGCAACCAGTGCCGGTTTGTTGGCAAAACGCAGGGTGAGCACCAGTGCCAGCAATTGGGTTTTATCGCCAATTTCAGCCAGGGTAACGGCCAGGGTGGCAGTGAGAAAGGCGTCCATGGGGCCTCCGGGTTAATTCAGGAGGCGCAGTCTAATGATCAGGCAGGCTTGCGGCAAGAATCGCCCAGCTGTACAGGCGGGCAGGGGATGGTGCCGTAAGAGCAAAATACGCAGCAATCGCCGGTTTTGGGGGTAAGCAATTCATTGCAGCTATTGCAGCGGTAGAACCACTGGCAGGCATCCAGGGGCATGTGCTCCAGCGCTGCAGCCTTGCAATGGGGGCAGGTAATTACGCTGCGAATTTGTGGAGTATTGGGTTTATTTTGCATCGTCTTGGGCCGGGCAGCTCCCGGAGGCCTGTGAGTTAACTGTTGGGCATTCTAAGGCCCGTAGTGGGGTACAGGGTCAAGCTTTGGAGAAGATTTCAATAATCGGGCACTGTTCGCCCCGGTTGTTGTGGCACGCCTGTATGAGCGACTGCAGTGCACTGGCTAGTTGTTGCAGGTCGTCGATGTGGCTTTGTACCTCGTTAAGCTTCTCGGTGGCAAGGGCCTGCACTTCGTTACAGGGCGCATTATTCAGGCTTAGCAGGTGTTTGATTTGTGCCAAACTGAAGCCGAGGCTCTGGGCTTTGCGAATAAACAAGATGCGGTCGCGCACCGCCTCCGAGTAGCGCCGGTACCCCTGCACCGGTTTTTCCGGTTGAGCAATGAGGCCTTCGCGCTCATAGTAACGAATGGTTTCTGTGCCAATGCCCAGTGATTTGGCAAGTTGGCCGATAGTGGCATTCATGGGGTTATCGCTGCTGGTGAGTCGGTGGTTTAGCATAGCAATAAATAATTAGAAGGGCATCCAATGGTCACGCTTTCGAATGAGTTTTGGGCCGTGCTTCAGGGAGAAGCATTGGCCTGGCTTGCCATTTTTACGGTGGATACCCTGCGCTACTTTGCAGGCGTGGGGGTGGTGCTGTTTGTATTATTTGTGTTGGCGCGCCGCTGGTCTGAACGCCGGCGTATTCAGCAACGGCGCGCTACCGGCGCCGATGTGCGCCGTGAAATCACCTGGTCGCTCGTAACCACGGCGGTGTTTGCGCTGGTGGGCTTGTTCACCATGCGCGTTGAGCAAAGCGGCTATTCGCTGATTTACATGGAGGTCGCCGAACGCGGTTGGGTGTACACGGTGTTGAGTGTGCCCTTGGTGCTCATAGTGCACGATGCCTATTTTTACTGGGTACACCGCTTCATGCATCACCCGAAGCTTTTCAAGCGCTTTCACCGGTTACACCATTTGTCACGCACGCCCACCTCTTGGGCCTCTTACAGTTTTGCACCGGGGGAGGCGGTGGTGATGGCGTTATTTATGCCGCTGGTGGTGGTGCTGATGCCACTGCATGTGGGGGTGATTTTTATTTTTCTGGCGGTGATGATTGTGCGCAATGCGATGGGCCATTGCGGTGTTGAGTTTCACCCGCATTGGTGGGTAGATACCCCGCTCGATGCACTCACTACGCCCACCCACCACGATTTACATCACCAGAAATTCAACGGCAACTACGCCCTGTACTTCACCTGGTGGGATCGCTGGATGGGCACAGAACTGCCCGGTTACAAGGCCGCATTCAAGCGTGCCGCTGCCGGGTGCGAGCGGGTGCCCGTCGTGGCCGATAAAGCCGCCGGGCCTTCCCTGCCGGGGCTAGAAACGATGCCCCAGCGTGAAAATTAACAGGCCGTCTATACCCTCGTTGGGTTTGCCCGTATCGGCATTGGAGTAGTGCCTGAAAGACACATTGGCCGTCCATTGTTGCGTATTACCCAAATATGCGCCCACACCCACCTGCGATTGAAACGCCCAGGAATACGCCTGCCGGCGCTCGCCCAAGCCGCGCGCAGATAAATACGTAGGCCCCAGTGCCCGCACAAAGAAAAACGGCTTAATGCCCTGTGCTGTGGGCAATTTAAGGGTGAGTTGCGGGTAAACGGAAACCGCCACCAGTTCGTTTATCTCGCCTTGATCTGTTTTCAGGTGGGTAATGCCCGCGCCCAAACTCCAGGTTTGAATGTCGCTGTATTGATGGTGCAGCATATTCACATCCACACCCACAAGCTGGTTGTGCTGGTTATCTGTGTGCAACTGTTTACCGCCACCGGCGTACACCCAAAGCTCGGCACCTTGCGTGGTTTGTGCCTGTGCAAGTGTGGTGGCAAGGAATGCAGCCGTGCAGCCAAGCAGGCGGGAAACGGGCTTTAACATAACGTCTGCTCTTTGAAAGTGGGCGTGTATGGTAGCGCGCCTGCAAGGCCGTTAGAAGCCGCGGCCTAGGTTTGCGCGCGGCGATAGGCCGACGGGGTAAACCCGGTCATGCGCTTGAAGCTGCGGCGAAAACTCGCGGCATCGTGGAACCCCAAAAGGCTTGCGATGGCATCCATGCTTAAATGTGGGTTGGCCAGGTACTGGCAGGCGCGCTCCAGCACCAGCTGCTCTTTTAGTGCGGTGAAGTGGGTGCCTTCTTTTGCCAGATTGCGAATCAGCGTGCGCGCGCTGATGTGCAGCTGTTCGGCCAAATCTTCAAGCGTCCAGAGTTGGCCCGGGTTGTTGCGCATAAGTTCAGCCACCCGCGCGCGATAGGGGCGTGGGTGGCTGGTGCGCGAGTGGGTGCCTGCGGTAGTGGCAAGCGCCGCTTCACACTCGGCCAGTGCTCGCTGGAATTGGGGCGCGTCGGCAAGGAGCGATGGCAAGGCAAGCAGTGACGTTGGAATCTCCCAGGCAAGCGCCGGTGCGTTAAAGCTTACCTCTGGCAAGTTCATCCAGGTGCGCGCGCCGGGTGGGTCATTCAATGGCAGGTGCAGTTGGCCATCAAACTCTTTGCCAATGCAGCTGCTAATGGCAGAACACACAGCGCCGGCCACCGCTTGGGTAAAAAATCGCGCAAGCCTACCCAGCGGCACTTGCGTGGTGAAACTTACGGTAATGCCGGTATTGGTGCGCTCAAGGCGCGGGTGAAAGAAAGGTTCGCGCAGGTGAATAAAGCGCGCCAGGCACTCCATGGCCTCGCCCAAACGGGGCGCTGAATAAAACGCCACGCCCAGTGCGCCGTGTGCCGAAAGCTGCAAATGGCGGCCGAGCCGCCAGCCAAGGTTTGCATCGCCACTGACTTCTAGCAGGTTCTCGTACCATTGCCATTGCTGTGCCAGCGGTAGTGCATGCTCCAGGGTCAACAGTTGCTTCTCGTTGAGGCCGGTGTTGGCAAACAGGCGGGCGGCTTGCTCTGCGTTGGGGTTTAAAAACCGGTAGGCAATGCGCGCATAGGTAAGTGGAAAGGGGGCGGAAATGTGCATGGGTTGGCCAATGTTTTCGTGTGCGCCATGAGTGTAGGTGTTTTGTCATCAAATGTCCCCCGGTTGTCACCTTGGGCTCTGGGGCGGGGCGGGCGGATGCGGCACCCTGAAGGCTGGCAGTTGCGCCTGGCGCAATCAGGCCGTAAAACAGGATAAAAAGCGGGGCACACATGAGCACAGAGCAAGCGTTTAAAGCAATGTTAAAAAGGCCTGAGATCGCCTGGCCCACCTTGGCCTTGTTGTTGGGGTGTTGGTTGGCGTTCGGGCTGAGTGTATGGGCCGCCATCACAGGCGGGCTGCATTGGGGAGCGGCTGTGCTCATTAACGCTATTGCTGCTTACGCTGTGTTTACTGTGGGCCACGATGCGGCGCACGGTGCGGTAAGCCGCCACCGTTGGCTAAACGACGGCGCCGGTTTTTTAAGCACCTTGCTGCTATCGCCAGTGCCGTTTTTCCGTATGTTCCGCTTTATGCATATGCAGCACCACCGGCATGTGAATGAACCGGTTGTTGATCCCGATCACTACTGCGGCACTGGCCCTTGGTATAGTTTGCCGCTGCGCTGGGCAACGCTCGATCTGTATTACATGTATCGCTATTTACAGCCGGGCTGTTTTGGCGCCCGTTCCCGTGCAGATCAAAGGGCGTTTTTGTTAGCGCTGGGCTGGGCGCTATTGGTGTTGTTATTTTTTGTGAGCACGCCTTATACCTATGAGTACTTGGTGTTGTTTATTTTACCTACGCGCATTGCGGTATTTTTTCTGGCCTTTTGTTTTGATTTTCTGCCGCACCACCCGCATCAGGTGCGCGCCAAAGATAACCCCCACAAGGCAACCGCTAATTTATTGTATGCAGATTGGCTGTTGTGCCCGTTGCTCACCATGCAAAATTATCACTTGTCGCACCACCTGTACCCCTCGGTGCCATTTTATCGCTACCGGGCCGCGTGGCGTGCACGGCCAGCTTCGGAATTTCCGGCGGCGGTTGATAGGCCCTTTGAGGTTACTGAAACCTAGTGGCTTGGCAGGGTGCTATGTGGGGCTTTCGCCCATGGCTTGTAGGTCGCCAGATTCCAAAACCACGGTGCCTGCGGTGTTTTCCAGGCACTGGGTGAGTAGCGCGCGGGCAATGGTGGCCGGTTTAATAGGCTGAAGGCGGGCAGGCAGTAATGGGCCCAACAATTTGGCGGCCCTTAGCCCTAAGGATTCTGCGGTGCGTTTTGGTGTGCGCTCTGTGTCTATTAATGACGGGCGTGCAATCACGGTGCGCGTAAATCCCAGTGCGCGCACCCCTTGTTCTGCCTCTGCTTTGGTATTCAAATATAAATTCTTGCAGGCCCTGGCGCCCAGCGATGACACCAGGCCAAAGCAGGTTGCATTGGCTTTTTTTACGAGGGCTGCGACCTCCAGGGGAATGCCCTTGTCGACGCGAATAAACTGATCGTCTGACCCGGCCTGTTTACGTGTACTGCCGAGTGCACAAATGGCAATGTCCACATGCCAGAAATCTGCCTCTGGGTCCAGTGCATCAAAATTCACAACCGGATTCATGAGCTTGGGGTGGGCTTGCAGTGGCCTGCGTGTGGGCGCAATCACCAGTGTAATCTGCTCTTGTTTCAGCGCTTGGTGTAGCAATTCTGCGCCTACGGCACCGGTTGCGCCCAAAATCAAAAGCCTCATTGGCCTTGCACCCACAGCACCTCGCTGCCGCCGTCACGGCGCGCAATGACCCGTGCGGCAACAAATAAAAAGTCACTGAGCCTATTTATGTAAGCGGTAAGTGTTGGCCGAATGCCCGGCAGTTTTGTGTTGGCATCGGGGGCGGCCAGTTGGGCAATGGTTCGCTCGGCGCGTCGGCACACGGCGCGCGCCTGGTGGCAAAAGGCTGCGGCTTTTGAGCCGCCCGGCAATATAAAGTTTTTAAGTGGTGGCAGGGTATCGTTGAGTTCATCTAGCCAGTTTTCTAGCTCGGCTGTGTGCTCGGCTTTTATCAGCTCATATTCAGGCAGGCAAAGTTCGCCACCTAAATCGAACAGCCGATGCTGTATGCGCGAGAGCCAGGGTTGGAGCGGGTCTGCCGCGGGCAGTTCTGCCACCAGTAGGCCCACTGCGCAGTTGGTTTCATCCACATCGCCAATGGCTTGCATGCGCAAGTCGTATTTTGCAATGCGCGCACCATCGCCCAAGCCTGTGGTGCCGTCGTCGCCGGTGCGAGTGTAAATTTTAGACAATCTGTTGCCCACGGGGTGCTCCTGTTTATGATCGGGTAATTTTAATATTGCGTGCATCTATCCTAGCAGGCCCACGGGCTTGGCCCAATGGTGAGTGAGGGGCGGGCAGGGCAGGCCTCTGGCGCGGCTGCCCAGATTGAAGCGGGGCGCCAGAGATTATCGCTTTGGCGTTAAAGCACCATAAAAAAGGCCACCCATAGGTGGCTTCGATATTACGCACCAGAGTTACAGCTCTGCATCCAGTTTTTGTTGCACCTTCACACAACGCGCTTCGGCTTGTGAGGTTTTCTTTATAGTTTTCACGACAGTAGCGGGAAGCTCAGGGTTTTCAGCCAAGGCCAAAAGCGTGGCCTGTGCCTCCAGCGAACAGTGGCGGGGTATGAGAGACCCGGCAAAAGTCGCCTGCAGTACCGGCGATTGCACATTGGTCATGCGGTTGAAGGCCGCCATGATGTCTGCTTCAAGCTCAAGGTTTAACCCGTGTTGTTCAACGGGAATCAACCCCCACAAGATGCTGCGCATTTCGCTGTAGGCAAATTCGCTGCTTGCTTGGGTGGCCTCGTTAATCCATTGGCGCTTGATTTCTGCATTGGGCGCTTGCGAAAGGGCCGCGGCCTGGTTCACTTTGCCGCCGGCGGATTGGTCTTCTTCACTCAACTTGGCCACCCAGTGTTCGGCATTGGGGTGTTGCTCGCGCACCAGTGCACCGGCAATGCGCCAGCGGTCATCCAGGCTTAACTCTGCCTTTTCAAGCAGTGTAATGGCCTGTGGCAATTGCGTGTGCAACATGCTTAACCAGGTGCCAAACCAGGCGCGTTGTGCCGCTCCCGCTTGTTTTTGGTAGCCCTGCCAGGCCATTTGCTCCAGGCGCTTTCTGTAAAGCGCTGCTCTTGCGCCATCGGTGTTGCGCACATAAGGGCGCAGCACCAGGTAGCTGTAGGCGGTTTCAACGCTGCCTAGGGCCGAGCGCAATAGCGTTGGGTTGGTTTCAGCGGGCAGGTTTTTAAGGCCTAAATCCAGCAGTGCAGTGGCCGAAAGCTTGCCGTCAATCATAGATTCATACAGGCTGCGCCAGATCATCGCTTTCTGGATGGGGTTTTTGAACGCGCCCAGATTATTCTGTAAATAATCAACCGACTGCTCGTCTAATAAAATGCGCGCAAAGGTGTAGTCTGAAACATTTGGCAATACAAATGCCGGGCAGGCTTTACCTACCGCTTGCGGTTGTGGGTTGCTGGCACCGGTTACATTGACATCAATGGTGGTTTTGTTGCCATCTTTGCCAATGAGTAGCGCATCCAGCTTGTGGGTGCGCAGACTACCGCTCACGTTGGCCGGGTACTGCACCATATCGAAGTGGGTGATGGCGCCGTTGTCACAGCTGAATTTCGCCTGCAGTGCGTTCACGCCGGCGGTTTCAAGCCATTGGGCGCTCCAGGTGCTTAAATCTTCACCGGCCACTTCACTGAGCGTGGCCAGAAAGTCTTTGAGCTGGGCATTTTTAAAGGCGTAGCGATCAAAGTGCAGCGCCAGGGCTTGCTGGAATTTATCGTCGCCTATGTAGTGTTTTAGTTGAATCAGTGCCGAGGCACCTTTGGCGTAAGTGATGCCATCAATACTTGCCATCACCACTTCGGTATCGGGAATGTCTTGCACGATGGGGTGGCTGGTGATCCATTGATCTTCGTTGTAGCCCCAACTCTTGCGGCTGCCGGAAAAGCTGTCCATGGCTTCGGTGAATTCCGTGGCCTTGGCGGTGGCGTAGTAGCCCATGAAATCTGCAAAGCTTTCGTTAAGCCAGATGTCGTCCCACCATTTCATGGTAACCAGATTGCCAAACCAGTGGTGTGCCAGTTCGTGCATTACCACCATGGTCATGGTTTCCTGGTCTTTACGTGTGTGGGCACGGCGTGGCTGCAGGCGCTCGGTAAAGGTAACGGCGCCTACGTTTTCCATGGCGCCAAAGTTGAAATCGGGCACCAGTACTTGGTCGTACTTGGAGAAGGGGTAGTCGTATTCGAAATACTGTTCGAAGAAATCCATACCCTGGCGGGTGACTTCAAACCACTGCTCTACACCAACATATTGCGCGTAGCTTTGGCGGGCAAACAAGCGCATGGGTACCTTGTGGCTGTTGTCTTCCCACACTTTGTAGGGGCCTGCATGCAAAGAGAAAATATACGTAGAAAATAACTCTGTACGCGGGAAATGCCAGCGTTGGTAATTTTCTGAAAGCGGCTCTACTTGTGATTCCCGCTTGGCTGAAATCACCTGCCAGTGCGCTGGTGCATCCACCACCAAGGTGTAGGTGGCTTTGAGGTCTGGCTGATCGAAGCCCGGAAACACTTTGTTGAAGTGGTAGTCTTCAAATTGCGTGTATAAATAGGTTTCGCCGTCTTCCGGATCTTTAAACCAATGCAGGCCGGAACCATCGCGGCGGTAGGGGTGGGTGTAGTGAATGGTAAGCGCCTGTTTGCCGGTGCTGAGCGCGCTGGCAGGCAAGGTGATGTAAAAACCGTTGTGATCCACAGCCACAGGCTTGCCGTTTAGCTCGATGTTTTGCACCTCGCCGTCAATCATGTCCAGGGTAAGGGGCCGGCTTGCATCGGAAAGATCAAAGCTGATGTGCGCGGTGCCAGTAAAGGGCACATTGTCTGCCGGTAATTTAAGCGCGAACTTGTAATGCACATTGCTCACCCGCTCTGCGCGTGCGGCAGCGACGTGGCGCTCGAGTAAGGGTGCGTCTTTACGCGTGAGCGCGGTCGATTTATCCGGCGCATTGGTGCAGGCAAGCAGCGCGCTGCCGGCCAGGGCAACAATGGCAATTGAAGTGAACCAGGATTTCATAGCGATAAACCCATGTATTGGAATAATTAACGTCATTAGGATTAAGCGCGATCTAATGGCTGCACCTCGGCGTTGCCATCGCACCGTAAATTGACGGTTCAACCGTGCCTGGCCGCAAGGTTAATCGCTGGTGTGGCCTTGGGTGTTCGGTTGGACGCGCCAAGGGCTCGCTTTGGCGTAGCTGGTGTGTGCTGCCTGCGCTTTGGTAAGATTTAAGCCCGCACCCTCACAGCTGGATAACGGCACATCTTCATGGCGACCATTGGCACTCATTACATCAAAAGCGCACTCGGTGGTGCCAAGGCCCGAGGCCTGAACCCCAAGGCGTTGCTGCGCATGGCGCGCATTCCCGAGCGCCCGCTGCGCGACCCGAAGGCGCGTATTCATGTGGATTTGGTGGCCAGGCTCTATTACGGCATCGCCAAAGCACTCAACGATGAGTTTATGGGCTTTACCGAGCGCCCCATCAAACTTGGTACCTTCGCCTTGATGGCCGAGTGGGTATCAACGGCGGAAACCTTAGAGGGCCTGCTGCAGCGTGGCATCCGGTTTTACAACCAGATTACCGATGAATTGCAGATGTCGCTCGATTACGAAGGCGAGCATGTATATCTCACCACAGTGTTCAAACGCCCGGAGCTGGATTTCGAGCACTTTTATATTGAATATTGGCACGTCATCTGGCATCGCTTTGCCAGCTGGTACATCGGTAAGCCCATAAAACTTGTGGGCGCCTACATCAACTACACACCCATCGATGCCGAAGAATTCCGGTTGTTATTTCGCTGCCCAACGCACCTTAAAAGCAAGGTTAACCGTTTGGTGTTTCACCGCGGTTATTTGAGCCAGCCACTGGTTAAAAGCCGGCGCGAGCTGCAGGTGTTTTTGCGCCGCGCCCCTATCGACATGCTCACCATTCCCGGCGAAGACACAAGCCTTACCGCGCGTATTAACCAGCTGCTAAAACCCCAGCAGGGCCAGGTGCTGGCGTTGCCAAATGCGGCGGAGGTATCAAACCTTTTAGGCATCAGCGAGCAAACCCTGCGCCGTCGATTAACGGCAGAGGGCATCAGCTACCAGCAAATAAAAGACAACCTGCGCAACGATGTGGCCACAGAGTTGTTGGCAAATCGCAGCCTGTCCATTAGCGAGGTGGCCAGGCTATTGAGTTTCAGTGAGCCGCGCGCCTTCACCCGGGCATTTCGCCAATGGCAAGGCAAAACCCCCTCCCAATTTCGTGCCGAGCGTGCAGCCCGTGGCGCCCTGGATTTGCCCGACCACCTGTTCCGTTAGCCATTTGCCAGGCAGCCACGTGCGTCACGGGCGCGCGCGCTCGTGGGCTATGCTGTGAAGCAGGCGCCATGGGGCGCGGGGTTACGCCCTAAACTTCTGCCGCAATAGACAAAAACCATCAAAGCTTAAGACATATAGCGACATTACGTGGTTGATAATGTCTATTTTATGTATAGATTTTTGTGATTGGTTTCAGTTGTAATTAATTATATTGTTATACAAATCAATAATATAAGATGAATTTGTGTAATTTTTAGGCGAATCGTGCGAGTTTTTAAGGTAGACATTGTTGTTTATCATCGCGCCATCTGTAATAGGCCGGCCTTTTAAAGGCCCTTACCCATAGTTAAAGACTCTTGGAATTGCCATGACAAAATCAGCCACGCCAAAAGTGAGCCTGGAGAACCCCTTCGATACCGCGCGCCCGCAGGAGTTTTCGGTGCCGGGGCAAGCCAGCTACGAGCCAGGCCTGTATGAGGCCAGCCTGCAACAGGGCTACGATCTGATTCAGCGCCCGCGCAAGGCCGCAGGCGTGCGCAACATTCAGCGCCAACACGCCAAGGGTCGCATGACCATTTGGGAGCGCTTGTCGGTGCTTACCGATGAAGAGCCCACGGTACTGTTTCAAAACTGGGGCAAGAATCTCGATGGCGCCTCGCTGGTAACGGCGGTGGTGAAAATTGGCGGGCGCGATGTGGCAGTGTACGGGCACGACTTCACCGTGCGCGCAGGCTCTATGGATGCCACCAACGGCAAAAAGCTCGCGCGCCTGTTTGAGCTTGCGGGCAAGCGCCGCATTCCCCTGGTGGGCCTGAACGATTCTGCCGGCGCCTATGTGCCCGCCGGTGTTGGCGGGCTCGATGGCTATGCCGAGGCCTTTACGGCGCTGCGCAAAATCTCGGGCGTGGTGCCATCTATCATGTGCATGTTTGGCTTTAACGCAGGCGGCGGCTCATATTTGCCACGCCAGGGCAGCTTTTTAATTCAGCCAAACAACACCTTTTTCGGCTTAACGGGCCCGGGGGTTGTGAAATCGGTGCTGGGTGAAGATGTCACCCCCGATGAGCTGGGTGGCCCAGGCGTACATTCGCAATCCGGCGTTACGGATTTTGTGGTGCCAGATGAAGTAGCCGCGCTTCGCAAAGTGCGGGCGTTGTTGAATTATTTGCCCAGCAACAACAGCGAGCTGGCACCCTTCCAGCCCACCTCCGATCCGGTAGATCGCAAGACCTGGGATATCGACATTCTGCTGAAAAAAGCCTTTAACTCCCCGAGCGGCTTTAATACGCCCCTGGATATCTCCATCATCATTCAGCAGCTGTGTGATCACGGCGATTTTATGGAAGTGCAACCCGATCGCGCGCGCAACACCATTACCGCCCTCGGGCGCATGGGTGGCAATGTGGTGGGTTTTGTGGCCAACAACTCGGCGGTGGCCTCGGGCCAGATAGACATAGACGCCGCCTATAAAAATGCGCGCTTCATCCGTTTTTGCAATCTCTACAACATCCCCGTGATTTTCATGGAAGACACCACAGGCTTTTTGCCCGGCAAAGAGCAAGAGCAAAATGGCATTGTACAAGCCGGCCGCGCCATGCTAGATGCCATTATTGATCTGCGCACGCCGCGCTTTTTGGTGATTGTGCGCAACGCCTTTGGTGGTGCCTACGCCTCCTATAACAATTACCCCACCGGCGCCGATCTGGTGGTGGCCCTGCCGTCAACCCGCGCCGCCGTAATGGGGCCTGCCGGTGTGGAATTTGTGTACAAGGAAGAGCTGCAAAAAATGCGCGCCGAAGTATCGCTGCGCATCGCCGGCGGTGAAGATGCAGCCTCGGTAAAAGCCTGGCAAACAGAGCAGGAGGCGGCGCTGAAAGTACGCTATGAACGCGAGTTGATGAACCCCAATGAAGCACTATCGCTGGGTTCAATTTCACAAATTGTGATGCCCTGTGATCTGCGTGCGCTACTGTGCAAAAACATGGCATTTCATTTGGCGCACTATGTGGCTGAGCCTTTTAACGGCGTGCAGCGTGAATTTCACTGAGCCACGGCTCATGGCAAACAAAAAATACAGAGACTGACACAGTGGAACACTCAAACAATTATTACTTAAATAACCCGCTTATTCACCGCGACCGCCGCCTGGGACAGGCCGATAGCGCCTGGGTAACATCCTTCGATTGCGCGCATATTCGCCCGCTCATTATTTGCCGTGGCCCCATTCGCAAAGAAGCCATGGATGTGTTTGAAGAAATGGGCATAAACCACTATGGCATTTTGCTCTCTGAAAAAGATTCAATTGTTTACCAGAATGCACTGGCGCCGGAGCTGCGTAAACTGACAGACCCAAGTCGCGTACACCGCGTGCCCGATTACACCGGCGCCAACAAGGCCGAGCGGGAAAGTCGCATTGGGCAAATTATTAACATTGCCCGCGCCAATGGTTACAACGCCATTTTTGCAGGCTATGGCTTCATGGCCGAAGATGAAACCATGGTGGCCGCTATGGAGGCCGCGGGCCTTAATTTCATTGGCCCCTGTTCGCGCACCGTGCATGATGCGGGCCTAAAAGATGAAGCCAAGCGCACAGCCTTGAAGGTGGGTGTGTCGGTTACACCGGGGGTAGATAACGCCACGGCCCTCACGCTTTTGAAAAAATGCCCCGATACCGCAGCGCTGCAGGCGCTGGTTCATGAGCACGGGCTGGCAGTGGATGGCAGCAAACTGTCTGATAGCGCCACAAGCCTTGAAGAAAAGGCCGATCTTGTGTTGGCCGGAAGTTACGACAAGGGCATAGATCTCTACACCATTGCCGAGCTTTCCGAGACCATTCGCGAGCAAGTGATGGCGATGAGCCGCGATTACCCGGAAAATCGCATTCGCCTGAAGGCCATCGGCGGCGGTGGCGGTAAGGGCCAGCGCATCTTGAACTCGCCTTCTGCCTATGAAGGTGATTTGGCCTCACGCATTGAGCAAGCAGCTGCCAAAGCGCCGGAGCTTGTGCTTGAGATTTTAAACGAGGTAAAAACCACAGGCGTTGGCGACAACAAAAACGTACTGGTAGAGCTCAATATTGAAACCACCCGTCACCAGGAAATCCAGGTGATTGGTAATGGCGATTGGGCGCTCGCGCTCGGCGGGCGCGATTGCTCATTGCAAATGCACGAGCAAAAGCTGCTGGAAGTTTCGGTTATCTCAGAAGATTTGCAAGCCGCACTGGCCGAGGCCGAGCAAAGCGGCAATGAAACCGAAGCCCGCGTGCTGCGTCAGGATATTCAAACCCTTGAAAAAATGGAGCAGGAATCAGAGATCTTTGGGCGCGCGGTAGGGCTGGACTCTGTGTCTACCTTCGAGTGTATTGTTGATCGCGACAAACACTTTTTTATGGAAATGAATACCCGTATTCAGGTAGAACACCGAGTAACCGAGTTGTGTTACGCCCTCAAATTTACCAACCCCGAACAGCCCCACGAAAGTTTTGTGGTGAACTCGCTGGTTGAGGCAATGGTGTTGCTGGCAGCCCACGGCCCCAGGCTGCCCAAGCCTGCCCGGGTAATGCGCCACAAGGCGGCTGTTGAAGCGCGGCTGAATGCAACCAATCAGGCCTTGCAGCCCCACGCAGGCGGTGTGATTGAAAAGTGGTCTGATGCAATCTCCGGTGAAATCCGCGATGATCAGGGCATCAGCCTGCACAACCCCGATACCGATGTGTTCATGAAGTATCACTTAGCCGGCGCCTACGATTCCAACATTGCGCTGCTTTTGAGCGTGGGTGATAACCGCCGCCAAACCTACGAGCGCATGGCGGAAATTTTGCGCGTTACCCAATTGCGAGGCAAAGATTTAGCCACCAATCTTGAGTTTCACTACGGCCTGGTGAATTGGTTTTTGGGTAACAACATCAACGCCCGGCCAACCACGCGCTTTATTGTGCCCTACCTCACAGCTGTTGGCCTGCTGAAACAAGCGGCCGACAATCAGGATTTGGAATACGCCTACCAGCAATTGTGTGCCGAATTGGCTGCACGTGCTGAGGCCAGTGAGCAAGAGGCCCTGCAAGCGGTGCTGGCACAGAAACAGCTGCTCATTACCCGCCCAATTGCCTTGCTGTTAGAATCTCCCCATGTGTTGGCCGGGTGGGTGTCTATCCACAAGCACCACGCAGAGCTAACCCCGGCGGGCATTCGCTGGCGCATTAACCCCGTGCACTTGTTGGCCGACACCTACAATTTTCTGAACATGGATTACCGCGCGGATCGCCCAGCCGCCAACATGATTTGGGATCACGATCACCAGGTGCTGAGTGCGGCGCTTGCGTTTTACAGCTCGCTGGAAGAAAAGCTTGGCGAGCGCGATTACAACACCATGGCCACACTGCTGGAGGCCCCCGCCCAGGAAGGCTTTGACGACACCACCTGGGCCAAGGTACAGGCCGCCCACCGCGGTTATCAGGCAGGCATGGAAATACTGGCGCTGCCCATGTACCTGGCCACGCAAACGGCATTTTTTGAGCTGTGCGTGAATGAAGATTTAACCATCACCATTCCAGAGCGGCTGGCCGATACCAAATTGCAGGCCGCCATGGCCAAGGTGCTGGTGCCGCCGCCGGTGGCAAAATCTGATGAAATTCTGGCCACAAGCGGTGGCATGTTCTATGCGCGTGAGGCGCCCGGGCGCCCGCCGTTTGTGGAAGTGGGCAGCCGGTTCAAGGCCGGTGATCCGCTCTACATTGTTGAAGTGATGAAAATGTTCAACAAGGTGAACGCCCCCTTTGCTGGCACCATTGATGAAATACTGATACCCGATGACGGCGCCATCATCAAAAAAGGCCAGCCGTTATTTAAAATAACGCCGGCAGAAAAAATAGAAATCGAATCGCCCGAGGCCGTTGCTGCCAGGCGCCGTGAACAAACCGACAAATTTCTGGCCAGCATCAAGGGATAAATTATGATAACTGCACTCGATCACATCGCCATTGCCGTGCCCGATTTGGAGAAATCCATCAAGCGGTTTATGGAGGATTTTGGCCTGCCCTATAACGGCCGTGAAGACGTTGCCAGTGCGAAAACCAGCACCGCGTTTTTCCCGTTGCCGGAAACGCAAATCGAACTGGTACACCCCTTAAACGGTGAAGGCCCCATTGCGGGGTTTCTGGAAAAGCGCGGTGCAGGCTTGCACCATTTGTGCTTTCGTACAGACGACATAGAGGCAGACGTTGCGCGGCTAAAAGGCAAGGGTTACCAGTTTTTATCGGAGGCGCCCTCCATGGGCGCGCACAATTGCAAGGTGATTTTTATTCACCCCAAAAGCTGTGACGGCGTGTTGATTGAATTGAGCCAGCCCATGGGCGAGCACTGATTACACGCGATTTAACATGATTTCGCTCGCCAAGCGGGCATAGAGGCTCTGATGACAGAAAAGAAATATACCCTGGCTGAATGGGAAGCCCTGGCAACCAAGCAGTTGAAAGGCTTAACGCCCCAAGACCTTACCTGGCATACGCCGGAGGGCATTCACATCAAGCCGCTTTATACCCGGGCCGATCTGGATAAGCTGCCCTATGCCGATACGCTGCCGGGCCTTGCACCCTACGTGCGTGGCCCGCAGGCCACCATGTACGCAGGCCGCCCCTGGACCATTCGCCAATACGCTGGCTTTTCAACGGCCGAAGAATCCAACGCGTTTTACCGTAAAAACCTGAAAGCCGGTGCGCAGGGTGTGTCTGTGGCTTTTGATCTGGCCACGCACCGTGGTTACGATTCAGATCACCCGCGGGTAGCCGGTGATGTAGGTAAAGCCGGTGTGGCCATCGATTCCGTGGAAGACATGAAGATTCTGTTCGATGGCATTCCTCTGGATAAAGTTTCTGTTTCCATGACCATGAACGGCGCCGTACTGCCAATTTTGGCAAACTACATAGTGGCGGCAGAAGAGCAGGGTGTGGGGCAAGATAAGCTTGCCGGCACCATTCAGAACGACATTCTGAAAGAATTCATGGTGCGCAATACGTATATTTACCCGCCTGCGCCTTCCATGAAAATTATCGGCGACATTATTGGCTACACAAGCCAGCACATGCCCAAATTCAACTCCATTTCCATTTCCGGGTATCACATACAGGAAGCCGGTGCCGATGCGGCGCTTGAGCTTGCCTATACGCTTTCTGATGGCCGTGAGTATGTGCGCACGGCGCTGGCTGCGGGCCTGGATGTAGATGCCTTTGCCCCGCGGCTGTCGTTTTTCTGGGGTATTTCCATGAACTTCTACATGGAAATCGCGAAGCTTCGCGCCGGCCGTTTGCTGTGGCATAAAATCATGGCAGAGTTCAAGCCGCAGAACCCCAAGTCATCTATGCTGCGCACCCACAGCCAAACTTCCGGCTGGTCGCTTACCGAGCAAGACCCATACAACAATGTGATTCGCACAACCATTGAGGCGATGGCCGCGGTGTTTGGCGGCACCCAGTCGCTGCACACCAACGCGCTGGATGAAGCCGTAGCACTGCCTACGGAATTCTCGGCCCGCATTGCCCGCAACACCCAAATTATTATTCAGGAAGAAACCGGCATTACCCAAGTGGTAGACCCATGGGGCGGTTCCTACATGATGGAAACCCTGACCCAGGAAATTGCCGATAAAGCCTGGGAGCTGATTGAAGAAATTGAAGAAAACGGCGGCATGGCCAAAGCCATTGAGGCGGGCCTGCCGAAATTGCGCATTGAAGAATCTGCCGCCAAAAAGCAGGCCCGCATTGACCGTGGTGAAGACGTGATTGTGGGCGTGAATAAATATGTGCTCGATGAAGAGGAAGATCTGGAAATTCTTGATATCGATAACGTGGCCGTGCGTGAATCGCAGATCAAGCGCATCAATCAGGTGCGTGGCAGCCGCAACAATGCCGCCGTGCAGCAGGCGCTGGCCGACATTACTGCAGCCGCCAAAACCGGGCAGGGTAATCTGTTAGACTTGTCGGTAAAAGCGGCAAGGCTCAGGGCCACGGTGGGAGAAATATCAGACGCGATGGAAGAAGTATTCGGGCGGTACAATGCACAGGCGCGCACCATCTCCGGTGTGTATGGCGCCTCATACGAGAATGACCCTGAGTGGACCGCCATCAAATCCGACATTGAAGCCTTCGAGCAAACCGAGGGCCGGCGCCCGCGTATGTTGGTGTGTAAAATGGGCCAAGACGGCCACGACCGCGGCGCCAAGGTGATTGCCACAGCCTTTGCCGATGTGGGTTTTGATATTGATTTATCGCCCATGTTTTCAACACCTGAAGAAGTGGCGCGCCAGGCAGTGGAGAACGATGTACACGTGGTAGGCGTATCATCCCAGGCGGCCGGCCACAAAACCCTGATTCCCGAGCTGATTGCCGAGCTTGAAAAACAAGGCGCTACAGACATCATAGTGGTGGCCGGCGGTGTGATTCCCAAGCAGGATTATCCCTTCCTTGAGCAGGCAGGTGTTAAGGGCATTTTTGGCCCGGGCACAAAAATTCCCGTGTCTGCCCGCCAGGTATTGGAAGCCATTAAAGCCGCCCGCAATTAGGTGCCTACGCAAACTTTATGATTGATATCGAGCAGTTAAAGCAGGGCAACCGGCGCGCGCTGGCTAAAGCCATCACTTTGGTGGAAAGCAAGCTGGAGCGGCACCGCATTGAAGCGCAGCAACTGCTTGAAACCCTGCTGCCCGATACCGGCAAGAGCCTGCGCATTGGCATTAGCGGCATTCCCGGGGTGGGTAAATCCACATTTATAGAAGCCTTTGGCAAGTACATTATCGGGCTGGGTAAAAAAGTGGCGGTGCTGGCGGTAGACCCTTCCTCACCGGTGCGCGGTGGCAGTATTTTGGGCGATAAAACCCGCATGGAAGAACTCTCCCGCGACCCAAACGCTTATATTCGCCCTTCGCCCTCGGAAGGTGCGCTAGGCGGCGTTGCCCAAAAAACCCGTGAAACAATGCTCTTGTGTGAAGCCGCAGGTTACGATGTAATTTTGGTAGAAACCGTGGGCGTGGGGCAGTCGGAATATGAAGTGGCCGCCATGGTGGATTTCTTTTTGGTATTAATGCTCCCTAATGCCGGCGATGAATTGCAAGGCATCAAGCGCGGCATTATGGAGCTTGCCGATGCACTGGTAATTAACAAGGCCGATGGTGAGAGTGTAAATTTGGCCGCACGCACCCAACAACACTACCAAAACGCCTTTCATTTAATTCGCCACGGCGACTTCTGGACGCCCCGTGTAGAAACCTGTTCGGCCTTGAATAAGGCCGGCATAAACAGCGTGTGGGATATGATTGCCAGTTATCAAAAATTGGCCGAAGCGTGTGGTGCCTTTGAAGGCAAGCGTGCCAAACAAAATGCCCAATGGATGAAAAAGCTGATTCACCAGTTGCTTGAGCAGCGCCTGAAAGAAAATCCACAGGTGCAAAAGCGCATGGGTGAACTTCACCAGGCGGTAGTTGAAAACACTACCACGCCCTTGTTAGCCGCAAAGACCATTGTGGATTTGCTCTAGTAGTGCGCCGCTCGCCCCAAACGTTGACTGCGATACACCAAATACAAAAAGTCACGCACTAAAACACCTTTAGTAAAAGTTGTACACCATGAAGCCACCTGCCGACGTTGCCCACACACTGAATCACTTTTTTGATGAACACCTGCCGCTCACGGGCTTTATGGGTTTGCGGCTTGCAAGTTACGACGGCCACACACTGGTGCTCAAAGCCCCCTTGGCCCCCAACATTAACGATAAATCCACAGCCTTCGGCGGCAGCTTATACAATGCAGCCGTTATGGCCTGCTGGGGCTTTGCCTACCTCAAAACGCAAGAGGCGGGTATTGTATGTAATCAGGTGGTGGCAGAGGGCCACATCAAATATTTGGCACCGGTAAAAGGGGATATTACGGCCATTTGCAAAACACCCGGTAGCGATGCGCTCGCGCAATTTTTTGAAGCCTTTCATTCACGGGGTAAAGCCAGTATTACCCTTCAGGCCAGCATCGCTTGTGGCGGTAGTGAGGCGGTAACATTTGAAGGGCGCTACGCGATTTTGCGGTGTACCTCATAAGCTCAAAGCTAAGTTCACAGTTAAGTTCACAGCGCGCCAAGCGGATTTTTCAGATTTATTTGAAGCACAGGTTGTAGGCGTTCAGCCTTGCTTTCGCATTCTCTGGCGTTTTGGATTTCGTTAGAGAATGCAGGTGCCCAACCAAGCGTTGCATGTAATCCACATGATCTTTATTGCCCTCATTCCAAAATTCACCGGTGACTGATACCGGCGTGGTTGCGACTCCTTTGCTTACCAGTATGGCTTCATAGAACCACTTGCGCTCTCTGATTAGCTGCTCGTGTAGCAGGTTGAAAGGGCCTGCTGCCAGGTAATCTCTCAGGTTAAAAATTGCGTTGTTCGGGCACAGCAGAAAGTCCACTTGGGCGTGCGGATTGTTCTCTACCAGGGTTTGAAGGATGTGGGTGGCCAGTTCGCCACCAATACCTGCAATTACAATCAAATGCTGTGATTCAGTGTCGAGCGTCAGTGTTGCGGCATCCTGTGTAAGTAGCTGGTAGCGGCTTGGGCCAAATTCGCGAAGCATTGGCGAAAGGCGTGCCGTGATGTCTGAAACCCTGTCTACAAAATGCACCCTTTCAATAGATGCTTGTGCAAGAAAATGGCGGCCAAGCAAGCCGTGATCGCAGCAGCAATCCCATAGTATTTGGTAGTGAACACGCGCATGCTGCCGCTCAATGATTCGGGTGAGGGCGCTTAGGCGTCTACTAAGTTCAATAGTCATGAAATTCCATCTGGGCGCATAAAAGGCGCTCATGTTAACAAATGGCCCTTGGCAACCCTAATGGCGTGGCTTTTGGGTAGCGCTTTGGCTGAGTGAATGCCTGTTCAGAAACTAAGCTATAGTCATTAGATGGAATGTGCGCCCAAGAGGAATGGGGTAGATGAAACGAGCCAAGTTGTCGTTACAACCAATTTTACTGGGCCTGCCCTTGTGGTGGGCGGCCTTACCCGCGCTGGGCCAAGGGCCAGTGGCCCATATGGCAGAGGCTGGGCCTCAGGTTCAGGCTGTTACCGTGGGCATGGGCAATTTTGAGCCCTATTTCATCGCAGAGAGCCAGTCGGGCGTATTTGCCGACATCATTCGCGCAACCTTCGCCAGAATTCCCAACTACGAGCCGGCTTTTGTGTTCGGCCACAGCAATAAAGGCCTGTGGGCAAGCTTCGAGGCCGGCCGCCTTGATTCAGTGGCGAACATTCTTGAAGCCATGCCCTTTGAGGCCTGCAAGAGCGAGCCTGCGTTCCGGTTTCGCGATGTGGCAATCACCCTTGCCGATAGCCGTTTTGCCATCAGCAGTGTGAGTGATCTGAGCGGCAAGAGCATTGTGACCTTTGAAGGGGCGGTAACCTATTTTGGTGAAAGTTTTGCGGCGGTGGTAGAAGAGGGCCGTTATCAGGAGGTTAACAAGCCAAGCCTGCAGGCCAAAATGCTATACGGTGGCCGCTACCAGGTAAGCGCGGGCGACATGTTTATCTTCCTGCATGCGCGCAAGGCTTTGCGCGCGCGGGGGCAGGGCACTGCCGATGTGGTGTTCCATGAAATATTTCCGGCGCTTGAAACCCGTATGGGCTTTAAAGACGAGGCGTTGTGTAAAGCGTTTGACGTAGCCTTGGCTGAGCTCAAGGCCTCGGGTGAGTATGAGGCAATATACGAGCGCCATTTGAATCGCTTGCTAAAAAGCGGGGCAGATCACTAGGCGTTGGCGTTACTCGCGCGATTGCCCAACAGGCATTGGTGAATTTTGGTCATCAGGTCTTGTTCATCTATGGGTTTGGCAACATGTGCATTCATGCCCGCCGCCATGCAGTCGTGTATGTCACCTTTAATGGCGTTTGCTGTCATCGCTACTATGGGTATGTGATTTACATCATTTAATTCGCGAATTCTACGCGTTGCTTCCAGCCCGTCCATTTCCGGCATTTGAATATCCATAAGAATCAAATCAAACCCCGGCTTGTTACTTAGAATATCAAGGGCTTCCCGGCCGTTGTTTGCCACGCATACCTCTGCGCCGTGGTCTTCTAGCATGAAGCGTGCAATCTCTTGATTAATCTCAATGTCTTCAACAATTAATACCGAGTGCCCCTGCAAGAAGGTTGCATCTATTTCGGGTAATTGTGCCAGTGCACTCTTGGTTTGGCTGGGCGTGAGTTGCAGGTTAACGGTTGCCTCTGGGTTTTCTACGGGCAAAGCGATTGAAAACCGCGCGCAAGTGCCCTGGCCGGCTTGGCTGCTGATGGCAAGGCTGCCCTGCATGGTTTCTGCCAGCTTTTTGCAAATGCTCAGGCCTAGCCCTGTGCCGCCAAACTTGCGTGTATTGCTGCTATCACCTTGCTGAAATGCTTCAAACAGGGTTTCGGTATTCTCCTGTGAAATACCAATGCCGGTATCGGTTATTTCAAATGCCAGCTTTGCACAGGTGTGTGGCGTTTCATCAAGCTCAATAGAAAGTGAAAAATCTACCCTGCCTTGTTCGGTAAATTTAACGGCATTTCCCAGCAGGTTGGTTAGCACCTGTTCAATTCTAAGAGAATCGCCAATAAAGTGCTCTGGCACCTGTTGTGGCAGATGAAAGCTTAGGCTTATGCCTTTGGCCTCTGCCTCAACGGTAAAAATAGTGTGCACCCGGTGCAGCAGGGTTTTAATGCTAAACGCTTCGTGTTTCAGGCTAAGTTTGCCGGCTTCGATTTTTGAGTAGTCTATGGTTTGGTTGATCAAAGCCACCAACGCGCTGGCTGCCACCTGCGCCTTGTTAAGGTAGTGTTGTTGCTGGGCGTTCAGGGGTGTTTTCAAACTCATGGCCAAAAGCCCGGTTACTGCATGCAATGGCGTACGCAACTCATGGCTCATGTTGGCTAAAAATCGGGTTTTGGCCCTGCTCGCGCTTTCTGCTTGTTCTTTTGCGTGCTGTAGCAATTTGGTTTGCCGGGCAACTTCCGCTTCTACGGATTTGGTATGCCCGGTAAGTAGAAGAATAAAGCCCTGGAACAGGGCCGCAAGTAGAAAACCGAAGGTGAGAATGTTCCAGCTAGACCAATCTTTAGCCGAGCTGGCAAAGGCGTTGCTGGGTGTGAAGGTAAACCGGTATACCCGCTCACCAAAATGAGTGGCGTAGGTGAGCGGGGTATAGCCCGCCAGCGCGGGCTCGCTATTGGTAATAAGTATTTGGGGCTTGGCTGGTTCTGTTAGGTCTTCCAGAGATACGCTTAACTGCTTGTGGGCAGCACTTTCAAACAAATCGCCAAACAGTTTTGGGAAGGTAAAAACGCCGCTAATGTAACCGTGCAGTTTTGTGCGGCTGAATATGGGATGTTGGGCGCTTACCTGTTCTAGCGCCCGTTGATAAATGGGCTTGTATAAAATCATCGCCGGTACCGTTTGCTCAGATTGCACCAGCTGAATGGGTTCTGTGGCAACAGGCCTGCGCAGCGCATGGGCGTTTTCGAGTGCTTTTAACCGTGAGCCGTTTGCGCCAAGGTTCAAGCCAATGGCGCGCTCGTTGCCCTGTTGGGGGTAGATAAACTGCACGGGGTAATAGGTATGTTGTTCTGAGGCAGGTACCAGCGCTTGGGCGCCGCCAATTTCTACCAGTGTAAAATTTTCATGGGTGTGCCTCTGCATCAACTCTTCAAACGCCTTGCGTTCAGATTGGGGCACAATAGGTACCCAGCTGACAGCTTTTACCCAGTCTGCCTCAGTGAGCAAAATGCTCGCCATCTGGTCAAACTGTGCCTGGGTCAGATTGCCGGCATCGGCCAGAGCTGCATCAAACGCATTTAACAGGTTCGAGGCAATTTGCAGGCGCGCCTCGGCATCTTCAAAGATTTCTGCGCTTTCTGTGTCGATATATTTTGCGTCTTGCTCTGCACGATTGCCGCTAGACCACACAAACAGCAACGTAACGGCAGTAAAAATAACCGCAATGGGTGTGGCAATACTCACCCGCCGCAGCGGGGTTAGGCGTGTATCTTTGGCGGCAAGGGTAAGCAGCAATGGGGCAAAAAGCATGACCCCTATGGTGTCGCCCAGCCACCAGGTAAACCAGGTGAAGCCCAGCTGGCTGGGTTCTATAAAGCCCTTGAAGAGTAAGCCTGTGGTACCCACGCTTGCCCCCACAAGGCATCCGAGAGGGCTGATAAGGGCAAGAAAGCTGCCAATCTGGCGTGGGGTATCTATGCACAGGTGTGTGCCTATAAGGCGAAGGTAAAGCCCGTGCCCAACCCACACCTGAATGGCGGCTCCGGTTGCGATGGCCGTGGGCAGTGGCAGCATCGCGGCGTTCACCTCGGTAAACCCCTGGCTTATAACCCCAAGGTTGAGAAAAAACGAGCCAATAGCGGCGCCCGCGCAGGCCGCTTGGCGCGAAAGCAGCAGTGCGCAGGCAAGGCCAATACCGGCTGCGGGCCACACGGCCGAAGCAAAGCCTGGGGGTATCGCCAAAAGCAGCCCCAAGCGGCCCGCAAGGTAATAGGCCCCTGCGGCCAATAGTATGTAAACAAGCTGCATAGCAAGGCGCCTTGATAGGTAGGGAAAGTCTAGCCCAGCATCCGTTGGCCTGCCTGTAAACAGGGCTTGCGGCCAATTGCTTGAAGTGCCGCCAAATTGCCCATAGATATAAGTACGGGGATTTCCTATAATCCCCAGCCCGGCCGCCCAGCGCTGCCGGTGTTCTGGCCGTAACGGCGCATCCGTTACCCCAAAGGTTTAAGTAGAAGCGTTTAGGGCAAGGCGCGCAACGCGGTAGCGCGGAGTGTACACAGGTACATGAGCACTGCGAGACAGCACCGCAACGCAGCCATAAGCGCTTCTACGAAGAAAAGGGGGCGATTAGGATTCGACGGCGGTAACAAAACCCGATGTGCATGTGGTGAGGGTAGCTAATCACCTTAATCCAAAGCTGCAAACTATTAGTTGCCAACGACGACAACTACGGTGCCCAGTTAGCAGCGTAAGCTGCTGATGAAGCACTAACTAAGGGTTCGCCCTTAGCGGTCTTTAGCAAGGTGCCAGTACCGCGTTGAAGACTGTCATATAGAACTGGATCGCTGTGAAGCCTGCCTGGGGTGGATCTGCTAAAACTTATCAGGATCGCTTCTTACGTCTTGGCCACTGGGCTGTAAGTTGTTAAATCAAATAGTGGAACTAAACATGTAGAGCTGACGGCGGAGTACTGTCGGACGGGGGTTCAAATCCCCCCGCCTCCACCAATACAAAACCCCACCTTCGAAGGAAGGTGGGGTTTTTTATTGGCTGGAAGAAGGTGGTATGCAGAACCCCCTTATGGTTGACGTGCAGGGATGCACTAATGCCGAGAGCGCATGGATACGCAGGCGCGGCCACAAAGCGGCAGGACAGCCGCTTTGCACGCCAAAGGCGCCCCAAGGGGTGAGGGCCAAGGACTGCCCGAATGAAATCCCGAAGCGTCGGACCGCCCCGCCTCCACCAATACAAATGATCTTTGATAGCTGAAGCAAAGGCGCTTTAAGAAAGGCGCCTTACGTTTTCAGTGTTAGTCCGCTTCGGCACAGCCAATAGTCATCGTAAGCGGCTGGTTTTCAACCAATGCGTAGTCTGCACTTACAGGAATACTTTGCTGGCCTTTGTCATTTAGCGCAACTTTACCCTGCATGACCACACGCTGCCAGTCTGCGTACTGAGCCACCACGGTGTAGTCATTTAATCTTGATTTACATCCGCAGGCGGCAGTGGATTGGGTAAGTTTGAAGCTTAGATTTGCTATGGCGTAACCCTCCACGCGCTGGAGCGTAGCCTTTTCAACGGTTAGGCAAGACGCCAAGTTATTTTCAATCGTTAGCGGGTTGGCTACTGAAAGTTGGCCACATGAAGCGAGCAGTGGTATCGCTAACCACTTAACGTTTGGTGCCGCCATTGGTAGACACTCCTGGTGTGTAGGTCACATTGATGAGTAATGTGCTTTTGTTGGAAGTTCGATTGTATTCACGCAGCATGCGGAAAATGCGCCCTTCCACTTCAATGCAGCCGTGACTATAACCCTTCGTTGAATCGTGTAAATAGAAGCCGTTCCTAAAAATGGGTGCGCAGCGATTTTTGGTGGCGTTATCAGCAGGTTCCATGCGAGCGCGATTAAACCCCCAGTTGGCCCAATACGGTTCACAGTATTTGGCGGCTTCACCGCGTGGGATAGTTTGAATACCCCATGCTGGAGAAATGGCACAGCGCCCCGTTCCATCATCCTTGGCGGTACCCTGGTCAGCAATGAACACCTTGTAGTTGCCTTCCGGAATGGGGCCAAAATCTTTAACGCACTGGTGCTTGGGCATTTGGTGTTCTGGCAGTCCAGAGGTCGCCTTAAACGTTCCCTTACCCGGCCAAATGAGTTGTCTGCCGTTAAATGTCATATCTTTAATCACGCTACTTCTCCATGTTTGCGTTAAGCGCCAGCCAGTGTACTTGAGTGATTGGTAGCCTCTCTAGCAGTCAGTACGGTTGTTTGAGGTATAGGATTTGGTTTTCATAGGTGTTTATACAGCGGGAAAACTGCATCATGCAGAGGAATCGCTTGGTCAAAATTTCAACAAATTTCAACAATCTCTAAAAATGACGCTGTGTTTTAATGCATCGGCGCGGCGGACCCTTGTGGCACCTAAATCAACATCCCCTGTCGCCCAGAGAGGGTGTAAATCAAACTGTGTAAGTGGTTATCTTATAGGCTACCAAGGAGGCCTGGATGACCAACTTAACCGACAAACAACAAGCCCTGCTGAATGAGCTCCTTCTCAAGCAACTGGCCACATCCTCTCGCCTGTACCTGACTTGGCCGCCCAGTTTCACGCAAATTGGGCCAATGCCCTCAGATCGCCATCGCTCCAGTGTCGCCTCGCTTACCTGCCATCGATTACACAGCTCTCTTTCTGTCATAAGTGCTTGAAATTCATTCATATTGATCCTCCAGCCGCTCCTGCACATCCATGCGCTCGCGGCATACCATCCATCCGTGGATATAATTTTAGTTGAGCAAGTCCCATTTTGGGACTATTATTGACTCTATGAGAATCATTGCCTTATCGACACTGAAAGCTTTCTGGGAAGAACACCCGGAATACATGGATGCGAAAGAGCCTACGCTTGCTTGGTATCGACATGCCTTAGTGGCTGACTGGAGCGCACCAGCTGATATAAAGCAGGATTTCAGGAATGCCAGCATCCTCAAAGATGGGCGTGCGGTTTTCAATATTGCGGGTAACAAGTACCGTTTGGTCGCGTGGATCAACTATGCCTATCGCGTTGTGTACATCCGATTCATCGGTACCCATGCGCAATACGACAAAATTGACGTGCAAACTATTTAATTGCCTACCAGGTAGAAACGAGAGGTAAAAATTATGGACATCAAACCGATCAAAACTGATGCCGACTACCGAGCGGCATTAAAAGAAATTGAAAGTCTGATGATGGCTGGCCCTGACACACCCGAAGGTGAAAAGCTGGATGTCATGGTCACACTTATCGAAGCTTATGAAGCCAAAAATTTTCCTATGGATTTGCCTGATCCTGTAGAAGCCATCAAGTTCGAGATGGAGCGCAAAGGTCTAACAGTGAAAGACCTCGAGCCCATGATTGGTAAAAGCAACCGGGTCTATGAAATTCTCAATCACAAACGCTCGCTCACCCTAAAAATGATCTGGAAGCTGCATGAGGGCTTGGGTATTCCGGCTGAGTCTCTGATCAAGCCACCGCAAGCACATGCTTAAAAGTGATATTTTCCCGAGCATTGCCTATTAAGACAAAACACTGTCAAACAAGATTCTGATGTTCCTGCGGAAGCATAAACCCGCATTAGCTTGCTGACGTAATTGAGGGGCTAATTGAGTTCCTATTGAGGGAATCGAACCGGCGTCCCGACCCACCACCAATACAAAGCCCCACCTTCGAAGGAAGGTGGGGTTTCTTATTGTCGGTTCGCCACATTACAGGCCCTATTTGGCAAGGGTTTACGGATTTCGCCACCTTTGTAATCGCGGACTTCTACAAGCAGGAGGATGTGGCATGACAAATTTTTCAGGAAAAAAATTAGACCGCTCTGTGGACCGCGAAGCGGCGAGCCCGAAGGACGGGGTGAGCAACAAAGGTAGCGGCTACCCCTTTGAGCTCGAGCGACCAGGTGCGGCCAGTGTTGTCGAGTCCAGTGACGGCAAGCTGAGCATCAACGTCCCCATCAACCTGAAGCGCCGTAGCGGGTGGCGCTTGATCACCTTGCCAGACGGAACCGTCCAGGAGCCCAGGCCTTGGGATACCCAGCCAACACCACTGCAGCTGGCGCTGGCTCGAAGGCACCGTTGGTTGCAGATGCTGGAAACAGGCGAGGTCAGCTCATTGCGCGAGATCGCCCAATTGGAGGGGCTCGACAATAGCTACATCAGCCGGATGGTTAACCTGACCACGTTGGCGCCGGACATCGTCGAGGCCATTTTGGATGACTGCTTGCCGCCTAATATCACCCTGTTTGACTTGGCAGTGGATCCACCAAGGCTGTGGTCGGAACAGCGGGAAAGGCATATGGTTTGAAATATCGTCGATTGTTAAACCCTGGGTTTAAGTATCACGACAATTCTAAACCCATCACCTGTAACTAAACGTCGGCAAATCCTGATAATTGCCGACATTTAGCAACATCATGGATGAAGCTGCGGGCCGGTGAGCAAGTCACTCCTCAGGTGGTTAGCCATGTTACACGGCAATTACCCTTCATCATTCATTACTTGCCGACTCCCACTCAAATGGATAGTATTACCTATACATATTTATTTCTATAGGTTTTATTATCCGTGGCCAGAATGCCTGCAACAAGCAAAGCCTGCCGTAAGGCCCTTGATGCCATCCGAGAGCTGGGGGGCACAATTCGGACAATGGATGCAATCCAGGCGGGGATTCACCCTCGAACTCTGTACCAACTCAGAGATTCCGGTGAGCTAGAGGTCCTATCTCGTGGTGTTTATCGCCTTATGGATCAGGACCAAATATCTGATCCGGACCTTGTGATCGTTGCCAAACGGGTTCCTCAAGCAGTCATCTGCCTCGTTTCGGCACTGGCTTATCACGATATCACCACCCAAATTCCGCATGCTGTTTCTATTGCTCTGCCCAAAGGCGCGGAAACTCCTCGGGTAGACTATCCACCGATCTCGGTGCATAGGTTTTCTGAGGCTGCACTGAAAGAAGGGGTTGAAACGCATCAGATTGATGGTGTTTCAATCAATATTTACTGCCCAGAAAAGACTCTGGCTGACTGCTTTAAATTCAGAAACAAGCTGGGAATGGACATAGTGCTAGAAGCACTGAAATTCTATAAAGCGCGCAAAACATTTAATCTCGAAAAGCTAATAATGTATGCAAGAGTCTGCCGAGTCGAAAAAATAATGCGCCCCTACTTAGAGGCCACACTTTGACAAAATTTCAGGATAGAAATTTTGCACAGCCGCAGGCTGCCCGTAAGGGTGGCGCACAAGGATGTGCGCCATGAACACAACTAAAAATATCGCAGCCTCGGTACGCCAAAAACTACTGAACCGCGCAAGAAGCGATAAACGGCCATTTGCCGAATTGCTCCAATACTATGCCATGGAGAGATTTTTATATCGCTTGTCCCAATCAACCCACTCAAAGCACTTCATCCTTAAAGGTGCTCTGATGCTGCGTGTTTGGGAATCACCGGAATTCAGGCCAACGATGGACATCGATATGCTGGGAAAAACCAGCAATGATGAAGCCAATATCGTATCGCAGATAACTGAAATTCTTAATTTGGCGGTTGAGCCCGACGGTTTGGATTTCGACGTTGACTCAATTCAATCTGAACGCATCAAAGAGGATGCAGACTATCAGGGTGTTCGCATAAGGTTTCGCGGCACTCTTGATTCAGCCAGAATTAATATGCAGATTGACATTGGGTTCGGCGATATTGTGCACCCATGTCCGGAGGAATGTGATCTGCCGACCATGCTCGACTTCACTGCTCCGAGATTGCTCTGCTACAGCCGTGAGAGCGCTATCGCGGAGAAGTTCGAAGCGATGGTCAAGCTCGGAGTTCTGAACAGCCGAATGAAGGACTTTTATGATATTTGGCTGCTCTCGCGACAGTTTAACTTCAATGGCAGTCAATTAGCCCAAGCAATTCAGCTTACATTTAAACAGCGCGGCACAGCCCTGTCAGATAATATCGTCGCATTCCAAGCACCATTCATCGAAGAAAAACAGGTTCAGTGGGCAGCATTTTGCCGGCGAATTAATCAGGAGCATTTACCAAACGATTTTTCTGATATCGTCGCTCAAGTAACAAGCTTTCTTGCGCCTGTCATAGAGGCAGCACGCTCGGGTCAGCCTTTTGTTAAAAGTTGGACGGCGGCCAATGAGTGGCGTTGACAGTGAAACCAGTGCAGATCTTCGATCAATAAACTAGCATATTGTCCGGATAAAAGGGTCGGAGTTAATTACCCTAGGCGAGATAGGCTCCCAGCACTATCAAGCATCGCCTGAATCAATTTCTGTCCGCCTCCAACAAATCCATTGCAAAGGTGGCGGGCAGATGTATCAAGCTTTTACTGGCGTGAATGCGGGGATCGGAATCAACGGTGAGGTTAAAAGCGATAACCATTAGATAAAATTCGAGCCTCTACCCGTGCACCAAGCCGCTTTAAGCCCCCGCCCTGTGCGCCACATACTCATCAAAGGTGCCTTGAAAGTCGATTAGCTGCCGGTCTTTTATCTCCAGCACGCGGGTTGCAAGTGATGACACAAACTCGCGATCGTGGCTTACGAAAATGAGCGTGCCGTCGAAGCCTTTGAGGGCGTTGTTGAGTGCTTCAATGGCTTCCATGTCCAGGTGGTTGGTGGGTTCATCCATTACCAGCACGTTTAAATCCATCATCATGAGCTTGCCAAACAGTAGGCGATTTTTTTCTCCGCCGGAGCATACGCGCACTTTTTTGTTGGCGTCGTCTGCGGTGAACAGCAGGCGCCCGAGCATGCCGCGCACTTGCAGGTCGTCGTGTTTGGGTGTGCGCCATTGCGACATCCATTCAAACAATGTGAGGTCGCAGTTGAAGTCGGCGGTGCTGTCTTGTGGGCAGTAGCCGATGGTGGCGTTTTCGGCCCACTTTACCGTGCCGTGATTGGCAGTGATTTCGTTAATCAGGCAACGCAGCAATGTGGTTTTGCCCGCGCCGTTTTCACCAATGACGGCAAGCTTGGCGCCGGCTTCCAGAATCAGTTCACCACCGGCAAACAGCGGGGCTTCAAAGCCGTGGCCAAGTTGTTCCAGCACCAGTGCCTGGCGGTGTAATTTTTTATCCTGCTTTAGGCGAATAAATGGGGCTACCCGGCTTGTGGCTTTCACTTCATCCAGGCTGATTTTTTCTAGCTTGCGCGCGCGTGAAGTGGCCTGTTTGGCTTTTGAGGCGTTGGCGGAAAAGCGATTTACGAAGGCCTGTAGGTCTTCTATTTCCGCGGATTTCTTCGCGTTCTCGCTCAGTAATTGCTCGCGCGCTAAATTGGCGGCGGCCACAAAGGCTTCGTAGTTGCCGGGGTAGATGCGCAGCTCGCCATAGTCTATATCTGCCATGTGAGTGCACACGGCGTTCAGGAAGTGGCGATCGTGGGAGATGATGATCATGGTGCTTGAGCGCGCATTGAGCATGTCTTCCAGCCAGCTGATTGTGTGAATGTCCAGGTTGTTGGTGGGTTCGTCTAACAGCAGGATATCCGGGTTGGCAAACAGCGCCTGGGCTAGCAGCACGCGCAGCTTCCAGCCAGGGGCTACTTGTTTCATCAGCCCGAAGTGAAAGCTTTCATCTATGCCTGCCTGCAGCAGAATTTCACCGGCACGGCTTTCGGCGCTGTAGCCGTCGCGCTCGGCAAATTGCACTTCCAGCTCGGCCACGGCCATGCCGTCTGCCTCTGTCATTTCGGCTTTGGCGTAGATGGCATCGCGCGCTTGCTTGATTTTCCATAGCGCTACATCGCCCATGATGACGGTGTCTACCACTGTGTGTTCTTCAAAGGCGAATTGATCCTGGCTTAGGGTGCCCACCGTGCAGCCGGGCTCAATAGACACATTGCCTGCGCTGGGGGCCAGTGCGCCACTCAGGATTTTCATGAAGGTGGATTTGCCGCAGCCGTTGGCGCCAATCAGGCCGTAGCGGTTGCCATTGCCGAATTTGGCGGAAATGTTTTCAAACAGGGGCGCTGCGCCAAACTGCATGGTGATGTTAGCGGTGGAGATCACAAAAATACCTGGGTGTGCGTGTGTGGCCGGGGCCGGAATGCGGGCCTGGGCCAACGCGAGGGGGGCGCACTATAAAGAGTTGGCGGGCCGAAGTCGAGCGGGTTGGGTGTTTTTTGCACAATGTGGCAGCGCATTTACCGGCTGTGATGAGCTCTGCGGTTGATTTCGTAACAACAGGCTACATTGTTGATCTGTAAGGCGATGATACGGCGGGCGCATGCCCGCCCCTATGTACCACCCAGTTGGAGTAATGTATGTCTGATTCAACCAAATACACCCCACCCAAGGTATGGACCTGGGATAAAGACAGCGGTGGAAAATTTGCCAATATCAACCGGCCCATTGCCGGGGCCACCCACGAGGCGGCACTGCCCGTAGGTAAGCACCCGCTGCAGTTGTATTCCATGGCCACACCCAACGGGGTGAAGGTAACCATTATGCTGGAGGAGCTGTTGGCGCTCGGTTTTTCAGAGGCCGAGTACGATGCCTGGCTTGTGCACATAGGCGAGGGCGAGCAGTTTGCCAGCGGCTTTGTGGCGGCAAACCCCAATTCAAAAATTCCAGCGCTGGTAGATCACGCCACCGCCACGCCCACCCGGGTGTTTGAGTCGGGTGCAATATTGCTGTATTTGGCCGAAAAGTTTGATGCGTTTTTGCCTAAAGAATTTACCGCCCGCACTGAAACGCTGAACTGGTTGTTCTGGCAAATGGGGGCCGCGCCCTTTTTGGGCGGTGGCTTTGGCCACTTTTATGCCTACGCGCCCGAGAAGCTGGAATACCCCATTGATCGCTACGCCATGGAAGTAAAGCGCCAGCTTGATGTGTTGGATAAGCAGCTCAGTGAGCGCAACTTTCTGGCCGGTGATGACTACACCATTGCCGATATCTGCGTGTACCCCTGGTATGGTTTGCTGGTGCAGGGCGGTTTGTATGAGGCCGGGGAGTTTTTATCGGTGCATGAATACACCCATGTCAAACGCTGGGCCGATGCCATTAAGGCGCGCCCGGCGGTACAGCGCGGGCGCCTGGTAAATAAAGTGTGGGGCGATGAAGCCCGTCAGCTCAAAGAGCGCCATAGCGCGGCCGATATTGACGCCGTATTGGCCCAGAGCCGCGCGGGCGCCTAGCCTCAATTTTGTTTAGCGGCTTTGGTTTGTTGCTTGCGTAACTCCGTGCGCAGGCCGGCCATAAAAGGCGATTCCGGCGGCACCTGAAGTTCCGCCGTCAGCGCTTGCACTGCCTGTTCAAAACCCGCCAGTGGCGGGTTTTCACCTTCTAGGGTACTGGAGGCCAGCAGGGCTTTATCTTGCTGGGCCAGTATGTAAATGCGTGAGGTCAGTTGCTCACCTTCGGGCCCTGTGTGTTTCCCGGTGAGGTAGATTACAGGCACCTTGGTATTGCGTATTTTCCAGGTGAGATGTGCCGGTGTATCAAAGCTTACTTCGGTATTGTGCGCGGCCGCCGTTGCTTGTATGTCTGCTTGCAGGGCGTTGGCCTCGTAGGCTATGGCGGCCTCTGTGTCGTGCCAGTCTAGGCGGCGCAGCGGGTAGATACTGAGGGTGAATTGATCAAACTGAAAATCTTTGTGAATAAAATTTACCACTGTGCCCTGCAACGGGTGGCGCAGCCATAGGCGTTCATCAAGCAGGTAATTGCCTGCGCTTTGGGGCAGCTGTAAATCGCGCCCATAGTGAGTGGATTGCAGCTTTTCCGCCAAAAATTCCGGCGAGAAACTGTTGCGCGCGGAGAGCTCTGCCAAAAGGGCTGCGGCCACGGCCTCGGCAGTTTGTTGAAAAAACTTGGTTTGCGGGTTGGCCAAATTGACACTTTGGGTAAAGGGTGCGGTTACAGAAAAGGTATCCAGCAATTGGCCGCGCCACCGCAGGTTAACCTCTGTGTGAAATTCAAAGGTTTGCAACAGGGGCACCAACATGAGCGACAAGCCTGAAACCACTGCGTTGCCCAAGTCTTCTACCTTTTCTTCATGATAGCGGGCGGTGGCTAGCTGCAGGGTGTAGTCGGGCGTGTATTGGGGCTCATCTTGCGCGCTGAATTGGCCGCTTTTATATAGTGCTTGTTGAATTTTTTCCCCGCTCACCGTATTTAACCGGCAGTGATGCATTAAAGATTGTTGCGTGAATTCGCTGCAGGCCTTGCGCAATGCGTTGCTTGGATGCTGCGTGAATACCGCAATGGGGGGCAGGTTGCCCGCTTCAAATGCCGGTGCTTGGGCAATGGGCGTGTATTGGTTTTTGGTGGCGCAGCCGGCCAGTAGGGCGGCCACCAGCAGCAAGGCGCGCAAGGGGAGGGGGGCTAGGTGATTCATCGGTGGCGTCCTTTTGTGTCGAGCTTCCGGTTTGCGGCTGCGAGTATATCCCGAGGCCTCAGTGTGCTGTAGGTGCTTGTTGCGTTTTAAGGCTAATCAAACAGCCAGGGCTTCAGTGCTTCGCGGTTGGCCAATACAATTTGCTGGGCCTCGGGCGTGGGTTCCATGGTTTTGTAATCAATCTGCAAAAGCTTCAGCGCGTAGTGCACCAGTGGGCCGCGCACGGTGAAGCGGTGGCGGTTGTCTTCCATACCGTAGTCGGCTGCCACCACGGCTTGTTTATCTGGCGTTAGGCGGGTGTCGGGGGTGATCTCTATGGGCACCTGGGTGTTCCAGGCGGTATCGTCATCTGCCTGTTTAGGCGACATATCCAGCAATTCCGGCTCGCCGCGAAACCGGCTCAGCACGAAATCCCTAAAGCCCTGATTCTTTTCACACCAGGCGCGCACATGCCAGCGAATGCCCGTAAACACCAGGGTATGCGGGGCGATGATGCGGCCCTCGCGGTTGGGGTTGTGCACGCTTACGTAATCTACCTCTACGCGCTTTTGCTCGCGGGCGGCGCGCACCAGGGTGCGGATTACCCGCGGCTCCACATTGCGAATGGGCAGGCTGAGTACCTCGGTATTGGCCACATTCAACGGCAGGTTCTCAAAGCGCAGGCTCAGGTCGTTATTGCGCGCCATCAGCTGCAAATACTCGTCTGCCACGCCCTTGGTCACTTGCGGGCTAAAGGTGGGGGTGGGCACATACCCCTTGATGGAGCGATCAAGCACTAGGTTGCCCGGGCCTATGTCTTTCAGGTAGGTGTTGATGTCTTTGCTGGCCTGCTGGCGGCCCATGCCAAAGGTGTCGCACAGGTGGTTGGTGGTGAGCCGGCCCTCCCACAGGGCGATAATTTCAATCAGCCGGTAACGTGCCAGTAAATCCCAGCGAATAGCCCAGGTATCTGTCATGGGTGCCTCTGATGTGTGGGTGAATGTGATTGAAAAAGCGACATGAATATGTAGCCGGTGTAGACATGTAGCCGCTGGCGACTAATATGGCCTTAACGAGTGGCAAACGCAAGCCGCAAAGCCCATAAGACAACACACACAACTTTCGGAGAATTACGCCATGAAAAATCTTGTCCGCGGTAAAACCATGATTGCCTGCGAAACCAGCCAGGGCCAATTCAAGTGCACTAAACAGTGGGACGACCTCACCAGCACCACCGATAACAGCGTGCGCTATTGCAACAACTGCGGCAAAACCGTACATCGTGCCTACACAGTGCAAGAGCTCAATGAAATGACCGCGGCGGGCCTGTGCGTGGCCTGGTGCAATACCCCGGAGCCAGAGGTGCATCCCACACCGGCCATGCCACTCAAATGGGCGTGTTAATCTAGCGCGGCAGCCAGCCAACAGGAGAGCGTATGCAGCAGCAACAGGGCCAATGGGTGTTTGCCCCGTCAGACCTCACCACCTATTTAGCCAGCCCCTTTGCCAGCTGGATGAACAGGCAGGCCTTGCAGTGCCCGGACGAGGCGCCCGAACGCGACGCCCCAGAGGCACTGATGGATGTGTTGCAACGCCGTGGTTTCGAGCACGAAACGCGCATACTGCGCGAGCTTACAAGCCAGGGCCTCTGTGCCGAAACGATAGATGGGCAGGATGCGTGCGCGCGCCTTGCTAATACCCGGGCGGCCATGGCGCGCGGTGTTGATGTGATTTTTCAGGGCTATTTGGCGCACGCGCCCTTTGCAGGCTACGCCGACTTTTTAATTAAGGTGCCCGGGCAAAGTAGCCTGGGCGATTATCACTACACCGTGTGGGATACCAAACTCACCGGTAACCCCAAGCCTGCACATTTGGTGCAACTGTGTTGCTACGCCGATATGCTGGCACAGTTGCAAGGTGTACGCCCGGCAGAGCTGACCGTGGTTACCGGTGATGGCGAACATCACCTATTTCGAACAGACGATTTCTTCTATTACTACCGCGCCATCAAACAGGCCTTTCTGGCCCAGCAGCTGCATTTTGAGCCGAACCAAATGCCAGATCCCGCGGAATCCGACAGCTGGGGCGAGTGGTCGCAGGCGGCGCAGGCGCAATTGATCGCGCGCGATCATCTGTTTCAGGTGGCCAACATTACCAAGGGCCAAATTAAAAAACTCAATGGCGCAGGTATTCACACCTTGCGCCAGTTGGCCGATTGCGAGCAGCCCTACATTGCGGGCATGGCACCGGCGATATTGGCGCGCCTGAAGGTGCAAGCCCGTGCCCAAATACACAGCCGTCAGCAACAAGCTGCGGGCAAGGCGCAGCCCTGGTATGAAATTCTGAAACCTGCGCCCGGCGAAAAAGCAGGCCTTGCGCTATTGCCGCCGGCATCCAGGCTGGATGTGTTTTTTGATATTGAAGGTTTTCCGCTGGTGCCCGGCGGGCTGGAGTACCTGTGGGGCGCAAGCTACTTTGACGAGCAGGGCCAGCGCCAGTTTCGCGATTTTTGGGCCCACAATGCCGAACAGGAAAAGCAGGCCTTTGTGGAATTTATTGCCTGGGTGTACGCGCGTTGGGAGCAAGACCCAAGCATGCACATCTACCACTATGCCAATTACGAAATCGCCGCCTGCCGAAAACTCATGGGCCGCTACGGCGTGTGTGAGCATCAGGTAGACCAGCTGCTGCGCAATGACGTGTTTGTGGATTTATACACGCTGGTGAAGGGGGCGCTGGTGCTGGGCGAGCCCCGTTACTCTATTAAAAATGTAGAGCACCTCTACCGGCCCGCGCGCGCAACCGATGTGGGTAATGGCGGCGATTCAGTGGTGGTGTATGAGCGCTGGCGCGCCTTGAATCAACAGGGCATTGAAGGCGATAGCTGGCAGAGCTCGCCCATATTAAACAGCATTCGCGCCTACAATATTGATGACAGCGATTCCACCCAAGAGCTGGTTGAATGGCTGCGCGAACAACAAAGCGCACACAATATTCCCTACCTTGGGCGCACGGAACCTGTGGCCGCCCCCGAGAGCGACACACTCACTGCCACCGCCGAATTGCGCGATGCATTGACTACGCGTGCAGAGCAGCTGCGCGAAAGTGAGCCTCTGGCCTGCCAGTTGTGTGAAACCTGGGCGGGCTTGTTGGAGTTTCACCGGCGTGAGGCCAAGCCGCTGTTTTGGCGTTTATTCGACAGGCTAGGGTTAAGTGAAGACGAGCTGGCCGATGATCTTGATTGCCTGGCAGGCTGCACACGCACGGAAAAAGCCCCCTTTAAACACAGCCCGCGCGCGCGCAACCTGACCTTTGAATACCGCTTTGAGCCTGCCCAGGCCTTTAAAGCCGCGCACACGGCATTTTACGTGTTGGGGGTGGAAGATGACGCGGGCAAACCCGTAAAGGCAAACCTTCAAAAATCCCACAGCCAATTGGATGCAGGCATTATTGCGTTGCAAAGCAATACTGAATTGCCCGCGCGCGTAACGCTTGTGCCTGATGAATTTATTAACCCTGAGCCCGTGCCCTCGGCCATTGCAGCCCAGGCACGCGCTTTTTTACAGGGCGA